>JAFEAZ010000010.1 GCA_018266085.1 Candidatus Babelota bacterium
ACTTATTTAGAAAAGAGCGCGTTTGGTCGACAGACGTGACACTGTCTAGAATGGTGACTTAACTCGGTGGACGTTCCTTCGCTCTCGTCTGAAATTAAATGTAAGTCTTTCCCAATTGCTGTCAATAAATATTGTATTTTTACGCCGGAGAGCTCTATATTGCATAATCAAGAAATGCAGGCTTCCCTAATGAGTTATTCAAGAAAATCAGGGCAACGGTACCCACAAAAAGAAACCCGTTGCCCTGAAGGAAACAGTACTGTTTTATCGTAATACGTGCCAATAGAACGTTAGCTCAAAAAGACCGTACCAGAACATCAAACTTAGAATGTAAGAAGTCAGTGGGTACATGAACTCTTCTTTGTAAACCATCCTACTGTAGAATATGCTTGCAATAATGAACTCTGCACAGATCTTGATGGCAGTGATTGTCTTGTCCATATCAAATAGGACCTGTCGCTGTGCCTAATGCGATACCACCCGCTACACCAGCAGTGATAGCAACTGGTTGAGCAACAACGGTTAAGATAGTATCGGATATAGCTGCAACGAATGGGGCCGCAGGAGGGCAAACAAGGGCAGTTCCCCATGTAAGACCTGCTGTAATCAATTTTGATCCGGCCATGACGCCGCCATAACCAAGCCAGCTACCAAGCCATGCTCCACCGCCACCGCCGCCTCTTAATTGCTCGTGGCGTGTTAGTGCATAGCCAGCCCCAATTCTGCTCACTCCGAGCTTAGAGCTATTGCTCTTGAATAGGTCGTTAAGTTGACGTGGATTCACGTTTCTCAAAGACGGGTCAAGATCGCATGGATTAACAAGTCGACCATTTACCTCAAAGTCATTATTGCCTTTGTATGTAACGTTATACCTCTGACTTGACGCCATAAGATAGCGTGATGCTATCTTTGTTGAATCCGATGCAGATACAAATGATGAAATGCAAAGTATTATTGTTGCTAATTTTCTTAACATGAGGTTCTTTCTTGAGTGTGTGAAATACGACGACTTACTTTGTTAATGAATGCCTCTTATGTACTGCCCTTTCTGTTTTGAGTGAATTTCAAATAATTAGCTATCATTCGATCGGCTTCTCTGTCATTGATCATGGCAAAGTCTCTTGCGGGAGAATTGCACCTTTTAGGTATGCCTAATCCATTCACATCAGGACAATGTGCATGCTCACTCAAGCAACGTCTAAAGGTTGCACTAGCTTTTTCTTCGGCGATCGCTGCTCTGGTATTGGATTCTCTTGATGCCTTTTGCTGAGGAGTTTCTATCGATGTTGGATCAATATATGCATTTACGTTGTCCCCAACTTTTCCTATGGCCATTGTACCCGCTACGGTTTCTACAACTGCCATAACTGCCATACCTATCCCCGCACAACCTCCTGTACTTATAGCTGCAATTATTTTGCATGCCCCACTCCATCCTAAATAACCCCCGGCTGCTCCGCATGTTGCAAGATTCGCGCCGTTCGCTACTTTTTGCCCTGCAGAGAGATCATCTCTAAATTCTCTTTTAAAACTATTGAATACTTTCCTGGGGAAAGAGCGCTTTTGTGGGGACGTTTTGTCTGATGCTGCCAATAAACAGGGAAGTATCAATACGATCAACATCTTTTTCATGGTTGATGCTTCCTGTACGCGTTGGTTATGCCTTCCTCTCTTTGTTTATTCAACATTGCTAGATTGCGTGCAGGGGAATGACATCTTTTTATCTTGTCATTACATGAACCATTGTCATAGGCGTGACGATTAAGACAGGTGCGGTAGTCAGCAGCAAAAATATCTTCCTGCTCGATTTCTCGAGCTTTGCGCAACTCAGCTCTAATTTTCGCTTCCTCTATTGCCTTCTTCTGCTGTTCTTCTTCAGTAAGTGGCCGAAACTTGCAATAGGCAGCGGTTCCCGCAGTAGCTGTAACTATGACCGCTGTCGCATAAGGGTGCCCTACAATCGTATCTTTGATGTAAACGACGCCATCTTTTATGGCAATCGCGGGCCCTGCTACGAGTCCGTAAGTGCCGCCTTTCGTGAACTCGTATGTAGTTTCTCCAACCAGCTTGGGATCCAGGACTAGTTCTGCTATCTCTTTGGTGTCCTTCACTGCTTCTGAAACTCTAGTCGCAGTATAGCCACCCACATAGTCACCAGGATTGGTTGATGCGGTTTTGACAACTGCACCCTTAAACGAATAATTCATGGGATTTAAATAGGACACCCATGAATACGTCTTCTCGCCAGCGCATCCTAATGAGGGAACAAGTAGGATGATAATTATTTTTTTGAACATGCTTCTTCCTGCATTATTTCTAGTTCTATCTGATTGAGTTCCGCTTCTAAAGCAATCGCTCTCTGGTAAAGCTCATCCAAGTTGGTGACGATTGATTTTTTGCTAAAAACTGCTGCCCAATAGTTGTTTTTGACGAAATCTCTGTACCACATGGCACGATCTTCTATCTTTTTTAACTCTTGCAAGATATCATTTTTACGTTCCTGTTTGGTAATTGCATAGCCAGAAAATGGCAATAGAAGGGCAATAAGGGCTATGTGTTTGTACATAGATTTTCCTTTAACAAAGGTTGGTTGATATGAACTACTTATTTAGAAAAGAGCGCGTTTGGTCGACAGACGTGACACTGTCTAGAATGGTGACTTAACTCGGTGGACGTTCCTTCGCTCTCGTCTGAAATTAA
>JAFEAZ010000011.1 GCA_018266085.1 Candidatus Babelota bacterium
ACCAGTGGCACCCGTTGAACCAGTGTTGCCTGTTGCGCCGGTAGTTCCTGTAGTTCCCGTCGTACCGGTTACGCCAGTGGTACCTGTTGTCCCTGTTGTACCGGTCACACCCGTAGCTCCGGTTGTTCCCGTAACACCTGTAGTACCCGTAGTACCGGTCACACCAACAGCTCCAGTTGCGCCGGTAGCTCCGGTAGACCCAGCGGCACCCGTATTACCAGCGGATCCTGTATTACCCGTAGCTCCAGTCGCACCCATAGCACCAGCTTCTCCAGCAGGCCCAACAGCTCCAGTTGCGCCCGTAGCTCCCGTAGACCCAGCGGCACCCGTTGAGCCAGTATTGCCAGTTGAACTTCCTCCTCCGCCAGCTGGACCAGTTGGTCCTGTAGGCCCAGTGGGTCCCGTAGCTCCCGTTGCACCAGTTGTTCCTAAGCCAGCAGGGCCCGTTGAACCAGTAGCGCCAGTTGACCCTCTTCGACAACAAACATCGCCTCGATACATGCCATTACAAATCGGCCCAATATCAATTGAGTCAAGTGATAACATGTCTTTAATAGTTCCTTGATCAAACGAACGCTTATCTACACGAACAAGATCATGCATTAAACAAGTACACACAACCCGAAGGTGATTATCTTGCTCGTGTTCTATAAAGATTGCAGCGTCGCCAGAAACAAGAGCATTTCTGTAACTCTTTATGACATACAATGCATGCTCTTGGAAAACGTGCTGATCATAGGGCAGCAAAAACAGACACTTAAGTACATGCTGAATCTCTTGAATAACAGCTTCACGCAGCGCAATATTCGTTTGAGTGTCAATACACAATGAGAAGGTTGGCTCGTTTTCAGCAAGCTCCGGATATGTTGCGTGCAACTCTCGTATGATCTTTTTGACTGTACGGGGAATGTAGACAAAATCTAAGTGTCGATTTTCTATCAATGTTTCATAGTCTTTATCGGATACATGAGGCGTTTTTTGATTAAATCTCTCCACAAGAAGAGCTTTATCTTCAAATGCATGTGTCAATCGAACGAAAAATGATAACGCAAAAGTGCAAAAGATTATGGCATGGCGATTATATTGCTTCATGATAAATACACTCTTTTTTTATGTGCTTATTACCTACTGCGATATGCATACCACATAAAAAAAGGAATGAGAATCTATGAATGCATTTTGCTATTTCGAGAGTGGATTCCTCAAAAGAACCCACTCTCGAAATAGAACTATATTATCATTGGAGTGTCACACCGGCGGTGATATCAGAAGGCAAAGCGAGAAGTCCTGCTATTACATTTAAAGAGATTAAGTCGCCTGCTGCAAAAGGAACATTAACACCTGTCACTATGGTGCTAGCTGTACTGGTTGGGACAAAAACCGTCAGAGCTGTATCAACGCCATTTTTTCTAATGGTGGCGGTGATGCCGTTCAGTCCAGGGCTGCCAACTCGTACCCAAAAATCTTTTGCATTGGCAGCAACAGGAACTCTCACCTGTTGTTCTACTACTGAGCTTGGTGCTCCTGTACCGATTCTCATAAAATTATTGCCGGTACCTACCAATAGACCGCTGTTAGCCCAGACATACGCAATGGGTCCAGAGCCAGCTGCTCCTGTAGCACCAGTGGCGCCTCGAGCTCCCGTTGATCCTGTATTTCCAAGAGAACCTGTTGCTCCTGTTACACCGGTAGCTCCTTGGGCTCCCGTTGCTCCTGTGGTGCCAGTAGTACCGACAGAAATCAATGTAGTAAGAGAGATGGAATGGCTCGCAACAGGGCTGCCACTTACAATAAGCTCGGCAAGTAACGTATGAATGCCACTCGTAGGGACATTAAAAAAGGTGGTCCATTCCCCAGAATTGCCAGTAGTTGTCGTTGCCATAACAACACTATCTACTGAAACGTTTACTGTTGTATTAGGCAATGAAGCGCTGCCATGTACAATAATAGGATTGCCTAGAATATCTCCATCGGCAAGACTTGTAATAAAAATGGAGGGTGGATTTTGCACGGTAAATGAATTGGTATCGGTAGCAAGAATGTTTAAGCTACCATCCAAAAGATCTGCTGTAATCGTGTAAGAACCATCATTGACATCATTGAGATTGACGCTCCAGTCGCCGCTGCCGTTAGTTATAACCGAACCTATTTCAGTGGTGTTTACGGTAATACGGACAGCAAGCCCGGCTTGAGATGAAGAGCCTGCTATTACGAGTGGATTACCAACAACGGTTGAGCTCTGCGCAGGGTCTGTAATAATTACAAAATCTGAAGCATGTGCCGTTACGCCAAAGGCTAAAAAAACTGCCAAATATGCATGGTTTTGCTTTTTTTTTGTATGCGATAACATAGATACTCCTTATATCGTCTACTCTTAGTTTCAGCATCACACGTCAAAGATGAACTAAACAGTTTTGTGCTAAGCTCACCTTTGATTCCTCGCTTTACGAAAAAGCCGTAAAAATGAAGTATATATTTTCTGTACCTAAACTAAATCCAAGGTTTAACTCAGTGGTAGATGCAGATATTACGGTAACCGTTGAAAGTCCCATTGAGCTTTGTCCCGTAGCAAGCGCCGTAGGCGGAAAGACAAACGGAGTTGTTGGCGTGATAGTGACAACCGAACCTGAATTTGTATAGGTAAATCCTGGCCCAGAACCAGAGCCTATTGTTGGTACAAGCCCTTTGACAATATATTGTATAATGGTGGCAAAAATAGAAATGGTATGAGTCGCCACAGTAGTTCCACCATGTACAAGTTCAGCAAGTATAGCGTGGTTGCCATTTGATGATAGGTAGAAACTAACTGACCAGTTACCAAACTCATCGCTTGTTGTTGTTCCTGCCAAACTACCGTCTACAGAAACATTCACTGTTGCAGAAGGATTGGAAGAGATCCCTGAAACGGTGAACGGATTACTAAAGATCTCAAGGCTATCGGTAGGCGTTGTAATAGTAATGGTTGCGGGGTTTACGATAGCGAAAGAAATGGCGGTTGTTGCAAGAATAGTAACACCGTCAGGCGCCAAGAGATTCAGCGTGAGAGAGTGGACACCATTTGCGACAGATGCGAAAGAAACGCCAAAATTTCCGGATTCATCAGTGGTAATAGAACCGATATCGGTACCTTCAAAAATAACTTCGACCCGCGCATTTGGTTGAGATGAGGTTCCTGTTACGACTAACGGTGTTCCTGATACGGTCGTACTATCTAATGGTGACGTTGTTGTAATGAAATCGGATGCTACAAGTGTACCGCTTGCCAACATGCAGATCACTACCAATAGACTTCTTATACCTCTTGTGCCGAAATGCATAAATAATGTCCTTTTATTGAGAAAAAAATTATCAACAATGTTATTAAACGCATTTTTTCTTACGTGAATGCTGCAAAAAGGAAATAGATGCCTTCTGTACCTAAACTGTATGAAATATCTAATCCTGAGTTAGACACTGACACCACAGTTACCGTTGAGGCTCCTGATGATTGTTTGCCTGTGGCAATAGCTACCGGAGCAAAGACAAACGGTGTTGTTGCCGTAATACTGGTAATCGAGCCAGAATTCGAGTAGGTATACCCTGGACCTGATCCTGAGCCAATTGTTGGGACATATCCTTTGAGAATTCGTTGTATTATAGTGGTCAAAACAGAAATACTATTAGTTGCAACGATACTGTCTGATGCAATGAGCTCAGCTAGTATTGTATGATAACCATTTGATGTTAAATAAAATGTGGAAGACCAATTGCCAGAATCATCGGTGGTGGTTGTTGCTACCAAGCTTCCATCAACAGAAATATGTACCGTTGTTGAAGGGTTAGACGCGGTACCGGAAACGGTAATTGGGTTTATAAAAATCTCTGTACCAGTACTCGGCGTTGTAATGAAAATGGTTGCTGGGTTTACAATAGCAAAAGAGATGGTGGTTGTTGCAAGTACCGTAGTACCGTCAGAAGCAAGAAGGCTGAGAGTAATCGCGTAGGTTCCATTTGGAATCGACGCAAAAGAAACAGAAAAGTTACCAGATTCATCTGTAGTAATAGAGCCAATATCAACACCATCAAAAAGAAACTCAACTTGAGCATTTGGTTGTGACGATGTACCAGTGACGCTCAGAGGAGAGCCCGATACAGTAGACCCATTTGTAGGGGTTGTTATCGTAATAAAATCAGAAGCTATCAAGGCGCTCGTTGAAATTACAGCAAATAACGCAAACAGCTTAAGTACATTTTTTGTATCATAATACATAATTAATGTCCTTTTATGGGATTGCCAGTCATTACCCAAGTTATTTAACAGGTCGGTCGCTATTTTTACCTTATTTTATTAGCCCTTTCATTAGTATTTACACAACAAGAAGATTATTAAGCTTTAACACCTACAAAGGCACGCGCTTTTTACAAAGATGGCGTTGCTGTAAAGTGAATACTTGTAGTCCCTGGATTAAATGCAAGCGTGACCGCTTCAGAGCTTTCTTCTGCAAATGAGTCAGATGTACCGAAAGTTTGAATGAAATGAAAATAACGTATTCATATTTTTAAATGCAAGAACAGCATGCTACTGTCATGGAAACAGCAACACGCACTCTTTTTCGAATTTATTGAAAGGTAACAACCACGGTAGGGTTAGCGGCTTGCGTTGAAGCTCCGGTGCTTACCTGCAACGATATAGTATCGCCAGCCATAAAAGATTGAGGATTAATAGTACTAACTGCTGAGGTTCCAGAGGCAGGAATTGTGACCGCCATTAACGTTGCTATGCCATTTTTAAAAACGGTAAAAGTCACAGCCGCTGCTGGCGCTACCGAAGAATTAGCTGATATAGAAACAGCTGTTACGAAATTATTTAAACGAATGGGCTGTACATTAGTTGCACCAACTTTTGTCGCACTAGAACCTATTGCCATAAAACCGGTTGAGCTTGCCGTCAAGGTTCCAGGAGCACCCCATACAAACTGTAAGATTGAACCTGTATTGCCCGTCGCTCCTGTAGTTCCAGTAGTCCCGCTTGTGCCGGTAGTTCCAGTAGTCCCCGCTGCTCCTGTTGCTCCTGTTGCGCCGGTGGTTCCTGCCGTTCCCGTTGCGCCAAAACTCATAGCTCCGGTAATTGAAATAGCAGCAGTTGCTTCAGATGAACCTGACGGTGTGAGGTCAGCCACCACTGTGTGAGCACCATTTGAAGGAAGGTCAAAAAAAGTTACCCAGTTACCAAAGCCATCGGTCTCAATATCTGTTATCGGAGCACCATCAAGCTATATAATGACCTTTGCTAATGGCAATGATGCCCTACCGGAGACGGTCACCGGGTTACCAACAATAGCGCCGTCCTCAGGGTTTTCTATTGATATGATTGGAGGGTTATGAACAGTAAATGAAATCGTTGTTGTAGCAATAATCGCATCACGAGAATCCATAAGATCAGCTGTTGCCGTATACAATCCATCCCAGACATCATAGGTTGTAAAACTCCAAAAGCCGCTGTCGTCTGTGATTGCCGAACCTATCTCTGTTGTGTTGATAGTAAGTCTCACTCTAAAACCGACTTGTGATGCTCTTCCTTCAAGCATGAGCGGATTACCAGAAATGGAAGCTGCTCGATCCTCAGGGTATAATATCCAGACGGAATCTTCGGCCTGTACAACTGAAGTGCATGCTAATAAAAAGAGCGCATAAAGAATGTAACGCTTCTGGTGTTGCATCATTGCTTCGTCCTTTTTAAAAAGAAGTCAATAAACGATAGAATGTGCAGCTACCATATCGAGTCAAATCTGTTTTGTCCAATCTAGAAATTCCAACCGAGCGCACAACTAAAGACGGTCGCAAAATACTTCTGAGCACCAATTTTTGCATGAAACCCAGCTGTGGCAACCATGCCATTGCAACCGGTAAAGCTTGCATCAAGCCCGGAATTCATGACTACAGAAAAGGGCAAACAGAAGGGAACTTCCGCGTGGCTACATGGTAGGCTTGCTACATGAAATTGTACTGGGTGGTTATGCAGTTTCCAGTCTTTTTGTACCATACTAAAAAGATTAATTATCATATCCCCAGAGCAACAGTCCGTATGAGCCGTCATTTGTAGCCCCAAGCCTGTAATAGCTGAATAACGAGTACGATCATTATAGACAAGATTCGCGCTACCAGCGTGATGCTCCGTGTACCCATGCATCTTTATACGGTTGAATTCTACATCTGCCAATAGGCTGACACCTACAGTATCGCCCTGAACAAAATAATAGGCACCTTCAGTAGTAACTCCTACCTGATTTCCATGAGTTGAACCACGAGCCTGTGTACGTTTTTGCCCAAGGTTGAAAGCGCGAGCGCAAGAAGTTTTAAAAGAACTTCCATTAACGAGCATATTGACATAGTAGTCATCATTGTATTGGCTTGCAAAGAGCGATACTGTGTGCATATTGGTAGTAAATGCACAACTACTTGATGCATATGATCGAGGACGAGAAAAACCATACGAGATACCACTGACACAGTGGTCTGTAACTGGGCAGAGCCCACCCGCGAGTAAAGCAAAGCTCTTTGATTTTTCTTGTTTGCCGGAACAACATTTATTAGTTGGTTGTTGTAAAAGTGGGCAGTAGTTAGAACCAAGGAAAAAAGTAGGACACTCTAGATCGTTTGAACGCACAGGAGCAAGCTGCTGTTTAAGCGTTACATTGTGTGCATAGATTGACTCCAAAGGCATTTCGGTCATGTGGGCATAACAAATCGGTCCATTGAGCACTGAAGAGACATAATCAGAAAAAAGCTTATGCGCTTTGCCACTTTGATCGAGTAGATCCCAGTAATATGAAGAACAACAGTCTGGTGCAGGAGTACCAGAAAGAGGGCAGGGGCAACAGCAGCCAACGGTAAGATTAGAAAAACCAAAGCAGCATGGATTGTTAAAGACTTCTTTTTCAAGACCAAAGGCATCAACTTGAATGACATCGAAACAAAGCTCATTCGTTTTGCTCAACAATTCAGCATTAAAGGACCTACTTGTTTGTGCCCCAATTGCTTGCTCTGCTGGGCCATCTACCACCGATATTGGTAAATTCCCAAGATTGATCATGTTGGGAAGTACAATATAACAAGCGCCGGCATCATGCAGCGTTTGTACTGTTTGTACAGTAGCCTCAACGACTGACTCTATGAATGTAGGTGTCGGTGTCGCCCCATTAATAATGATCTCTGTAACAAAATCTTGAATGGATGGGCGAACAGCAAAAAGGTTATTGCAAAAGCGCGCATTGGGATTTTTAACATATGACTCTGCCTGCGCAAGTACTTGTGCTGCTGTTGTTACGCCTGCCGCTGCAAAAGCGTAGTCCGTGCCTCCTTGACTTGACGGTCTAATGATAGTGCACAAATCTTTTGCCAGACCTTGTATCCAAATTCTACAGCCGGGATTGGTATCAGGAGCATAATTACCAGAACCACTAGGGCATATCGACTCTGGTCGCGCTGGCGCATTGCCAATATCGGTATAACTATCTCCAAATGCAGTTATAGTCGAAAAATGACAGGTATCTGAACAGCAATCTTTTGCTTGTGCTATTGTTGATACGGCAGCCACTAAAAACACTCTGCGAAGATGTCGAAGGTTTTTCATTACGGCATCTTTCTTAATTTTTAAATGATCACTACGTTTTTTTAGTACCCTAACAAGACAGCCCATTTTTTTGCAACACATTACAATGGTATGCTTTGTTAAACCCCGATGAAAAACGGTTTTGCAGCGAATTAGATCGTACGGTTTCTCTTAATTGTCTGCATCGTGTATACTCATAGCACTTGTTAACCTTTTGGCATGGAATTACACAGATGCTTATTGATGATTTACATGAACAGTTAAAAGCTGTTGAGCCCAACATAACAACCATAAAAATTTTTTGGGGCAATTCCGGCCTTGAGCAACGCTTTCAAGATCTTACCGCTCAAACGTCGCAAGAAAATTTTTGGCAACATCCACAGCAAGCTGAGATTTTAAAAGAGCTCCAACGTATACGAGTACAACGAGATCAGTATCTGCATGTTACTCAAACGTATGCCGATCTTAATGAGTTGGTCAACCTGTTTGCGCATGATGAATCTGAATTGATAAAAATAGCCCATGAGATAAAGCAGTTGGCTAAAACTATTGCCTCATTTAAAATTGCACTTCTTCTGAATGACCCACAAGACGGAGCTAACTGTTTTTTGAATATTAATGCTGGCGCAGGTGGCACCGAATCGCAAGATTGGGCAAATATGCTTTTGCGTATGTATATTCGTTTTTGTGAGCGAGAAAAGCTACCAGCCGATATTGTTGATATACAGCATGGCGAAGAAGCCGGCATTAAATCGGCTACCTTATTTATTCGTGGCAAAAACCCGTATGGCCTCTTAAAAGGAGAACAGGGTATTCATAGACTCGTACGCATTTCTCCGTTTGATTCTAATAAGCGCCGCCATACGTCATTTACAGCCGTGTCGGTTGCCCCAGAAGTGCCTGAAGTAGAAATCGTCATTAACCCTGATGATCTGCGCATCGATACGTATCGCGCAGGGGGCGCTGGCGGACAACATGTGAACAAGACAGATTCTGCTGTACGCATAACACACTTGCCCACCAATACGGTTGTACAATGCCAAAGCGAACGTTCACAAATTCAAAATCGTGTTACGGCAATGAAGATGTTACAAGCCAAGTTGGTACAGCAACATCGAGAGCAAGAAGACGCAAAAAATGCCGCTATTGAGAAAAAAAAGATCGAATGGGGTTCTCAGATACGCTCATACGTCTTGCATCCTTATAAGATGGTCAAAGATCACCGCACCGATTATGAATCGCCGCAGCCTGATTTAGTGCTTGATGGCGACCTACAAGACTTTATTGAAGCGTACCTCATTGAGCTTGGCAAAACAGCTTCTTAAGCGATAGGATATCAGCCGATAGGACATCTTTTTTCAAGAGGCCGCTTCTCATACAGATCTTGCAAATTATAGCCACCTTCACCAGGCTCACCCAAAATATCTTGTAGCTCAAAATTTTCGCACGCATTGCCTGCAAAGGTAAGATCGATAGGGTCATTGCGTTGCCCGCCAAGCACTATGCGATAGACGCCCCATACGCGCGCGCCTCCATCAAAATACATGGTGAGCGTATCATTGGGAGTAATATTTTCTACAAAAACACGTCTCGCTCCTGGCGCTACATGCACTAGGTCTGTCACCGAAGCCTCGTTGCGTGCCGTAGCCCAAATCGATCTATTTGAGGTATTAGAAATACGCAGATCAACGGCATGCATAAATCCTGTCAAACAAGTGAGACTCAGCAAATTCCATACCATACGAAAGCACTTCATAACTATTCCTTTACGATTCTTTGGCTGTACAACCACTGCTATCACAAGTCATTGTTACATCTGCAGTTCTGCCATTCAGGCTGCCAACAGTATACTCTTCTGGTAGCAATGGACCCCTAGTATTGTCGGCAACAGGGAAAGTAACCTGGTCGCCAACATTCAAAAATCTTCTTCTTTTGAACGCATTACCCTGTTCAATTGCTTGCGAACGCAGGATAACTTTTCCGTTGCGTACTATTTTAAAACGCAAACGACCCAACGTATTATTCATAATAGTCAGGTCACCGACAGCAAAAACCACACAGGACAAGCTCAATAAAAACAGGGTTAAGGCTGTACGCTTCATGAATCTCCCTTGCATAGCAAACTTCTATCAAGTTAACGCATACACAAAGCGTACCATGTTTTATTTTCAAATTGGAACAATTTGGCCAAAGATGAGCTTTTCTAGCTACACAAACCATCTCTATACAATCGTTTTAATCAGCATCCATAAGGAATTTGAGGCGAAAACGCCCGACCAAAAAGGATACCATTCCTCTTTGTTGCGAGTAGCATAAGACAGAAGCCCCCCAAAAATAAGGCCTATAGAGATGTTCAGCGGCATCAAAAGTCCGCCCAAAACGAGCGCTGGATTCATTTTGAATCGCTTGAGAAGCATGCCAAAGATAAAGCCAATTATCAGAACGATATAATCGAATTGCTGTACATTCAACAATAATGCTCTACTTTGCGCTTTATACGCAAAAAGCTCTGCAGATCCCAGCGAAAAATGGTTAATCAGGAGCCAAAAAATGATGCCTACACTCATCGAACTGATAAGAAGGCCCAAATACTGGTACTGACGAACCTGCGACAATGGAATCTTCGCTTCATAAGCCAATTTACGCCCAAAGAGAATATCGGTTGCAATTCCGCCGCTTAATTCAACAAAGGTTGCAATAAGAATAAGGTGCTGAGGTTTCAGATCAAATAAAAAGAGCGCTGGCACCATAACAAAAGTAGCATAACGACCAAGCTGAGCTAACCCAATTTTGCCGGCAACCAAAACCATTTGATAGCTACAAATCCAAGCGAAAATGAGCAGATAGAACTGTACTGACAGAGTAAGCCCCATATACGATAAAAAAACTGTCATGGGTATAATTAATAGGGCAAGCTCGGCAAGCAGCATGCGTTGCGCTGTAATGGTAGCCTTTAATGACTCTTGCGTATTTGTTGTTCCCGTTATAATGCGACGAGCAGCCTTATAGAGACTTTTTGGTGTTTCTATAAAGCCAACAACAGCACCCGACAACACCAAGCCTCCACAAAATGCGAGTACAAACTCCATCGGCGGCAAGGCAGGAAACCAAATTTTATTGATCGGTTCCATAAAAAAGAATTTAATGAATGCACCAGCTATAAGCGGAAACGCCACGACATGCCCAGTCACAAAACCGATTGCCCATAATAATGGCCATAAATCAAAATTGATAGGCGTTATACTAAAAACAGAAAATTGCTGAGCTGGTAGCAATAATAACGATTTGGGAAAAAGCCCTTTGAAAAAACGGGTGCCATCCTGCATGACACAAAAGAGTGCCGTCCCTACAAAACCAGCAAGTAGTTCGTATGCCTTGCGAATATTATTGTGAGCTACGATCATTTTTTGTACAAGTTGCCCAATAGGAAAGGCTAATTGTTCTTGCACGATCAGTTTTTGCTCGACGCCATTGGCTATCCAGATGCCGAACCATCCAGCAAGAAAGCTGAGCAAACCCAAACCAATACAAAAGTACCACGGCGTAGTCATCCAGCTGCTAAAGAGATCAGGATCAATAAAGTAGATCGCAGGAAATGAAAAACCACAGGCAGTTGCTAAAATGCCTCCTACAGAACCTGATGTTGTCGCGTAAGCAATTTTCGTATCAAACGATCCACGCGCACCTAAAATGCGCATAAGCACAATTGCCAGCAACACCAATGTAGGGGCTATCCAAGGACCGATAGGAGTAGCCATTGCTATGTAACTCATAACAGCGGTAGAAAAAACTGAAAGCAGGCAACTTACCATGAGCGTAAGCGTATTCATAAACGAATAACCTTTATGAGAACAATGACCTATCTAAAAACTATTAATTAAAGATATCATAGACAGCAGTATCATGTAATAAATAACGAGAACAAAAAAAATAGTTTTTTAAGTAGTAAGGTTATCTACAAAAATGCATACTAAGAGATGAATACTAGGCTTTACTAATTAAGCTCTACACGGATGAATGTGAGTTAATATGATATTAATTGTTATTTTACATGCACTTTGGGCTGCTTCGGTAACCACCAGTAAAATGTTATTAGATTTTACCACGCCCATGTTTTTAACGGGCATACGTATGGCGATTGCCGGCGCACTCCTGTTGGGATATCAATATTTCTACGCTCGAGAGCATTTTATTTTTAAACGCAAAGATTTTTGGCTTTTTGTCCAAGTCGCTTTTTTTGGCATCTTTTTCTCATATAGTTTGCGCCATTGGGCGCTTGAAGAGGTCAGCGCAGCAAAAACGATGTTCTTATACAATGCTGCACCTTTTATGTCATGCCTTTATTCATACTTTATCTTTAAAGAACGGATGTCGCGTAACAAATGGATAGGGCTTTTTATTGGGTGTATTGGTGTTATACCGATCTTGATGACCACATCACCACAAGAAGCATCTCTCGGGGAGTTTCTCTATGTTTCTTGGCCAGAACTAGCGATATTTATTTCGGCCGCAGGTCATAGTTATAGCTGGATTGTTATTCGTCAGCTCGTGCGTGACAGAAGTTATTCACCGATGATGGTCAATGGCTTTTGTATGTTTACCGGCGGTCTTCTTTCGCTGGCAAGCGCAGCCGTTTTTGAAGGGTGCCTAACGGTAAGCAGAGAGAATCTTGTCTATTTTATTCTGTTTCTCGGATTTGTTATTCTCATCAGCAATATCATCTGCCACACCCTCTACGCATATTTATTGCGCGAGTATACAGCAACCTTTCTTTCATTTACCGGCTTTATGTCACCACTCATTGCTGCGCTCTATGGCTGGGTTTTATCAGGTACCGTGATCACATGGCACTATTATGTTTCAAGCGTGGTGATGTTTGTTGGTCTTTATCTTTTTTATAAAGATGAACTGCAGACTGATAAACCTGCCGATGAAGGCATCGAATCTGAGTTGCTTTGAGATGAGTTACCTACCATTCTTGTAACGCTTTTGAAGCGCTAACTCCAAATCTTGTTGGCAGATTTCTCTACGTTTATTGCGCCCAGCTTCTAAGGCAGCATCATCAGCTAGCCCTTCAAGATCAGCACCAGAAAAACCGATTGTCTGTTGCGCAATCTGCATCAAACTAGCATCGCCAGCAAGTGACCGATGAAAGCGAGCATTCGTAAGATAATAGGTTAAAATGTCTAGACGTGATGTTTCATTAGGCAGTGGTATTCTGACAATATAATCAAATCGCCCTCGGCGCTTGAGCGCTTCATCAATACTGTCAACATTATTGGTAGCGGCAATGACAATAACGCGAGGATCGGAACTGAACCCATCCATCTGCACAAGCAGCTCGTTTATAGTGTTTTTAGTCTCGCTGTGCGCATTAAATTCCGTACGGCTGCCAATCGCATCAAGCTCATCGATAAAAATAATCACATGGCTTGCGCCTGTTCTGGTCAATGCTGCCTGTGCATTATTAAAAAGAGCGCGCACATGCTGTGGCCCAGTACCAACATAGAGCTCTATAAATGACGAAGCTGAAGCGGAAACAAAAGGGACATCAAGTTCACCGGCAAGAGCTCGAGCAATGGAGGTTTTGCCAGTACCTGGCGGGCCTTCTAATAAAATACCTTTTGGCGGTGTTGCGCCAGCATTAATAAAATCTTGGCTGTTATTGATGAAATCGCACAGATCATATATTTCTTGCGGTAGTTGACCGCGAATGTCGCGCAATCTTGCAACAGGTAACTTGTCTGTGCCAAGAGCGCTCTCTTTACTCTCTTTGGTATTTTTAGGTCGCAAAAGATTAAGATTTTTTCTGTTAAATTCAGTCCATCCTTCAAAAAAGATACCCGTGCGTGACTTAGCTGTGATAGAGAGGGTAGAGAAAATAAGTGTGACTACCAGAATATGCATCTGTGTCGCGCGCATAGAAACCCTTTAGAGAATACGGCCAAAAAAGGCGTATAGTAGGACGCTTTTTGATATATATCGGTATTTATTATAAACTAACTCTGTAAAATAAAAAGAATGCTCAATATGTAAAAAACGCAGATCTAAGCAGGAATCGTTGTCTCATGTTCAGCTATGGCAAACCAGTTCAGTTTTTTGGCCTCTCTCTTTTGATGTTGCTTGCTGGTTGCAGTAAACAACATGCAAAGCCTCTTGTTAGAAATACGTATAGCGAAAAGCGTGATGGGATAGAGCTTTGCGTAAAACGCTTAAGTGGCGCCGAATCCCATAAACAGTTTGGTCGCAATTTAGTCAATCTTGGGTATCAACCAATAAAAATAACTATTTTAAATGATTCAACCGATCAATTGCTGATTCGTGCAAGCGCAATCGACCTGCAGCTTATGCCTGCACAACAGGTATGCAAAGAGACGCAGCGCTCAGTGCTGGCACTGTTGGCAGGACCAGCCTATTTGTCAGTCTTTTTTGCATGGCCGGTCTTAGTGCCTATCATCGGCATTGGCGCATGGCTTTCAGCGCGCAATCATTTTGTAAAAACAAAAATAGGTGAAAAATTCTTTGGCGAAGATAAAGTCGTTGAACTGCTGCCATATGAACGCCTATCGCGCTACATGTTTGTACCGACCGGCACGCCAATCAAGCACGTTAATCTGTACCTTTTCAAGCGACAAGAAAAAGTGTACGTGCCATTTACCGTAACACTGCCTTAACAGCTACTCACCTTCAATGATCACGGTAACAAAAGCGGTCACCGCCGTATGGGTTGCAGACAAATGAATGATTACGTGATCACCTGCAAGAGAAAGTCCCGCTTGGCACAATGCCTGCCAATCAACCAACAAACTAATGGCATCGGACACATGTTTTTGGACTGCAACATGTCGACAAACGGTTAGAAATGGTACCGTGTGAGCTGGATCAAACCCGGAAAGCGCTTTAAAAAATGCTTCACGTGCGGCAAAACGAAGCGCCAAGCGCTGTGCTATCACAGCATGGTTAGTATCGATAGATGCGGAAAGAGTAAAGCAGTAATCGAGCTCAGCGACACTGAAGATACGGGCAAGCTGCGTGCGCGGATAGTGCACCCACGGTATGAAACGCTGAATCTCTACGGCGTCAACACCAAGCCCTTTAATCATTACCCTTTATTTTCCATAAAACGATCGAGTGAGCGGTAGGTCAATGCTTCTTGAATATGCACAAGTTTAATAGTCTCTTCTAATTCAAAATCAGCAATAGTACGGGCAATCTTCAGAATTTTATGATACCCACGCATACTTAAGTTCAAAACATCATATGCTTTTTTAAGCGCCTGCTGCGCAGCCTCATCAAGTAGGCAATATTTCTCAACCTGATCACTGCTCATAGTGGCATTCCACGTAGTGTCATCAGAAAAACGAGCGCGCTGCGCCTTGACTGCATTATTTACTTTTTCGGCGATAGTTGCCGACGACAAACAGGCGCCTGTTTTAGTCACTGCTGTTTCATACGGTACTGATTGTACGTTCACATGCAGATCGATGCGGTCAAGAAGAGGTCCGGAAAGCTTTTCAAGGTATCGCTCAACCTGGAACGCGTTACACGTGCAAGCACGTTTTGTATCCCCCAAAAAACCACACGGACATGGATTAAGAGCCGCAACGAGCAAAAAATTTGCGGGGAAGCGAACCGCATGATGCACACGCGCAATCGCTATCTCTTTACTTTCAAGCGGCTGGCGTAACACTTCAAGTGTTGTGCGCTTGAATTCAGTCAGCTCATCTAAAAAAAGTATGCCGTTGTGAGCCAAACTAATCTCACCCGGCTGTGGACATGAACCTCCACCTACAAGACCTGCCTGCGAGATGGTGTGGTGCGGATCACGGAATGGCCGTTGCGCGACGAGTGGCGAATCGACAAGTTTACCACTAATTGAATAGACTTTACTCGTAGCGAGCGCTTCATCAAATGTCATGTCAGGCATAATACTTGGCAAACGCTTGGCAAGCATCGTCTTGCCCGATCCAGGAGGCCCTATAAACAGAATGTTGTGGCGGCCAGCAGCAGAAATCTGCAAAGCCCGCTTTGCCTGAAACTGCCCTTTGACTTGTGCATAATCTAACGTCGATTGCGCTGTTTGCGCTCGAAATGCCTCAAAGCTATTGGGTGTGGGCTCAATGGCAAGATCTTGGCGTAAATATTCAATCAACTCAGTAATGTGACTGACCCCTATCACCTCAATGCCATTAATTAATGATGCTTCCTTGGCATTGACCATTGGAACAATAATACGTTTTTTGCCCAATCGTTGCGCATCGTAGGCTATTGCAAGAGCTCCTTTGACAAAGCGTATGGCGCCATCAAGGGACAATTCACCCAAAAAGAGCGTCTCTTGCAAAAATTCAGGAGAAAGCGCCAATTGCTCAGCTGCAAGAAGAATACCTACCGTAATAGGCAAATCGAACAAAGCTCCTTCTTTTTTTAAATCTGCAGGAGCAAGATTAACCGTAATTTTTTTAGCCGGAAGCTTAAATCCGCAATTTTTTAATGCTGTACGTATACGCTTGCTACTTTCTTTGATAGCAGCATCAGGAAGCCCTACAATAAAAAAATTCACAAGACCTGGCGATATATCAACTTCAACTTCTACAAGCCGTGCGTCAACACCAATAGTGGTTGCAGAAAAGGTTTTTGCATGCATAACAGAACAATCATTTCTGGTTGAGAATAGGGCATTATTATAAAACAGAGCTTGAAATAGCTTTTCAACAAGCAGATCATGCATAATTGAAAATACACAAAAAATGAAAGTATGCAAAGTTTACTTGCAAACAACGCCTTGTATATTTTTTATGACTAGAGCTTTTTATAAATCTACGTAGACTAGGTCTCTGTCGTACATCCTGTCAGAACGCATTGAGACGGATAAAGGAACTGATGAATATGTATTATGTGCGTTATAGTCTTCAATCGATTGCTTTAACATTTCTTTTTTTCATACAAACAAACTATTGCGCCGTTGTTATATCTTCACTCAAAATACCCCTTGGGCCTACTTTTTTTAACATGGCTACCGGCGCATTGAGTTGTGGAGCAACGGAAAGTGGTCTTGGCGAACAATCACTGATGCGTTCCCCGTCGGCAGGCGCTCAGCTGCTGCCAGCCGCCCCTCGAGAAGTAACGCTCAATACTATTGCCAACAGCGTGAATCCATTATTTGATCAAGAAATCACGCATCTATCTGGCATGATTACCCCAGACAGCTTTGGACGTCCCGGCGTTGAACGCATTTTGGCAGTTACAGCGCAAAAACCGTCAGCGCTCGTCATGATCGACATGGCCGCAAACCAAACGGGTACTTTTCTACGATCCATTGATGCGCTTTGTGATGCTACTGGTAAACCTTCTGCTGGAATTGTTGCGCTAGAGGGTACTCAAGGGCTCCAAAATGGTGTCTTTGCTGCTGTCAAACCAGAAAAAGGGCTCTTTGGCGAACAAGGTTCAGGCATAGCACTGGTAAGCTTTGGCTCCGTCGAAATGGAAAGACATAAAAAGAAGTCAACCGAATGGCACTTCAACCAGATCCCGTTAGGTCACACGCCAAAACTGATAAGCGCTCAGCCTATTGATGTCACCACCAAAGCGGCTGCTATTGGCAACCATCTCGCGCATGTCGGGCAAACCGTCGCGTTGCATTGGAATGGCACCTTACAGCGCCTTTTTGTTGGGCTAGATGTTACCGCGGGCAATGAACAATCGGATGGAGCATGTGCTTTGTTGGTTGGGAAAATGGTCACGCATACTTGCTCTGAATCAGAAACAGCTCCAAGCTATACGCATCAGAGTCTTGATCTTGAACCATGCATTACGCATACCGCAGTTGTTAATACATCGTCGACAATCATAGCAACACGGGGAGCCGGTTCACGTGTCACTATTCATAAGATAACGAGTTTTAAAACAAGCACCGATCTTTGGTATGTCGTTGTTGTTGGTGGTTGCGCAGATGGCCAGATGACACAACAAACAGTTACTGCACTGCCACTCAATGTTGATGGTCAACAGATAGGCACCATTGCCGCGATTGAACAGGAGCCAGAAACTTTCTTTGGCCCTAAAGAAAATCCTACGTTTCGTGGGCGCGCTATGCGCAAAAAAACTGAAACTGCCGAACAAGCATCTCTCAACAATAATCGTTGCGTGCAGGTTGGTGCAGGGCCGCTTCTTGCCGGACCTATAACGACTATCTTTGCTGAACATGATGCTATTTTTGCTGTGGTAGGAGGAGAACAGCCTGACGCCGGCGTTTACCACTCGCAAGCTCTTTTTGACGGCAAAGGTATCATCAAAGGTTGGACTGCATGGCGCCAAGTTTATCAATCTGACGATGCTTATCTGCAAGCAGCTTTTTACGATAATCTTGGCGGTTCATTTACGCTGCTCTCTCGTTCACAAAACCCTGATGAACGCGCAATTCTAAAAAAAACTGTCTGGGGCAGTGGTGATCCAAAAAGGCATGCAGGGCTCGTATCATTTTTGCGCGATACCTATACAAAAGATACCACTGGCATCCGTGCGCACACAGACATCCACGTTGGCATGCCAGGATTTGCGCATCAATCATGCATGGTTGTAGGTGGCTATCAGGCAATGACAATTGCCATAATGGCTGAACGGGACGAGATGGGGGTTGTGCGCCCTATACTATCTGACGCATTAAAAAAAGATGCTGCTTGCCTGGTTCACTATAGCGGTGGCACCGTAGCGTCGCTTGGCACCATTGAAGCTATTACGAGTGCAGCAACCGATACGCAAGCATGGTTATTTGCTGGTGGCAGCGGTGGACTCGCTGTGTATGCTGATGCCGATGGCGCGGGATGGGATCCTTGCCTGCCTATAGAGCGAGCTGACTTACTTAAAAAAATATTTATACCATTCGGTTCTTATACTTTTGTGCGGCGTTTAGTGCATGATGGTGATTATCTCTATGTCTTAACGGACAAGAGTCTTGATCGCATAGATCTTACACGTTCTTGTTTCAAGCCAAATAATCTGCATATCGAAAAAACGACACTTGCAGAGCGCGCTCAATTCTCTTTATTACATCAATTTGGTTGCTTTACCGATGTCATTGTCTCTGACAAAATAGCATTTCTTGCAACATCTCGCGGTCTGTATCGCACAGGCGACCACCGTGACATACGCTTTGCACATTCATCGGCAGAGGTTGCATGGACGGCCGTTGAGCTAGGCGGCGATGAATACGCAATCGTGCATCTTGACGCAGCATCAACAACCGGCTTGGCTATCGACGTAGCACGTTACGGTGGTGGCAATCTCTATGTTATACAAGGGTATCCTGGACGCAATGATGGTACGATAAAACGGTTTAGCGTTGGTGATGTTGCGGCCACCTCAATTAATGAACAGATAATTACGATTGTACCAGAC
>JAFEAZ010000012.1 GCA_018266085.1 Candidatus Babelota bacterium
TAGTTCAACTTTATTTTTATTCGTAAGCTTTTCCATGAAATTCATTTTAGCAATTCTCCCGGTTTTTTTAAGTCCAGGGGTTAGCTTACTCTCTTCACGGCATTTTTAAAATGGTCGAACTATATATTTTATACAATCACAGGACGAAAAATGGATACCATCATGATAAAAAATAGAATTTTTGCGTGCTGCATGGCGCTTACCGGCAGTTTGTTATGTATAGGCAGCATAAAGGGTAGCGCAAGACATATACCTGGGCCTCTTATCCAACCCATTGCTGAGTACGACGATCTCCGATCCGCTGTTCAAATTCGCTATACAGAATCGGTGTCACTTTTTAAACATGACCCTAAGGACTATGATTTCAGTTCTATAGCCGTTTCTAATGATTCTCGCGACCCGATTGTCCGCGTTACCAACTGGTACAACTCCGCCGCGGGAGAAAAACGATCTTCCACCTACTCTTTCCATGCTAATTCTTCTCTAACGCCTTCGCCTTCAGCCATACTTTTTTCCTCTATAGAATTACCATCAGAAGAGCACCAAAAAAACTGTACAACCGAGAATCGAAATCGTTTTGGATCCGCAATCGTCCCTGCAACCTCCTCGGCATCTCTGTGTCTTAAGCAAGCGCTGCTTTTCGTTGCAAACAGTTCTGGCTGCGCTACCTACAGAATAAAAAAAGGCGAACAACCTGTAGTCACTGAAGCTATTGACCAAGCTCTAAACCTTCCCAAGAGTTCCACGGAGCAATCTCTATTGCACAATTAATTAAAGCATTACTCTCTTCGAGTATATCATAGCTCCTATTGCAGCTGCTGCACCACTGAGACTTCCAAACAATGTAGATCGAGATTAGAATTATTGTTAACTTTTTAGTGAACGCAGGCGTATCATGAATGCAACGCATAAAAGCCTTCTATCTCTGATAGCATCTATTATATCGCTAGTATTAATTGGCTTCATCATCGGCCTTTCGACTAAAGGCGGCGTTGATACCTGGTATGCCACCTTGCATCGCTCACCATTGACGCCTCCAAACTATGTATTTGGGATAGCATGGAGCATCTTATATGCAATGATCGCCACCGCTGGCTGGTTCTTTTGGAGAGCACAACCGTGCCCTGAGCTACCCACAATAAAAAAACTTTTTATTGCCCAGCTCATGTTAAACTGGTGCTGGACTCCTTTATTTTTTACGTACCATTTGATTGGTAGCGCGTTGGCCTGCATAATGCTGATTATCACGCTTGTTGCATTGCTTATTATCAAATCTTATTCAAAAATGCCCCTGGCAGCCCTGCTGCTTATGCCTTACTTGCTGTGGCTACTATTTGCAGCGCATCTCAACTTCCACATATGGCTATATAATTAGTCATCCTCGATCTGCAAACGCAAGAATAGGCGGCACACGATTAATCAGTGCCGCCTATCAAAAAATATTCTAAAAATTTAACTCTTCTACTCTACCGTCACCGATTTTGCCAAGTTACGCGGTTTGTCGATCGGCAGCTCGAGCTCTTTAGCAACCTGATATGCAAAGAACTGCATAACGCCGGTCATGGCAAGAGGCTCAAGTAATGGTGCTACGCGTGGGAAAACAAAGGCTTGATCAGCCAACTTGCACAGCTCATCCTGACCCTCAAAAACAAATGCTATGATATGCCCCGAGCGCGCCTTGACCTCTTGCGCATTGGCAACGAGCTTTTGGTAAATCAACGGGTCTTGATGAGAAAAGAGAAAGATTGGAGTTTCGGCGTCAACCAAGGCAAGCGGTCCGTGCTTGAGTTCACCAGCCGGATACCCTTGCGAGAAAATATAGGAAATCTCTTTTAATTTTAACGCAGCTTCCATAGCAAATGGATAGCTAATATGGCGTCCCAAAAATATTGCTTTTGTTTTATGCGCATAGCGCTTTGCAAGCGTTTCAACAATGATGTGCTTATAGAGTTCAATCGTATCTTCAAGCACTTGCGCCACGACAAAAAGATCATGTTCTGCCGCCTGCATCTGCTCCGGCGTGATAATCTCTTTTTCAAGCGCAAGACGATTGGCAAGCCAATATAAAGCGGCAACTTGTGTAGAGAATGCTTTTGTCGATGCTACGGCCATTTCTTGACCAGCATGGGTTAACAAAAAGCCACCCGCTTCACGAACCAACGTACTTGAAGCAACATTGGTCAACGCAATGGTAGCCATGCCCATATCTTTAACGAGCCGCAAAGCCTCTAACGTGTCTGCTGTTTCGCCCGATTGTGATATGGCAACATACATACTTTTCTGTTCAGGGAAAAAGGGCATATAACGGAATTCTGATGCCAAAAGCACACGCGTAGGAATCCGCGCAATTTTTTCGAAAAAGAACTGTGCTATACGTGCAGCGTGCCACGAGGTACCGCAGCCAATAAAACTTAAACTGGTAATGGCGCGGGACTGTTCTTTGGTCAAACCGATAGAACTCCATAGAGTATCACCCATTGCAGCAAGCGAAGAGACCGTTGCATGTATCGCTCGTTTTTGTTCATAGATTTCTTTGAGCATGTGATGCTCATGCCCATCTTTTTCCGCTCCCAACCAGGCAAAGTCTACCGTCTTAACCTCAAGAGGCAAAAAATTCCCCTTAAAATCGAACAGCTCTATAGAATCTTTTTTGATGATTGCACAGGTTGCATCAGGTAGAAAGACTACCTTGTTCGTCTTGCCAGCAAAAGCGATCGGATCTGAAGCAGCATACATCTGACCCTCACCAATACCTATACACAGCGGCGAGCGATGGCGAGCAAGAATAAGCTGATCTGGAGACTCATTATCTAATATAATAAAAGCATACGCGCCTTCAATACGCGCTGCCAATGCCAACAGAGCATCTTTACAGGTAGCATACTGTGCACATAACGATTCAAACAAATGAGCAACAACTTCAGTGTCAGTATCTGAAACGAAAAGATGCTTGCCCAAGAGATCGCCGCGCAAAGTGTGATGATTCTCTATGATACCATTGTGAACTATGGAAATTCTTTTTTTGCAGTCAAAGTGAGGATGTGCATTTTCCTGCGTAGAAGTACCGTGAGTTGACCAACGCGTATGCCCAATACCTATAAAGCCATCCATAGGATTCTTATCAAGAAGCTCTTTCAGCTGTATGAGGCGGCCTGGCGACTTGGCATACATCAACCGATTATCATCGGCGCTTAAACAGGCAAAGCCTGCAGAATCATACCCTCTGTATTCGAGTCTTGACAAACCTTCTACAAGAAGATCTTTACAGTAGGCATTCCCTACATACCCTACGACGCTGCACATCTGCGTTCATCCCCCAACTCACTTATTTTCTATCGCCGCTTTTCATAATGATCTTGGCCTATCTTAGTACGCCTAGGGATCAAAAAACAAGAGTCAATCTCGCACTCAATCAGCCCGATAAGCTCTTGCAATTCAGCCTGTAGAGAGAAACGCGCTTATCACTAAGCGCGTTTGAAAAAGACAAATCTGATAGTAGAAGGCTGTACAGGCTGCTCTGATTGATTGCGCAGCAGCACAGATTAACGTTTTACGAACTGGAATTTACGGCGTGCTGCCTTTTGACCATACTTTTTACGCTCTTTTACACGAGCGTCTACCGTCAAAAGATCATGCTCACGAAGCGCTGAACGAAGTGATTCGTTATTTGCCAATAAGGCACGTGCTATGCCCAGACGAACCGCTCCAGCCTGTGAGTTAACACCGCCGCCATAAACATTGACTTCTACGTCGAATGCTTCTGCGCCAGGAATTACCTTGAATGGCACTGCTACATCGGCACGGGCAAGATCGGTGGTGAAATAGGTTTGGTAAGCTCTGCCATTAACAAGAACTGACCCTTTGCCGCCACGGTGAAGCCATACACGAGCGACAGAAGACTTACGTCGTCCTACGCCGTGAGCAAGAGGAGCACCGCGCTTGGTTGTAGTTTTTTTTGAAGCTTCAGCGCTTTTTGGCCTGCCGCTTTCAACTTTTGGAGAAACTTTAGCTGTTTTTACTTGTGCCATAAGAATGACTATCCTACTGAAACTTATTGGGTACTGAGAACGTACATATATTGCTTATGGTACAAAAAACGGGTTAAAAGTCAAAATCTAGCTCGTTTTTAGATAAAGTCGCTTGCTCTGTCCCTAAAGACTGGCCTGCCATACGAAGCCTGCCAGGCCGTCAGGCATGGATAGGCGAAGTATGGAGCCGATGATCGGAGTCGAACCGACGACCTACTGATTACGAATCAGTTGCTCTACCAACTGAGCTACATCGGCACGCGTCCCTTACTATACCACAGCAAAGCGCTGAGCACCAGACGCTCTTTGATTAAAATTCACCCTCTTCCAACGCCTCTTGGCACGCCAAACAACGTGTGGCATTCGGAAAGGACTGCAATCGCTTTTCAGATATTGCCTTATCACAATCTATGCAAATACCGTACGTTCCTTGTTCAATCATACCAAGAGCACGAACAATACGTTTATATTCATCAAGACGCGTATCTTGAAATGAACTCTTAAGGCTTTCCATAGTCGACGACAAAGCCTGATCTCCTGCATCTTGGATCTGATCATCAGAGAATTTTTCTTCTCTTGTCTGCAAAAGCTCATCTTCAAGCTCCTGCTTGCGCTGGTGCAGGACTTGCCAAATCGCTTCAAATTTTTGTTCCATTTTCACTCCTTTTAGGTATAACACTCATTCGTCTCTCTTTAAAAAACTGTTTCAACAGCTCTGCCGATTCATCCGCAGCAACTCCTGACACAACGCATAGCGAGCCTCTTCTGTACAACGGAAGATTTATACTGTCAAGTCCACATCCAAAAAGCGGGGATGGCGCGCCATACACAATACCGGCGCAACGACTTAACATGATAAGCCCCATGCACATAATGCACGGCTCGAGCGTTACATAGATCCAACAGCCATCAAGCCGCCAATCGCCTTGCCGCTTGCATGCGCGCTCAACAGCAGTTACTTCCGCATGAGCAGTTTGCAGTTTTTTATGTTCAACGTTGTTATAGCCTCGCGCAAGCACAACTCCGTGCACATCAACAATGACGGCGCCGATAGGCACTTCTCCTAATTGCGCAGCTCGACGCGCCTGGTGCAATGCTTTTTGCATAAACAGGTTATCTTGTTCGACACCAAATGGGCTTGCTTTCATGAATGGTATAAACTCTTGGTAGTGCGCTTTTGAATAGCTTTACGTACATGATGTAGGCTTAGCTGGAAAAAAGTTATGTATCATCTACACTATCTGTGGAGCGATATTGATAATAAAATTTCACAAGTTTGTACAGTATACCTTAATTTTACTGCCAGGCCAAATGCAGGGGATGCCCTCACTTTAGGAGATCAGCCATGTCACATGATTCTTCCGGAAAAAAGGGCGAATACGGCGCCCAGTCCATTCGCATTATGGAAGGACTTGAAGCTGTACGAAAACGCCCGGCTATGTATATTGGATCAACCGGTCCAAATGGCCTCCACCATCTTGTATACGAAGTTGTTGACAACTCGGTAGATGAGGCACTAGCGCAACATTGCGATACGATTAATGTTATTCTTCACACCGATGGCTCCTGCTCTGTTGAAGATAATGGTCGTGGTATTCCTACTGAAATCTATCCCACTGAAGGAATCTCTACCACCGAAGTTGTTCTGACAAAATTACATGCTGGTGGTAAATTTGACAAGGACACCTACAAATACTCTGGCGGTCTGCACGGCGTTGGTGTCTCGGTGGTCAACGCACTATCGAGCTCGTTTGAAGTAACCGTATTTAGAAATGGCAAGATTCATACACAGTCATACACCTGCGGCAAACCACTTGCTCCTTTAAAAGTTATTGGCGACACCACCAAACGTGGTACGCTGATCCGTTTTTGGCCAGATGCAAGCATTTTTCAAGAAACCGTAGAATTCAGCTTCGAAACACTGTCTGCTCGCTTACGTGAATTGGCCTTTTTAAATAAAGGCTTGCGCATTACTATTGAAGAAGAAGCGAGCGACAAAAAGCATGATTTCTATTTCAAAGGTGGCATCGTTTCATTTGTTGAGTATATCAATAACAAAAAAGTAACGATTTTCCCCGAAATTATTCATTATGAAGCGAGCGACGATATCTACATGCTTGAAGTTGCTTTACAATATAACGATGGTTACGGAGAGCAGCTTTTTTCTTTCGTCAACAATATCAATACCATAGAAGGCGGCACCCACGTTGCCGGCTTCAAAGGTGCCTTGACCAAGGCTTGCAACAAACGGGCTCAAGAATTTGGTGTCTTGAAAAAAGATGAAAGCTTTTCGAGTGAAGATGTTCGTGAAGGGCTTGTTGCTGTAATAAGCATGAAAGTTCCCGAACCTCAGTTTGAAGGTCAGACCAAAGGAAAACTCGGCAACAGCGATGTAAAAGGGCTTGTTGAATCGTGGTTCTTCGGCTTTCTTGACACCTTTTTTGAAGAGAACCCAACGCTCGCAAAAAAAGTGTTGCTTAAGGCCGAAATGGCAAAGCGCGCTCGCGATGCTGCAAAAAAGGCACGCGATCTCACGCGTAAAAAAACATCACTGGAATCATCAATTCTGCCGGGTAAACTTGCCGATTGCACCAACGAAGAGCCTAAAGATATTGAACTATTTATCGTAGAAGGCGATTCTGCAGGTGGTTCGGCAAAACAGGGTCGCAACAGAATTTTTCAAGCAATTTTACCCTTGCGTGGTAAGATTTTAAACGTTGAAAAGGCTCGCCTCGACCATATATTATCGAATGAACAGATTCGCGCTTTAATCGCCGCTATTGGCTGCGGTATTGGTGACGAGGAGTTCGATATCGAAAAAACGCGATACCATAAGATTATTTTAATGACCGACGCTGACGTTGATGGTGCGCATATTCGTACACTCTTGTTGACGTTCTTCTTCCGCCATATGAAGCCGCTCATCGAGGCCGGCTATCTCTTTATTGCACAACCACCTTTGTATAAAGCTAAAATTGGCAAGAAAGAGCAATATCTGAAGGATGATTCTGAACTCAAGAACTTCCTGTTCGATTGGGCACGAGAGCAGACCAGCCTTACCGTTGACGAAAAGATGGTCGACCCGGTTATCTGGAAATCTTTCCTGGATAAACTTATGGCGTATGATGGCTTGGTCACCAAGGCAAGCCATATCTTTAAACTAACCTACCGACAATGTCATCTGTTGGTTTCATGTCTGTTGCAAAACCCATGGAACGAAGCGCAAGGTCATGATCTGCTTGTAACGCTGCTGCAAAGAAAATTCACGCAATACACGATAACGCTTGAAGGGCCGCGCATCGAAGGGGCAGAACATGCACCAAAAACTGAGCGTCCTACCGTTTTACCAACGCATATTGTATTCATGCTCTTAAATCGCACCTGGCGCGTACCGCTCAGTTTCTTTACTTCAGCCGAAATAAGTACTATACAAACACAGCTAGCAGCTCTGCATGAAGTGCAAGGGCGACCATGGACGCTCAAGATTACCGACCGAGACCGCTCCTTAGAGGGTGTTGGCATTGGACAGCTGGTGGATGGTATCAACCAAATCAGCAAGCCATATTTGTCGGTACAACGGTATAAAGGTCTTGGTGAGATGAACCCTGAGCAGCTGTGGGAAACCTCAATGGACACCACAACGCGTACGCTGCTCAAAGTGTCGGTTGAAGATGCTCTTGAAGCGGATCGTTGGTTCTCTACCCTCATGGGTGACGATGTAGTCGGCCGCAAAGATTATATTGAAGAGAATGGCCAATTCGTTAAAAATCTGGATGTATAAACAAGAATAACAAGAGAGATCGTTGGCACTTTCACCCCGCTACGATCTCTCAGCACTATAAAGGATACTGATGAAACCTTCTCTACGTCTATCTGCTGGTGCTTTTTCCCTGCTCTTCTGCGCAAGCCAATCACTTGTTGGCACAACACAGACAACCGCAACTGCTGCAGACACTATGAGCTCCGTTGAGTTTTTAACGGGAGTAAAATCGGATCATACAGCACCGACGCCTAACACTGAATCAAGCGCTCAACAGATGTTATTAACCTTGCTAACCTTGTTGACCGCCGCCGATGCTGGTGATCCTGTTCAGCAGTTGAACGCTAACCGTCCTCAAATAATGCTGGATAACCCTCGGCAAGCATCTCTTGTTGCTAACCTGCCAAAAGAATTAGCAAAAAAGAACCATCTTCCGAAAAACAGACACGTACCACGTCTCACTAGCAGACATAAATGCCCTAGAAGATAAAACAAGATTATATACGGAACCCGCTAAACTCATGAAGAACTCCATGAAACAACATTTTTTGCCTCTCGTCATTTCTTTATTTGTAAGCACGAATTCAACCTTGCTCAATGCCAGCGACAAAACGGATGCTCAAAAGCTCGACCAAGCATTGCGCCAATTTGCAGGCAATTCTGCTGCTGACGCCATTGCTGCGATGCAAGAACAAGGTTATTCTTTCAAGCCTTACGATAAAACTGTAAAACTATCTCCTAAAGCTGCAAAAAAAGCGTTACTGAAAAATGGCGCTACCAAAGCGCTTGACCCGGCGGACGTTGACTAGGATTCCCGTCTACACCCGGTATACGCAGCTGTGCTCTCGTGGTATACTGATATCCATGAAAACCTCGTTCTCTAACTATAAAAAACTCTTAGCGTTCAGTAAAAAACACGGGCTTGTCGAAAAACCCTCGATTATTCTTGGTTTATCAGGCGGGCCCGATTCGGTCTTTTTGCTCCATTTTCTGGCAGACCTGCATCAACAAGGCTTTATTCGTCTTGTTGCAGCACATCTGGACCACCAATGGCGCGCTGAGTCATACAAAGATGTGGCATTGTGTCAGACAGCATGTGCGCAGCTGGGCATTGAGCTGGTAACACAACGCGTGTCTGATCTTGGCTGCCCAATACGGTACAATGGCTCTAAAGAGGATGTCGCCCGGCAACAGCGGCGCTTTTTCTTTGCCAGCGTACGCCACACGCATGGTGCTGACTATGTAGCAGTTGCACATCATGCCGATGATCAGGAGGAAACCTTTTTTATTCGCTTGCTGCGTGGTACCTCACTGTCAGGCCTAGTCGGCATGCGACCACGGTCAGAGATCTATATTCGTCCCCTGTTATGTCTGCACAAACGCGAGATTGTTGAGTATTTAGACCAACAGCATATCCCGTATATCACCGATGCGACGAATGCAAGCGACGATTTTTTACGCAATCGTCTGCGCAACAACGTACTACCCGCTCTGAAGCAGGCAGACTCCCGCTTTACCACCACCTTTACTAATACACTCGAACAGCTACAAGCGACCGAGTCGTTTCTTGAAGCTTACAGCAAACAGCAGTACGCCCTACTGGTCGAACACACCGCAACAGTTCATACGTTGGATATAAAAAAGTTCGCGTTGCTGGACCCGGTGATACAATACCGCGTTATTCTGCACTGGTTACGGGACTATCAGGTCAGCTTCCCCGTACGTAACAAGTTCTTCGCCGAGATGGTACAGTTTTTGCTGCAGCCGCAGGGTGGCACGCATCAGATTCACCACGATTGGGCGATCGTTAAGAAACAGTATCGCGCACATATTGTCGCGCGATAAGCTTATTGCACAGATCGATCTGTTCTCCACACGTGTCCTACCTCCGAGCCTAGCTCTTTTCTTTCTTTTTGTGGTATGGTGGCCATACGACACGCTTAAAAAAAGGAGCGCGCATGGAATCGTATGGAGACAGAGAGACGACTGGGTTATTACTGATAACATCGATTCTTCTGCATGTATTCGTATTGTGTGCTCTGTTACTTTCATACCATGCGCAAACGGTATTACTCACCAGACAGCTCAAGCAAGCGGTGCCGGCAGCACAAGGCAAAGATGCCACCACGCAAATCCTTTTCAAGCCGTTGCCTCCACAAAAGCCGCAACAGCCTTCGCTCTTGGACAATCAGACAGCCCAGGAGGCACAGCAACAAAGCACCGCATCTGCTGCAAGCACTTTTGCCCAAGAAACTACACCAACGCCGAGCTTGAGATCGGGCCCGGAGCAAGAGACACAAGCAGAGATAGCAAAACCTGATGAGCACAGCAGCACAACGATACGGACCACAACGCCAGCACGGCTCAACCTGCCTTGCCAGGACAGACCTGACAGCATCGCTATCGCAATAAGAAACCCCGAGATAACGCAGCAACAAGAGCTCGCACAGGCACCGCGAGCATACGCTACGCCCAGAAACCCTTGGTACAAAACAGCACAGAACAAACAGCAAGCGGCATCTGGTCAGCCACCGATTACACTGCAACAGATCACCAAAAGCTTTTGCGCAAGCGTACAACAGGAACGGCAAGCAATGGCAGGCCAATCAAGCGCACTCAGCACGCATGACATGGTCAGCAGAAGTTATGAGACGAAAGTCTTTAATCACTTAAAAAAATCGGTGCTAGTCGAATCAAAACCGATCAGCATGCACCAATCACTTTCAACGCCTGCTGAAATAGTGCTTACCATCGACAAAACGGGCAAGATTATAGATTTTCAGTTTAACCACCAACTGCCAAAGCATATATTAAAAGCGGTTGAAGATCTGTTACGGCACGCAGCCTTTTCAACAGGATTATATCCTCCATTTCCACGCATTTTCAAACAAAATACCTATCGTTTTTCTTTACCTTTGCAAATTAATGTCAGCAAGGGGGCACATTCATATAGGTTAGATACCTATTATCGTTCACTGTAAAAAATATCTTCACGTGCGGGCTATAAGTTTGGTATGGTGTGCCAAGGTATACCCTCCCACAAGCCACTAGAGGTTTTGTTATGAAGCACAAGAACCGTTTAATTGTCACGCTGCTCTGCCTGTTGGCACACGCAGTGGTTGCCAACGACCCGTATAAAATCATCATAGAGCCGCGCTGGCAAGATCTTGATGCGTATCACGGAGCCGCAAAACTATCGATGCTTGATGATAGTAAATGGATTTTGATAGGGAGCATTACTTTTGAAAAAAGACCAAAAGAACCGGTCACTATGCATAGACTCCATTTAAAATGGGTTGGGGCAAAAAAGCTGAAACAGCTTACCGCCTCTTTGTACCGCAAACAACCTGATAAAGATTTTTACCCTTTCGAATCAAATCTTGTTTGCGATGGCGTCTGGTGCGCGAATAAGCAGACCGTTATTTTCACCTTTAATGAAGAGAAAACATTGGGGCCTAGCACCACCTTTTATTTTGTTGTTACCATTGCCCCAGACCAAGAAGATATTCTAAAAAAGGGGCGTTTCCATCTTCTAAAACATGCATTACCAGAGTCATTTCAATCAATGTCGAATGATGAAAATCTCTGTCTATCGCTTGATGCTATTAACTCAGTAACGACGGTAGTCGAGAACAAGAATCCGCCTACCCAATCTAATAAGCACTAGACTTTTTACGCAGTTCGTTTTATAAACTAGGCCACATCACATATTCGCTGACTACCTCAAGCATATGAGAAAAGCATGGCTGACATTGTTATCATTGGAGCCGGATTAACCGGTATTTCTGCCGCATATCATCTAGAAAAGAAGGGATTCTCATCCTACCGTCTGTTTGAGAAGGAGCAGGAGATCGGCGGACTGTGTCGCTCGGTTACCCAAGACGGCTTTACTTTCGATTTTACCGGACACCTTTTACATGCGAGTGATCCTTATTTTTCAGAATTAATTGCGCAGGTGGTTGGCGTTGAAAATCTCAACAGTATTGATCGAGCCTCTTTTATTTATTCTCATCATACCTTTACACGCTATCCTTTTCAGGCAAACCTGTATGGCCTGCCAGAGCAAGTGATTGTCGATTGCATTGCCGGCTTTGTAAACCGCACACAACGGCGTACGCATGCCACCACCTTTGAACAGTGGGTTCAGCAACATTTTGGTGCCGGCTTTGCACGCCACTTCTTTTTGCCATACCAAGCAAAAATTTTTGCCTATGCATTAGACAAGATAACGGCAAGCTGGACCGATCGATTCGTCCCTTCCACCTCGCTTGAACAGATTATCAAAGGCGCATTACGTGACTGTTATGAACAATCGATTGGGTATAACGCACAATTCCTCTATCCAAAACAAGGCGGCATTATTTCATGGGTAAAAAAACTGGCAGACCAGATCAATGCTCCCATTGCGACAGACTTTTGCGTACAATCTATCAACATGAAAGAAAAGTGTGTCATCTTTACCAATGGTCACGTAGAACCCTATACGCATCTTATCAGCACGATGCCTCTTGATAGACTATTACAATTGCTGGTCGAAAAACCCTCTACCTGCCTAGTACGCGCTCGCAAAAAGCTGTTGTGCAATACGGTGGTCAATTTTAATCTGGGTATACAGAAAGAGGCTATTTCCGATAAACACTGGATCTATTTTCCTGAAGCGCACTACCCTTTTTACCGTATCGGTTTTGCTCATAATTTTGCCCGCTCAATGGTACCCGAAGGCTGCAGCTCGGTCTATGGCGAGTTTGCTTATATGAACAAATCTGACGCTTGGGTTGACGACACCCTGCGCCAAGCGCTTGTGCTCACCAAACAGTTTTTAGCGTTGGAAGAGCGCGATATTCTTACCGAAAAAATTATTCACATCCCGCACGCCTATGTCATTTATGATCATTGGCGCGAACGTAATCTCGATAACCTTCTGGCACAGTTAAAACAGGAATCGATCTACTCAGTCGGTCGCTATGGGCAGTGGAAATATTCAAGCATGCAAGAAGCTGTGCTTGACGGTAAAAAGATTGCGGACACCTTGACTGTGCAGCCTGCCAAACAGGCGCTTGAACACCAGAACCCTTGCTCATACCAATACAAGGAGCTTGAAGCATGAACAATCTAGACTTATTACGGGCTGTAGCTACCCGCTTGCTGGCCATGTCGATGGCAACAGTATCTGCAACAACGGCGACCACGTCGCCCTTAATTCATGGAGAATCAATGAAGCTGACTCCCTACAAAAATGTTCCTGTGCTCGTCACCGGTGGTTGTGGTTTTATCGGGTCTCACGTGGCAGAAGCACTCGTTGCGCAAGGGGCACAGGTCACCATACTTGACGATTGCTCAACCGGTTTTATACGCAACATTAGTCATATTCACGAGAATATTACGTTTATACGAGGCAGCGTTACCGAACTGCAGACCTGCTTGCAAGCAGTGCGCGGCAAGAAGATCGTGTTTCATCTTGCCGCTTATATTTCAGTGCCCGGCTCGATGAGCGACCCAACACTGTGTCAAAACACCAATGTCATAGGTACTATGAATATGCTTGAAGCCTGTCGCCAAGAAGGTGTGGAGCGTTTTATCTTGTCATCATCGGCTGCTGTCTATGGGCCACAAGAAGAGGTATGTGTCGAGACCATGCAATGTGCACCCACATCGCCCTATGGTTATTCAAAATGGATTGGAGAGCTGTTGTGCCAACAGTATGCTCGCTGTTTCGGTTTAAAGAGTATCTGCTTGCGTTACTTTAACGTGCATGGACCACGTCAGAACCCGGCAGGCGCCTATGCGGGTGCCGTTGCAAAATTCACCTTCAACATGCAGCATGATCTGCCTATAACCATTTTTGGTGATGGCACACAAACACGTGATTTTATTGGCGTCAAGCACGTTGCACAAGCTAATCTACAGCTCGCGCTGCTTGATGCAGAACTGATGACTGGCCAACCGTACAATATCGCCACAGGGCACAGCATTAGTCTACTTGAACTGATTGCGCAGCTTAAACAAGAATTTCCTGATTACAACAAGACTATTACTTTTGCTCCTGCACGTCCTGGCGACATTGCACACTCTGCCGCCGATTGTTCTGCCTATCAGGCATTGCAGGACACGTTTGGACAATTCAGTGCACAGGTAAGAAGTGATGCTGTGTATACAAGCTAGAAACTGACTCCAAATTTCATTGCTGGAAATCCTTTGTGGTCAGCATCAAGCTCTGCGGTAAAACAATATTCTTTGCGATTTTGAGCGAGCCTAAAATCGACCTGCTTGCTTGCCGCAACACCATAGATGGTGCCAAGACCAACCCCGGCTAAAATTTGCGAAATATAGTGACGATTACAGTTTAAGAAAGAGACGCCGACTGCCACCGTCAATGCGCCAAGCGGTACAGCCCATTTAGCACCAAAACGATGTCCATATAAAGCAGCAGCATAGGAGACAGAGGCTAAGTGACCAGACGGCCAACCGCCACGCGCACGTTTTTCTCGGCTAAAATGCTCGTTCCATGGTCTTAAACAACCGTCACCTACAATATGCACATCGAATCGCTTGATAAGGTTCGACATTAACAAAACAAAAGGCAGCCCTTTAATAAACATGCGGCTGGTTGCTTTGACATCTTCATCACGAGCCGAAAATGATAATGCGCCTGCCAAGCAGCAAGGAAACACAAGGCTATGCTTGGCAAACATGCGACAAGCATCATCAAGCTGACAAATGTTTTTATGGTGCACACGATCGTAGAAACAGCTTTGCAAACGTCCATCAACCATGCGCCCAACCAAAACGAACGGAAACAGAGACACCACGATTTTGAAGGTAGAGAAGGAGAGAACATTGAGATTTACTCCGACCATGTCTTGCCCGACGGTATAGAGCAATTTACCCGGCGGCGTAAAGCCTGGTTTTATGGTGCGCTCGTTACCGGTATAACGATTTGGATCAAAGGCTCCAGCTGTGGTAAAAATAACGACAAGTGAACAGATCAATGCACGAACAACAGCATGAATATTTGAACTTTGATGATCTGCTACGACATGTGCGGAGACCCTCTCTTGATAGCGTAAGCTGGGTCCTCGATTTCTCGAGAATGACCCGGGAAGATTCGATCTCGCCTGATGCTGGAGTGTTCTTGGTTCGGCAATAGCACAATTGTCAGAGCCGAGACGAAGAGTTCTATTTTCTGTTTCTAAGATGGCCATACTATTACCCATTACTTTCGCAAAGCATTTTGAGTGTTACGATGCTCTACTGTGTGTACAGCATAATAGGTATCGCGTATGGCCAACAAGAGTTTCGATGAAACAACAAAGTAATAACCATGGGTCCCTGCCTACGCAGGGATGACTGATAAAGGCTTAAAAACCTTCAGGGTGCATCGTATGCCACGCCGTTTGTTGTTCATACGCATGGGCAGTTTGATAGAGCAGCTCCTCAGATACATGCGGACCAACAAGCTGGAACCCAATAGGCAGCCCTTCGCTCACAAAACCACACGGCAATGAAATTGCCGGTATACCGGCTAAGTTCGCGGCACAGGTAAAGTAATCTTGTAAATCCATTTGAAGCTTATCATGATCAAACGCACCAAACGAAAAGGCTGGTGTTGGATGCGTAGGCATAAGCAGCAGATCAACTTTTTTAAAGGTATCGGCAAACTCAGAGCGCATCAAACGCTGCACTTTCTTCGCATTATCATAGAAAGCACCCGAATGACCAGCGGACAGTACATAATTGCCCACCATGATACGCGTTTTGACCTCATCACCAAAGCCAAGGCTACGTGTTGAGCTATAGAGAGCGTCAAGAGACTGTGCGTTTTTGTCTCGCACTCCATACCGCACACCATCAAAGCGCGCCAAATTCGATGCCGCTTCAGCGCGACTTATAATGAAATAGGTAGCAGCGCTATAATCGAGCGTAGGCAGTTTGAGGCGAACGATTTCTGCCCCCATTCGCTCATACACCGCAATTGCCGATTCAATAGCAGCAACAATTTCTGGATGCATGCCATCAGCGTGTAACGCGTTTTCAACAATACCGATTTTAAGGCGTGGCTTAATAGAACCATCAAGGCTCTGCGTAAAATCCTGCGGGGCACAATCGAGCGTTGACGAATCCCGCGCATCTTTGCCCGCAATTGCCGACAACACCAATGCATTGTCATACACCGTACGAGTGCAAACACCAATTTGATCTAATGATGACGCATAGGCAACAAGGCCATAGCGAGAGACTAAACCATACGTCGGCTTGAACCCAACAATACCACAGAATGCTGCTGGTTGACGAACTGAACCACCGGTAGAAGATCCTAGCGACCATGGCACCAAGCCTGCTGCAACGGCAGCAGCAGAACCACCGCTTGAACCACCGGGCACGCGACTGAGATTCCATGGGTTTTTTGTCTTTGCAAAAGCTGAAGTTTCAGTTGAGCTTCCCATGGCAAATTCATCCATGTTAGCGCGACCTACAAGCAATGCGCCTTCTTTTTTGAGTCGAGCGATGGCAGTCGCGTCATACAACGCTCTATAATTTTCCAAAATTTTAGAAGCGCAGGTGAGCTTGCGGTCTTTTTGGCTTATATTATCTTTTATAATACCGGGGATACCTGCCAAGATGCCATCATCATTGGTTGGCAGCTCTATGCTCTGCGCGTCGAACAGTTCCAACGCTGATTCTAGTGTGGGGTCATGCTGCGCAAAGCGGGCAAGACATGCGTCACGTAATTCTTTATAGGATAGTTGTTTATTGCGGAGTGCTGTGCGGAGCTCTTTAATGGTTGCAAATGCGAAGTTCATACTGTTTTTTATCCTTAGTTGATGCTTAACGAGAGCCGTCTACAATTTTTGGCACCACAAAATAGTTCTGATCACGTTCAGGCGCCTCCTTCATGACGGTGCTGGCATCAAAAGACACAATAACATCATCACGAAAGATATTGATATTCTTCGTCACTTGTTCGTCAGCATCAGCCGCTATTTCGGTCACTCTTTGAGCGTAGCTCAAAACACTTTCCAACTGCTCAACGAGCGCATTAATCTTATGCTCTTCAAGCGCTATACTCGACAATGCCGCTATTTTAATAACTTCTTCTCTAGATATTTTTGACATGATAACTTTCACTTAAGCGTTTTCCACAACCCTGAACGAAACCGTTGTATATACACAATGCTCATCAACGCATTACCCACATAAAACGAGCCAAATAACAATAAGATTCTCAGTGATATATCTTCAATCGGTAGTTTGGTTATGCCGTACGAAATAGGTATAAAATAGAAAATAAAGACCGCCAAGCGTGAATACATAACAATACGCACATTCCCAGCACCGCGTAACGCACCCGATAATACCAATTGCAGCAGATCAAAAAAAGCGAAAGCGCTCACAAATGGAAAGATCTGTGCCGCCAAGTCGGTAAACTCATGCTTGCGGTCAAACCAGCCGATAATAGTACGGGCATTGATTGAAAAGAGGAACAGGATTGAAAAGACCACAATTGAAGCAAGGAACATAATCTTTTTTACGTTGTTTTTTATGCTCTGCCAGTTCTCCATGCCAAAATCATTACTGACCAAAAAGGTACTCACCTGCGCAAAAGCGATTGCCGGAATTAAGGCAAAACGCTCCATATCCTGCAACACGCAAAATGCTGCAACCCCTCGAGCTCCCAATGGTTTCATCATTCCTACCAACCAAATGTAGGCAAATGCCATAGTCGCTTTGTCCAGCAGTACGGGCCAACTCAAACGAAGCAGCTCTTTGCATTGAGCCCCATCCTGCAAAGGCCCTAAAAGCGAAATGCCATATTTGCGATAATCGGGATTATACATAACATAGGTGATCACCATGATAGTTATAACGGTATATTGTATAACTGATGCCCACGCAGACCCCTGCAAACCGAGCGCTGGCAACCCGAATGCCCCAAATATCAGACCATAATCAAAAAAAACAAAGGCGAGCGCGCCTACTATGAAAATAAACATAGGCGCTTTGGTATTTTTTACACCGCGCAAGAAACCAACAAAGGCCAAGGCTATAAACATCAGAAAAACGCCAAGAGCGCGTAAGCGTAAAAACGGCACGCCCAATCCTACCATATCGGCAGGGACATATAACGTGTAGATATAATGCGCCCCAAAAAAGAGAAAGCTTGCTACGGTAGCGCCTAAAATACAGGTAAGCCAAAATGCATCACGCAGCGTTCTGCCCGATTGAGCAAAATTACTCATGCCATTGTAACGACCACTCAAGATGATCGTCCCAACCGACAAAGCTTCTGCTATCTTAGTAATAAAATGTATGAGATGCTTAGTGGCGCCAAGAACACCATAGGTTGTGGTTGATTTCAAGTACCCTATAAAGTAAGCGTCGAGCGAAGAGAGCATAGAATACAGCAGTAAAGACGTGATAAATTCCGGAATAAAATAGCGTATAATACGATCGTAACTCTCTCCATGCTCTCTATCTGACAGACCAGACACATAACTTGCTAGTAAACCCTTTTTCATGCTGTTTCCCATCATCTTAGAGCTATGAGCCACGCGGAGCGCGCTTCTTATACGTCAGATCTTTAAAGAATGCCAAACGTCGTTCTTTGTCCCTTAGTGTATACCAGTTGTCGATGGTATAAAAGGGCTTTTCTTTTTCGCCAGGCATCCAAAGTTTTGATGCCCAATAGATTAACAATGACGAACGATACGCGCATGGTCCGTGAAATATACGTACCAAATCTTCCGGTTTTAGAGAAGCTCGGGCACAAAAGACGTCTACCTGCATCGGGGCCTGGTGAATAAACATCAACCAATCCATATCACACACGAGCACATGTGATAGATTCAATGCAGCCACAACAGCGCGTAAAAATGAGAGCTTTTTCTGATTAACTTCAAGTAATACTACACGTATATCAGGACGCATAATGGCAATGGGTATCCCCGGCACACCGCAACCAGAACCCACATCACAGATCGTCATGCTCGATTTGATCGATCCGGTTGCCAACACTGAAAGCGCATCACGAAAATGGTCGTAGAGTACCCCTTCAAGCTCGGTAATGGCAGTCAAATTCATACGCTCATTCCAGTCCATGAGCATCTCGTAATACTGTTTAAATAAAGCAAGCTGCTCAGGGCTAACCTGTTGATCGGCTGCAAATGCTGTCCATAAAGGCTCAGCGCTTGTCGTCTGTATACTTGTATTGTGCATGAATACCCTTCGTACCCTCACTGCCTATAAAACCATAGATTTTCGTATATCGCCTGTGCTACAGTAGCTCTTGTCGCCTTAGGATTAATTTTTATAAAAGGTAAAGCTATGCGACATATGCGGTATATCGCTATAATAGCATCTTTTTTCGCTGCACACACTACCAAATGTGGCGAAGTGATAACCTTTTTTGTGCGCGCATATCCAACGGGAAATACGGCGGCGAACGCCAAGCCTTTTAACTGCTCCCTTCAAAAGCCAGGCAATCTGAGTGAATATTGCCAACAGGCAGGCATGGACTCGACCATAACCTCTGGTATATTTTTCTCGTATGCCGGTTTTTTAAATATCTCTACGCTCAACGGGCAGGTTCTTTTCCCGCGAAAACAGCTACAACCTGAGCTCCAGCTCCTGGTCACTGACAGGATAACCCCCATACATATTCTCAACAACGTTATTGATCATTGGGAGCTTGAGCGAGGCACATTGGCCGACTTGTATACCATCAAACGCTCATGGGACAACGAAGCTCGTATTTTCTACTGGACCGTCAGCAAAGCCGAGTTACCAGCCGACGAGCAGATCTCACTCAACACGATTGTTATGTTCGCCAAACCACGCCATGTCTATGTCCCTGAAGGGGTCACACCAACGACCGGCGATCCGAACCTTATTCTACCTGATATCTACGTCAGACAAGCCATTAAGACACCAAGCAACAGCCTGTACCTACTGAACATGCGCCAGTTTTTTGGCCCAACGGGTCTTATTCAACAGAAGAGCCCGCTGCATCAATCGTTCCATCTGTTCGACTGGGGACATGAGATCAGGTAAAGACAAGTTTCTTCGCTCTGAAAAAGATCTAAAAAACGAACAATACTTGCTCTATCGCCTATTACTTACTGTGATTTTTGAGTAGTACGTGTAGCTAAGGAGCAAAAATAAATCGCAAGCAACCCAACAAAAAAGCCTGGCACAAGTGGTGAAACGGCGGTCGAAACGAGCGGCCAGAATGCAGAAACCATGCCGCCCGATAAAATACCGGCTGCTGCGCCAAACGGCGTTATGGTACAGGTGCTCAGTGACAAAATAACGAGAGGCCCAAACGCGCTGCCAAGCCCAGACCAGGCATACTGCACCAAATTATAAATCGATTCACTTGGATCACGTGCAATCCACAACGCAACACACGAGACCAAAATCGAACCAAGGCGAGACATCCAGACGACATGGCGCGATGGCGCATCGACACAAAAGACGCGCTTGTAGACATCCTCTGCCACCACAGAACCGGAAATAAAAATATGACTATCAAGGGTCGACAACGTAGCTGCTAAAATGCCACACAACACAAAGCCGGCAATAAAAGGTGGAAAGAGTTGCTTAGCCATAACAACAAAAAGATTTTCAGGAGCGGTCATCGGTTCTGGAAAGTAAACGATTGCAATAAGTCCAATAGCAATAGCAGCACTTAAGACTAGAATCTGCCAAGCTATCCCAACCCATTTGGCATATTTAATATTGTTGGCATCATCGATGCCCATGAAATTAGTCAAAATATGTGGTTGACCAAAATAGCCAAGCCCCCAGCCAAGCGCCAAGAGAATACCGTTGAGGGTGCCCGCAACAGAAGGAACAAGCGAAAGCTGCGTGCCATGCGCTTTAAGGCCCGCTACCAAAACATCCCACCCACCAATGCTGGTATAGGCAACAGCGGGAACCAGCACAATCATACCCAACAAGAAGATGCCCTGGAAAAGGTCACACCAGGCAATCGCTACAAAACCACCAAGCAGCGTGTAGACTATGGCCGATGCCAGCCCTAAAAAAGTACCAATGTGGTAGTTCAAGCCGAATGCTGAAGCGAAAAGCTTGCCAAGACCAACGAGCGCCGATGCAATATAAAAAGTGAAGAACAATAATGCCATGCAGGCGGTTAATAAGCGTACAATGCCTGATCGATCGCCACAGCGCGCTGCCAAAAAGGATGAAAGCGTGACGGCGCCATACTGTTCCGTTGCTCGACGCAAGCGCGGAGCAATGAAGTGCCAATTGATATACATAAAAAAGACTAGCCCTATGGCTGTCCATGCTTCAAGCATGCCGCGCGTATAGAGCGCTGCAGGAAATGCCATGAAAAGCCATGCGCCCATATCGCTTGCTTGGGTTGCTATAGCGGTAACAAAATAGTTGACCGAGCGATCGCCAAGCATGTAGGCATCGGCATGTTTTGCTTTAAAATAAAAAATGAGCCCAATTACTGTCAAAATAGAAAAATAGATCCCAAATGCCGCAAGAATTTGCACATCCATAACTACTCCTAAAACATTTCTTTGCCGCTATTAATGCTGATATCCTAGTAGTCTATCAGTTACCTAGGCAACATAAAGAGCTGTTCTGCCCTCTTTGTTGTTGTCGCGCTTACCTGCTCGACTGAAACACCCAGCAGCTCTGCCACATACTCTGCCACCGTGGCAATCTGTGCCGGGCTGTTTTGTTTGCCACGTATAACCTGTGGCGGCAAGAATGGCGCATCAGTCTCAAGTATAAGTGATGATAGCGGTACATGCTTGACCACATCGCGCAACTGATTATTCTTCGGATAGGTTATGGCACCACCAATGCCAAACGCAAAGCCCATCTCGAGCGTAAAATCAGCAAATGGTATACCTTCGGAAAAACAGTGAATCACGCCACGTTTGAGCTGCCCTTTGTATTCTTCAAGCGCGCGCACCGTTTCGTCAGCCGCATCACGGGTATGTACAATGAGTGCCAGATCATGCTCAAGCGCCAGTTCAATCTGTGCCTTGAAGGCATCTTTTTGGCGCGCAAGATTATAGTCAGGGTAGTGCATATCGAGCCCACACTCGCCAATCGCCACAATCTTGTTCTGCTCTTTGTTACGTACCAATGCTTCTAGCTCGCGCAGATCATCATGCCATGTTGCTGTGCAATCGTTCGGGTGAAGACCAACGGCAGCAAAAACTGGTTCATACCGCTTGGCAAGTGCTACACAGTTTAAACTCTCGGGCAGACTCGTGCCCACATTAATAATCGTTTTTACATGACGTTCAGCAGCTTGGTGTATAATTGCTTGAGCATGCTCAACTTCAACTTCGGTTAACATAGTATCGAAGGCAGTTTTTACCATCATATTGATATGGCAATGGGTATCGATCAGCATACGTATATTCTTTCATAAGCTTTTTTATTAGCGCTTTAGACAATGAACCAGTATGACCCATTCCCGTATGCCCGTCGAGTCGAGCCTGTTTCGCCAACCATCCTTTCATCTGGCAAACGGTAAAAAGTACTGCCTGTTGCTGCTTTTTCACAACAGAATAGAATCAAAGCGATAACGAAACTATGGATAATTAACCATCAGGACTCTTTATGAAAACTCTGCGACTACTTTCTCTTGCCTGCTTAGTGAATGCTGTACAGCTAGCCGCATGCGACACAAAACAACACACGCGAGAATGCTTGCAGCAGCAAGTAACTGAGCGCTATCAATTGACGCGCCTAGAAGCACGAGAGTTAGATGAATGCATGAATCGGCTCAATGCTTTTTGTCATGCGCAAAAGACATTAACCATCTCACAAAAATGGGATGAGTTGTTGAACAACCCAAGCATGCTAGAAACTATTTGGGGTGGATCAACATGTCAAAACCTCCTCAACAAAATCAAAAATAGAGCTGCAATAGAAGAAGAGCTGGAAAAAAAGCATAAAAAAGCGCTCTTTGATGCACGCTTGCAATACCCACAATTTGATATTACAGCACGCAAGCATCATGAGTGTCTGCACCAGAAATAAAACAGCGCCCGCCTTTAGATGAACACAAAGAGTCTCAGCATGTGTAAAAAACGTATGCTGGGACTTCGTATAAAAAATTTGAACTTCACTTAAAGCCTTTCTTCGCGACACACAAACTCAAAAAAAGCTGCTACAACAAGCTTTTTTATACACGCGCGCATTATAACGGATACCTCTTGCCAATCAAGCATATGCGCTTATTAGTACTTTTATTTGACAAAGATACGATCTGAATTACCCTATGTTACGAGAAAGCATGATGTAGATAATGAGGTAGCAGTGTTTCAACCATCCTATAAATCAATAAAGGAGTACTCACATGAATAAAAGTGAGTTGATTGCTTCTTTGAGTGAAGAAACTGCGTTCAGCAAAAAGGACGTAGCTCGCGTTATAGATTCATTTACCAGAATCGTAGAACGCACCTTGAAAAAAGGCGAAAAAGTTTCGCTTACCGGGTTTGGTTCATTCTGGATTTCAATGCGTCCAGCACGCAATGGTATCAATCCAGCAACTAAAAAACGTATCAGTCTTCCGGCGGTTAACGTTCCTCGCTTTAAAGCAGGAAAGAATCTCCGCAAAACTGTTAGAGCTGTTAAAATCGGTTAACATACAGCTTGATTCAGAAAAAAGCTTCTATTTCGGAAAAAGGTCGCACTTGTGCGGCCTTTTTTTGCGCCTTAAAATGTCTGGCCCTTTGCAGAAAGCCTTTCAGATCAGCAATTACACACGTTTAAAAAACCTTGAATAAAAAAATCAAACATATTAGAATTTCGCTCCATCACACACTATAAACAACAAGGATTCCTCTATGCTATCTATTGTATGCCTCGCGTTATTTTCAGCATCATCATTCCTCTTCTCTTGTGATGAGCATCGTTCAGATAAAATACAAATTTTAAGCAGATACAGAGAAACCCATCACAGCACCCCTTATACACGCCCTTCTTTTCTCACACAAAAAAAGAGAGCTGAATATGAACAAAGACGACAAGAACTTGCAGGGCAAGCTCTCAAAAAAACGGCCACGGAAAAAGCACAAACAACTATCAATCAAGCAACGGCTGTCGCTCCCTCCGTACTTGCAAAAAAAGAAGAAGCCGACGACAGACAAGATCAATCAAATAAGCCTCTTGTAGCCGCCCACAGAGAGTTTATATATGATGGATACACACAACGCAGAGGCGCTCCAAAAAGGATAAGTATTTTCTGCCAAGGCTGCGATAGTCGTATCATGGATTATCAAAAAGATGGTCCAGGGAGATTGCTGCGTTGCTATAGTGACCGCTGCATTGACTGCCCTCTTTCGTCTGCAGATCGCACTTTCACTGCGCGTACGATACTCTCTGCTCCTCAGCTGCAGTGTCAGCATTGTGCGTCAACTATCGGCAAACCTATGATCTATTGCGGATATGGCGAAAATAGACCAGCTTTTCATTTGAATCCTCGTGCATTTTATATAAAAAACTAATACTCCTCTTCCATTTAAAAGAGTTTACACAGCATGAATAGAACATTGAGCATTTTCCTCTACGCAACTATTGCTTTAACCGTCCCTATACGCGGCCAACAGAATATACAGCTTTCTCCTTCATATCATGCAATTATCGAAAAATTAATCTGCTTTAGCGATAAAGGACTTAAGGTCTTTTACGGAGGTCCGATTGATACGAAAGACAAGGGCATCAAGTGGATAATGCCGATCTCATTTGAAGATCGCAAAAAAAAGACACGTGCAATTTATGAAATAGCCTTTATTAATTGTACGCCTGAGACAGCAAAGGATGCTGAAATTTTATTTATCGATGTTCCGGAGATTCCTATAAAGTTTAAAAATGATGCAACGACCGATTACGCCACTTTCTCTTCGCTTATCAAGGGAAACTATAAAGATGGCAGCTATATAGTTGTTCGTTGTGCAGAAGTGGCGAATTTACACTTCCCCGATATCTTTATTCATTGCCTCTACAGCAAGAAACTTGAATCAGACAAACAAAAGATTGCACACTATCTGCACAAAACCTTCCATACCCGTAAGAATTTTCTGAATTATTACAAGAGTCAGACCACTGAAACAATCACACAAGAAGATGAAGAGCAAACAACCTATCAACCGCAGCTGATTGAAACAAACTTGGGCAAGCAAACAGGATCTTTTTATGTAACTAAAATTGTGAAAAAGAAGGACGCATGGAAAGCCTATTATGTTATTTATCCAGCAACTACCACATTAGAATCGATCGCCGCTAGTAATGAACATATTTTAATTCGTCTTGATTCTGGATGTGTTAGCGGCCAAATATACGATGACGAAGCATGTGATTGCTTAGACCAACTGCATGAAGGGCTTAACCAACTCATGCAAAACAACCTCTGCCCTGGCCTTATTATTCATATTCCTACTCATGATGGCCGAGGCTTTGGAACTGCTCCAAAAGCTGAGACCGAGATTTACAAGCGCGGAGGCGAGGGGTGCGTTCACTCAACTCCTGCTCTAGACACGATTTCAGCTGCCAAACTTCTTTATGGTACTGACAGCTATGATATCCGTTCATTCGATGGCGCAGCACAACTCTTAGCTTCCCTCAATATTAAAAAGGTAGTATTACTCACCGATAACGTGAATAAAATAGCCTTACTCGAAAAATATGGGGTTCACGTCCTACGAAAAAAAACCAAAACCAATAAACCTTCCTGCATTGTGCATATAGACGCGAAGAAAAAAAGCGGAAATTATTTTATCGATTAACCTTATACACCACGAGAACTTCTATGAAAATAATTAACTCACTAGTACTGTGTGCAGCTATGACAACTTATGTACGCGCAAGTGAAGCTTTCAAAAAACTCGACGATCGGATGATTCAAGCTAACTCGTTAGTCGGTGTAGGGCTTGACCCAGACCTGACCAAAATGCCTTATGAAATCATTAATTCTGATCAATCACCCGAGCAAAAAACATTCTCATTTTTAAAAGAAGTGATTACTATTACGGCGCCCCATAGCTGTTGTTTTAAGCTGCAAAAAGCTTTCTATGATCAGTTTGATCTAGGGCACGAGCTTCTCAGACAAACAGTACAGTTCATCCATGAGAACTATCCGGACATTCCAGCCTATGTTGATTGTAAAATCGGCGACACCGACAACACCATGAAGGCGTACATGTCACTTTTATTCGATGACATTAAAGCTGACGCTGTCGTTATCAATCCTTACATGGGTGATGATGTTATGGAGCCGTTCGTGAACGACCCGAAAAAAACGGCTATCGTTCTTATCCAAACAAGCAACCCGAATGCCAAAATTGTCCAAGATATACCTTTAGCCAATGGTAAAAAGTTATGGCAAGAGATGCTTGATCTTGCCCTTGAACGGTGGAACAAGAACAACAATCTTATATTCGTCTTATCAAGCAACAGCGATTGTGACTACTCATTAGTTCGTTCAAAAATCCCTCAAAACAGTGCCTTACTCCTTGCTGGCATTGGCCTACAAGGAGGCAACCCTCAAGTAGTACGTCAATTGCTGAATAATGAAAAAAGAGGCGTTTTTGTAAACTCGTCGCGCGGCATACTGTACCCTTATGTCCAAGATGATGCCAATTGGCGATCCGCAATACTATCGGCCGTTGTCGAATTAAAAAACGTTTTCAATAATATCAGAGAGCAACAATAACCATGCTTAGAAAAATAATCCTTATTACTGCTTTTGCTATAAACAGCTCTGTCGACTGCACGCAAGGTAAATTTCTATTACTTATGGGCCCTTCTGGAGCGGGCAAAAGCACACTTATTAATCACCTTAAAGCGCTCGATGATCGTTTTGTATATGTAACGCCATTTACGACGCGTGATCTGCGTCCAGGCGAACAGGATAAGATACACATTAGCATGGAACAGCTAGAAAACTTACGTAGCGCAGATAAACTCCTTACCATTAATCATATGTATGGCATTTATTACGCTACACCAAAATATAGTATTGATGAAGCTCTTGCAGCAGGCCGCTTTCCGGTACTCGACTGGCCAATAGAAAAACTCACTGTTATGCAGGAGCAGTATAGCGGCCAGCTTTATAAGGTGTATGTTGAGCCAGATGACATCGAGGAGTTACACAGAAGACTATCTCTTGATAGCAGAGATAAGGATGGAAAACGGTATCAGGCTGGAAAGCTTGAAATAGAAAATCTTTTGTCCGGCTCTTATGATGCACTTGTTGACCTGAGAATAGTGAACAAAAAAGACTGCGATCTGCAGACCGCTCAAGATATTCTTCGTTCTTTCCTCCAAACTGTAGAAACACCAGGAAGTGACCTATGATCCTTCTTGAATTGCCCAAGAAATTCAAATTAAAAAAGGATGCGTATACACGTCGCCGTGGGACACCAAAGATGCTTTTCATTTGCTGCAGCAGCTGCAACAACTATATCATCAGCTACCAAAAGGATGGCCCAGGTCCGTTATTACGCTGTTATTTAGATCGTATACATCACCCAGAGCAGCTACAAAAACTACAAAACATTTGTACCCATAAAAATGAATGTCCTTTTTTGGAGTGTGACACGTGCAAAACTACCATAGGCGTACCTTATGTATATGAAAAAGAGGATAGGCTTGCCTATGCTATGCAACCAGGCTCATTTATCTTGAAAAAAAAGAAGCTGCTTGAGCTTTCCAAGGATACTCGTTTGCGGTAGGCTGAACATATCTATTATACAACTTATGCATATGTTATTTTTTTGGAGACCTCATGATAGATCTTGGTCGCTTACGTAAAGACCCACAAGAAATCTGCGCGCTTATTAAACGTAAAGAGCCCTCATTCGCTATCGAACGCTTGTGTAGTCTCGACAGTGAACTTGCAAAAGTGCGCCTATCGGTCGAGGCATTACGTCAACAAAAAAATGAATTGGCTGCGCAAGGCAAGTCTGGCATCACCGATGCACTGCGCACACAGTCGATAGAAGTCAGCAAAAAGCTCAAAAATGAAGAAGCTCAGCTGGAAGAGCTCGAGCAAGCGTTTAACAATCTGTATTTAGCATGCCCTAACGTTCCTGATGCTGATATACCACAAGGCTTTAAAGAAGCTAACAAAGTGGTCAAAACGGTGGGCGAAAAGCCGCACTTTTCTTTTCCGGTCAAAAACCATTTAGAGTTGGGCACTGCGCTGGGATGGTTCGATTTCGAAGCTGCAGCCACTATGACAGGCGCCAACTTTGCCTTATACAAAGGTGACGGCGTGCTGTTGCTCTATGCACTGAGCATGTTCATGTTCAAGAACAACTTGAAACATGGCTTCAAACCGGTACAAGTACCCTATGTAGTTAACGAAGCATCACTGGTGGTAGCGAGCAACTTCCCTAAATTTAAAGATCAAGTCTACAAAATTGGTGAAGATGAACTCTATTTAATCCCTACTTCAGAAGTAAGCTTGGCCAATCTCTATAGAAAACATATCCTGGCACGACAAGAGCTCCCTATACGCATGACCTCATGGTCAAGCTGCTTTAGGCGCGAAGCTGGCGGCTATGGCTCTGCAGAGCGTGGCTTGATCCGCATTCACCAGTTTGAAAAATTAGAACTCTTTACGCTGTGTGAGCCAGAAAGCTCTCCTGCAGAACAGGAACGCATGCTTGCCTGTGCTGAAGATATCTTGCAACAGCTCGGTCTTCATTACCGTATTAGCCTACTGGCAGCACAAGACTGCTCTTTCTCTTCGGCAAAAACATATGATATTGAAGTCTGGTTGCCAGGACAGCAGGCCTATTATGAAGTGTCATCGGTCAGTAACTGCACCGATTTTCAAGCGCGCCGTGGTGCAATACGTTATCGTCAAGAAGTTGAAAGTAAACCTGAGCTCGTCCATACCTTAAATGGTTCATCACTCGCATTGCCACGCTTGATGGTTGCATTGCTTGAAGTATATCAACAGGCTGATGGCAGCATAAAACTCCCTGAAGTGATAACAAAGGAGCTCCCTTTCAAATAAAAAGGTAGGAGTAGAGGCATGATTTCAAGTGATATCTTAAAAAAAATCCGCGAAATCGAAATTACCACCAAAAGGATGGTCTCATCAGCGCGGGTAGGAGATGCTCAGTCTGCACTAAAAGGTTCCGGATTTGATTTCGATCAGATCCGGGATTACCAGATGGGTGACGATATCCGCGCTATCGACTGGAAAAGTTCTGCCCGAGCGAATAAGCTCTTGATCAAACAGTATAGCGAAGAGCGCTGTCGCACGATTATTCTTGCCGTTGATATATCATCATCACATATTTTTGCTTCTGGATCGCAACTCAAATCTGATGGGATGCTCGAAATTGCGACTATGTTTGCGCTCGTTGCTGGACAAACCAAAGATAGTGTCGGCTTGTTGTTGTTCTCCGATGATGTTGAGTTGTTTATACCGCCAGGCAGTGGCATGCCTCATATACATACACTTATCACTCGCATGTATAATCACCACAAGCGTAGCTCTAAAACAGCGATTGCATCAGCGTGCCAACGGATAGCAACATTACCCTTCAAAAACAGTATCGTCTTTCTTCTGTCAGACTTTATTGATGAAGGCTTTGAAAAATCATTACGTATTGTAGCACACCAGCATGATCTCGTTGCCGTACGCTGCCTTGATACGCGTGAAAAATCGCTGCTCCCTATCGGCTTTATTACGGTTCAAGACAGTGAATCGGGGCAGGAATATCTACTGGATCTGCGCTCGCGCGGCAGTAAGCGCATTGAGCAGCATTTAAGTAAGCGTCTGCAAGAGCAGACTACCTTTTTGCAGCAAGCGGGCGTGAGCATTTTGGATATCGAGATTGGGCGGCCTTTTTTTGGGGATATCGTGCAGTTTTTTAGAAAGCGTATGCTTCAATAACACTCTCTTCTGAGGCTATACTGAAACAGCTCCAACAGACAAAAAAGCCTCTATTTTCAGAGTTTTTTCAACATCAACGGCACTTTTGGAATTTCTGTCGGTTCCTGCTAGACTAAAAGCTTAATTAGTCAACCTTTTTACCGATTTTATAGCTCATGATACATTTACGAAATATCTGTTTGGCATATGGCGACCAGATCGTCTTTGACGATCTCAGCATAACTATATCTGAAGACCAACGTGTCGGTCTTGTTGGCCGTAACGGTTCGGGTAAATCTACCCTTTTGAAGGCGGTTGCCGCACAACTACCCCTAGACAGTGGTAGCATCACCGTGGTCGGCAATAAACGGGTTGCTTACATGCCACAAGAGGTAGTTACGCAATCGACTCGCTCAATACGTGATGAAGCGCTCAGTGCCTTTGAAGAGATGGACAAACTCAAACTCAAAGCGGCTGAACTTGAGAAACGTATGGAAACTGAATCAAGCGATGAGCTCTATGAAGAGTATGCCGCCGTCCATGAAGAGCTTGGCAATTTTGAACCTGACAAGGCACGAGCTGAAGCAGAACGTATGCTCATGGGCCTTGGTTTTAAGACGGCACAATTCGACCAGCCGGTTAACACGCTCAGCGTAGGCTGGAAAATGCGTATCGTACTGGCAAAATTACTCCTGAAAAAAGCTGATTTTTATCTCTTTGACGAGCCTACCAACCACTTAGACTTGATAGCCAAAGAATGGTTCCTGTCATTTTTGAAAAAATCTTCCTTCGGCTTTTTAATCGTCTGCCATGAACGGTACTTCCTTGATGAGCTCTGTACCTATATTCTTGAGCTTGAGTTTGGTAAAGGAACCATGTACACGGGTAACTACTCAAAATACCTCGTGCAAAAAGAACATAACACCGAGCTTTTACACGCAGCACACACGCAGCAACAGAAAGAGATAAAGCAAAAAAAAGAAACGATTGAGCGGTTTCGTGCATCTGCTTCAAAAGCAAAAATGGCACAAAGCATGATCAAAGCGCTTGATAAAATAGAGCGCATTGAGCTGCCACCATCACCAAAAAATGTGCACTTTAGCTTCCCGCCTGTTGAACGAGCAGGACGCATTGTCGTCACCGTCAAGGATGTCTCTCAGAGCTTTGGCTCACGCGACATCTTCAAACATGTATCCTTTGAAGTAGAACGTGACTGGAAGGTTGCTCTGGTAGCAGCAAACGGTGTTGGTAAAACCACGCTCTTTAGCATAATTACCGGCTCATTGCCCTTGCAGCATGGCACGATTACCTTTGGTGCTAACGTTACCCCTACCATCTTTGCGCAAGATCAAGACACGGTGCTTGATCGCGAGCGCAGCATTATTGATAACATACGCGATTTATGTCCCAATCAAACTGAACAAAAAATTCGTACCTTTTTGGGTTCATTCCTCTTTAGTGGCGATGATGTCAAAAAGCCCGTTAAAGTGCTTAGTGGTGGTGAAAAGAACCGCGTTGGTATGGTCTGCGTATTACTTAAAAATACGAACCTACTTATGCTTGATGAACCTACAAACCACTTAGATATTCCGTCTAAAGAAGTATTACTTAATGCATTGCGTTCATACCAAGGCACTTTGATGTTTGTGTCGCATGACCGCGATTTTGTCAACGATCTAGCAACGCACATTATTGAGCTTACTCCAGATGGCGCACATTTGTATCATGGTAATTATGACGAGTTTCGCCATCACAAAGAAGCTGCTACTAAACAAGTGACAACCGCTGCTCAACAAGCACAGGCAAAAGAAGGCGCGGCTGAGACCACATCAGCAAAAGACCTGTTTGAGCTGCGTAAAAAGGCGAAAAAACTCGAACGATCAGTCGAAAAATTTGAAGAATATATAGCTTCGGCAGAACAACGTTTTGCTACACTCGTTTATGGAAGCCCTGAATTTGCCAGCACCCAAGAACAGATTCTTGATTTAAAACGCAAAAAGGATGCAGCATATAGCGAATGGGAAAAAGTATTAAAAGAACTCGAATAAAAGGTGCACATTTTTATGACATATTACAAGCCAGCCTACCGCTCAGGATCGCTCGAAATTATCTGTGGCCCCATGTTTTCAGGAAAATCTGAAGAACTTATGCGCAGATTACGTCGCTCGAAAATTGCGCGCCAAAATGTATTGACCTTCAAACATAGGCTTGATGACCGCCATAGCACTGAGCAGCTCGTTTCACATGATGGCAACTGTCTTGATGCACAACCATTGATGGATCCTGCCGTCATACAAGAACTGGGCCTCAAATCCGATGTGCACGTGATAGGCATTGATGAAGTGCAGTTTTTCCCGTTAAGCATCGTCAGCGCTATCTGTGCGCTCGTTGCCGCAGGCAAACGTGTCATTGTCGCAGGTCTTAATCTCGATTTTCGCTGCGTACCATTTGGACCGATGCCTACGCTCCTTGCTATAGCTGACTCTATAACAAAACTGTCTGCTATCTGTTCAATCTGTGGCAATGAAGGTCATTTTACTCAGCGCTTGGTCGACGGCAAACCGGCACATTTTGATGATCATATCATTATGGTCGGTGCGCAAGAGGCATATCAAGCTCGTTGCCGCACCTGCTATAAAATCGATAAAATGGCCACCCTGTAACCACCATGGCTAAAGCATCAAGCAAGTTTATCTGTAGCACCTGTCGCTACACCACGCCCAAATGGATTGGCTGCTGCCCAAACTGTAATGAGTGGGAAACGTTTGCTGAACAAGCAAGCGATCCAAGCGCAGCAGTGCGTCCAGGCAGTAGTGGCAACGTACGCGCACCGTCGATCAGCATGGTACATCTGAGCAGTCTTTCACATGATCAAGATGAGCGACTCCTTGCCAACCTGCGCGAATGGGACAGAGTGGTTGGTGGAGGCCTGATGCGCGGATCGCTATCAATTGTCACGGGTGACCCTGGTATTGGTAAATCAACACTGATGCTTCAGATTGGCAACCAGATTGCCAAAGAGCATCGTGTATTCTATTTTTCTACCGAAGAATCTCTCAAACAAGTAAAACAACGCGCCGAAAGGCTTGGCTGCGCATCAGCACAGCTCCTTTTTTCTGATGAAGCCAATCTTGAGCGTATTATTGCCACTGCAGAACAAGAAAAACCGGATCTGATCATTATCGACTCGATCCAAAATTGTTATCTGCCCGATTCAGACTCAACCCCTGGTGGCGTCAGCCAACTGCGTGATTCGACCTTTCGCTTGATGCGACTTGCCAAAGATCGTACGATTACCGTCTTGTTGAGCGGCCATATCACCAAAGAGGGAACCATGGCCGGACCCAAGATCCTTGAGCATATGGTTGATGCGGTCTTTTATTTGCAAGGTGAAGATCAATGGCAAACACGCGTACTGCGCTCAGTTAAAAATCGTTTTGGCACGATTAATGAGGTCGGTTTTTTTGAGATGGAGTCGAACGGGCTCGTTGAAGTATCTAACATCAATGAACATCTTGTCAGCGAAGCAAGCCACGCTCCTGGCTCAGCGCTCATCAGCGTCGTTGAAGGCTCTCGCCCATTGCTTTTAGAGCTACAGGCACTGACTATTGAATCAAAAATGGGTATTCCTCAACGGGTTATTTCTGGCGTTGATCATAAACAGGTCGTACTGATTGCCGCGATTTTAGAGAAATATCTGCAAGTTAGGTTAAGCGCACATGATATCTTTTTCAAAGTCAGTGGCGGTTTTAAAATCAAAAGCAGCTCTGCCGATCTAGGTATCGCACTGGCATTGCTTTCAAGCTACTTTCAGCAACCGCTGCCAGAAAAATCTATTACGCTGGGAGAAATCAGCCTAACCGGTCAATTAAAGGCCATCAACCAGATCACTATGTATATTCGTGAAGCTGAAAAATTTGGCATACGCAACTTGCTGCTTGCCAGCAACCAGAATATTGAACGTACTGATTGCACCGTCAAAAAATTCAGCAGCGTATATAACCTGCTATCACTCTTTTCAATCGAATAATAGCTCTCTTTTCTTGGATAGACAGATCAGTGTAGATTCTTGTCACCAATCGTGATAACTATGCATGTGCTGGTAGATTTTTTGCCGAACAAGGATCTCGTGTGTACCGGACGCAACGAGACCACGCAAAGTTTACGCGGCTTTTCCCAAACCATCAACCATTCTTCAGAAGATTGTACCTGACCGCTTAACGACCAACCTGCAGATTCAAGCATGCTGAGATAAAAATCTACTAAGGCGGATTGCTGTAGTGATGTTGAGCGCGTCAGACACAGCCCTCGTTGCGTGATACAGTCAGCATGGCCCGCAAGAGCACGCGCATCGACCGGCAATGGAACATCGAGCAACAGAGTATCACGGTACTCATCGCGTGTAGATGGCTCAAGTGGTGTCAACGAATCGACACGACTACGCTTGAATACTGTCTGTGCATTGGAATAGCCTTCCAATCTTTCCATCTGCTTATAATCTTGGAGTGTTGGCTGAGAGAAAAGAAGATCCGCATCAGACCGATCTTCTCGATCTGATGCGGATTTTTTAATACAGGATGTAAGGCAAATGGAGATAGCACCAATAATCAGTATGAAACAATGGCGCCTCAACTGCACGCTAGCCTACCTTGTTATGCTTTTTCTTGCTTGTTGGCAGCAGCTTTTTGCTCACGTTGTTGACGGGTAATAACCTGTTCTTCAACTCGACCAGCCTTACCAACGCGATCACGGATGTAGTACAGCTTTGCACGACGTACTTTACCCTTGCGAACAAATTTTATGTCTTCGATAAAAGGAGCGTGTAATGGAAAAATACGCTCAACAGAAACTGCACCTGCAGCTATTTTGCGAACGGTAAAGGTGCTTGAAGCTCCATTATTACGCATAGCGATAATATCGCCTTCGAAAATCTGGATACGCTCTTTGTCACCTTCTTTGATGCGTTGCGATACAGCGACCGTGTCGCCAATCTCAAGGCGTGGAAACTCACGCTCAACAACACCCATGTCACCAATGGTTTCTTTAGTAAATGTACGCGCTTTCATGGCTTGCCCTTATAAAACTTCTGGGAACATATCATGCTGCTTTTCGACTTTCTCCAAGAGTATCCCAAGAAAGTCTTAAAAGTCATGCTCTCAAAAACACCGCATAGTATTAAACATATTTCCACTCTGTCACTGCTTCACTATACCCGAGAATTAGCGTCCTGACAATCCTGTTTATAGGTTCGTTGATTAAAACCTAACCAACGATCAATAATGATTGCCACAGCCGATCTCACCGACAAATGCCGATATGGTGAAACACCCCCTACTGGCGGGAGCAAAAAGTCACACAGATCGATACATTCTTTAGTAAGCCCTTGTCCAGTACCAAATATAAACAATACTGGCCGCTTATGACTCCAAACAAACGGTTGATCAAAAAACGTAATTGCTCGTTTATGTGCGACCTGGCGTGCCGATGTCGCTATCACCAGCGGCTCTATGCCTTCTTTTTCTTTAATTGCTTGTATCACGTTGGCCAAACGGGGCTCTATGGTGACTGCCTTGACCGCTTCATGTCTGATGCGGTTGTAGGTAATACCCGGACCAACTTTCCAAAAATCTAACAGGGTGCCAACCACTCGCTGCTGATCTTCAAGACCGGTAACAATCGTAAAACCCTTTACGCCATAAGTCTCACACGACCTGGCAATATCATGGATATCGATTGAGGTAACTGAAGTTGTTCCAGGAGTCTTATCAGGCCCGACCAATACATCATTGTGTAACAACGCTACATAATGGGCTGGCAAGCATTGAGCAACCTGCTCTCGCTCGGCATCGTCAAGCTCATTGCTACGCAACCACTCGAAATGGTGCATAACCGTTTTCTCAACCGCCTGTTGCTGACGCCATGCCCGCAAAGCTCCGTGATTGCCCGAACGAACGACATCTGGCACGTGCATGCCCAGCCAATCAACCGGCGCTGTGTATTCTGGGTAATCGACAAAGGACCCAGTAAAGGATTCTTTTTCTATCGATTCAGTTTTACCAACTACGCCCGGCAACAACCGAACGACGCCCTCAAGAAGAACCATAGCCGGCAGATCACCAGCCATAAGGACAAAATCACCAAGAGAAACTATTTCGTCAGCATAATGAGATTCAACACGAGCATCCATGCCCTCATAACGCGCCGGAACGAGCATAAGATGCCCGACCTGCGTAGCTTTTTGAGCAATAGAACGCATCATAGGCTGATCAAGCTTTTTGCCTTGAGGAGAGAAAAAAATAGTGTATGCAGGGCCGGCTTGCTTGACCCGATCATCAATAGCACGCTCAACAACGTCAGGACGTATAAGCATACCAGCACCATGACCAAAGCTAGGCGCATCGATACGCTCTTTAGGAGCTACGTAATCAAAAAAGCTTTTGACATTAATATCAATAAGCCCATTTTCTTGCGCACGCCCTATAAGGCTTGTTGAGCAGAACTGCGTATACAATTCAGGAAAAACAGACAGAACCGTTATATTCATATTATTTCAGAACATCCACACTAATTTCTTGTCCTGGAGGAGCCACAACGAGTGCTAATGCGCGCAAAGCTCTGATCGTCTGCCCATCTTTGCCAATAACGCGCCCAAGGTCAGCATCATCAACTTTAACGCTGATGACTATCTTACCTTCAACATCTGCCGCCGTAATCACTACTGCTTCTGGCTTATCGACAAGGGTCTTAACTATATGTTGCACCAAGTCTTTGCATGCTTGCATAATCCACCACTGCGCTGAAAAAGAGATTACTCGGCTTTAGTTGTCGCAGCTTTTTTGCTCGCTGCAGCCTTTTTAGGCGCTTTAGGAGCTGACACTACTTCTTGAGGCGCTTTGGTAGCACGCTTATAGAGTTTATGTACTTTAGTAAACGAATCTGTTGGAACAGCGCCTACTGAAATCCAATAATCGATACGGTCGGCATTCAAGGTCACTACATCACTTTTAAGGGTATCGTAGGTGCCCAAATCCTCTAAGAATGCGCCATCTCTCTTGCTACGACTGTCTACAGCAACAATGCGGTAAAATGGTGCGTGCTTTTTCCCTATGCGTGACAGGCGTATTTTGACTGCCATAATTCTCGAGTCCTTATAAAATAGAAACTATGCGTTATGATTTTTCACGTGAGCAACTACCTAAAAAGCCGGTTGCCGCGGCCAATTTTTTTAAACAGCTTAACATATTGCTGACTTTCTTCAAATCGCTCAAGCAAACGATTTATTTCGTTGACCTGAACTCCGGCTCCCTTGGCTATACGATTTTTCCGCGCACCATTCAAAAGCGTGTGATCATTACGCTCTTTTGGAGTCATTGAACCTATAATAGCTCGAAAACGCTTCATCGTGACTTCGCCATCAGAAAGCATTTGGGGCGACAGTTGTGTTCCAAGCCCTGGTACATACCGCATAACCTGGCTCAATGAGCCCATACGGTCAAGCATACCAAGCTGATTGGCAAAATCTTGCAAGGTCAGATGACCCCGTTGCAACGCCTTTTCCATAGCCTCCTGCTCAGACTGTTTTGTGCATGCCTGCGCGCGCTCAGCCAAGCTGACGACATCGCCCATACCCAAAATGGTGCTGGCTACTCGCTCAGGATAAAACTGCTCGAGATCATCAATTTTTTCTCCCGACCCCACAAACAGGATCGGCTTTTTTTGCGCATACCGAAACGAAAAGGCTGCTCCACCACGCACTTCACTATCCATTTTGGTCAGCAGCGCGTACTGATAACCTACGGCCTGGTCAAATGCTTGAGCCACCCTGAGTGACTCTTGACCGGTCATCGCATCGAGTACCATGATTTTATAGCGCGGCTGCACCGCCTGAGCAAGCTGCTTAAGCTCGTCAAGCATTGCTCCATCCACATGGAATCTGCCAGCAGTATCCAAGAATAGGAGCTCTATAGAGTTGGTCTTTGCGTAGGCCTGAATTTCTAATGCTGCCTTTACCGGGTCTTTTTGGGTCGCGCGGTAGAAAAGAACGCCCACCTGTTGTGCTAAAATTTCTAGCTGATCAACGGCGGCCGGGCGATAAAAGTCAACTGAAGCAAGCAAGATTTGCCGCTTCTTGCCCCGTTTTTCAGCCTGCTTTTGTATGTATCGAGCCATTTTAGCAATGGTGGTAGTCTTACCAGAACCTTGCAAACCAAACAACATCACCGTAGCTGGGAGCTGAAAACTGAAAGGGGTGCCCGCAGCAGCCGGTTGCCCACCACTTAAAAATGCGGTTAACGAATCATAGACTATTTTAATAAATTGATCGGCCGGCTTGAGCGATGTCAAGACTTTTTTACCCAACGCTTCAGCTTTAACCTGCTCTATGAATGAGTCGGCAACGTGGACCGGCACATCGGCTTCGAGCAAGGCCACACGCACACTCGCAAGTGCTTCTTGTATATTCTGCTCGGAAAGATGGCTTTTACCCGTCATAGAGGAAAAGATTGATGAAAATTTATTGGCTAAAAAACTGAACATATGTGTACGTCGTTAAAAAGTGAAAAAAATACTCTCAACTACACTGTAGCAAATCATACGCTAACTTACCACTGCCAATGCGCTGCTGGGTGAGATTGCTTAAATTATCCGATTGTCGTACCATAAGAGAAAAACTAGCCTACTGCTGCCATTAGTGCGCTGATATGGCAGCTCAACCAAGGACTACCATGTCACAATTTCCTCTTACGCCAACTAAAATACCGGTAAGAACGCTCATCATTGGTGTTGATGCTCCCTATAATCGCGTCAGCAACATAGAATCATATTTTGCCGAGTTTCGTAAATTACTGGAAACGAATGGCACAGAATATCAGCACGAACTCTACGTAAAAATACGCACCGTCGATTCAAGCTATTTTTTTACCAAGGGCAAACTCGAAGAGATCGCCAACTTTTGCAAAGAACATGAAATCGAAGAGGTTATCATTTCCGATGCACTGACCTCACAACAGGAGCGCAATCTTGAAGATATGCTCCAATGTTCCGTGTTCGATCGCACCTACCTGATTTTAGAGATTTTTGAAAAATCGGCTCATTCAGCCGAAGGCAAATTACAGGTTTCCATCGCCATGCTTAAATACCAAAAAACTCGCCTTGCAGGTAAAGGCATTTTCATGGAGCAACAGGTTGGTGCTATTGGGGTCCGCGGTGGCTTTGGTGAAACGCTCAAAGAAAAAGAGACGCGTCATATCGAAGCAACTATCCTTAAACATAAACGGGATCTTGAGCGCATGCACACGGCACGCGAATCACAGCGCAAGCAACGCCTGTCTAATCGCGTACCCCATGCTTGTCTTATTGGGTATACGAACGTTGGCAAATCAACCATTTTAAACGCACTTACCAAAAGTGATGTGTTAGCTGAAAACAAGCTGTTTGCTACGCTTGATACCACAACGCGCGAGCTCTACGTTAATGGCATAAAAAAAGGTCTCCTGTCCGACACGGTCGGCTTTATTCAGCAGTTGCCACACAACTTAATTGATGCTTTTAAATCGACGCTGTCAGAGCTTTCATATGCTGATATTTTGCTCCATGTTGTCGATATCTCCAGCCCAAACTGGCAAGATCAGATTATTGTTGTGCAGAAAGTGTTAACGGAGCTCAAAGTGCATGACAAGCCTATGCTCTATATCTTTAATAAAGCGGATGCTATCGAAGATACCGTAGAAGTAGAAGGCATGCTGAAAAAATACCAACCACATGTGTTGGTATCGGCAAAGAGCAAAAAAGGTTTAGAGCCTCTGATGAACTATCTTGAGTCATGGAACCCGCACAAAGCGTGACCTAAAGATTACTTTCATTATAGAAGTCAGCGCAACAGCGACTAGACCGCCAAGAACGTCTGCTTGTTCACGATTTCTATCTTGGCCACGGCGATAGAAGCAAAAAATATACATAATCTGCAGCCATCGAGCTATTCGATGGCTGCACAATCGTTTGTTTTTCATTGCTTTTCATGGTAGAAGAATCACTACTTATTACAATTACCCAAGATTAAGGACGTGATACATGAAGTATATGGTTGGCCTCAGTTGCTTATGCATGCTCTACTTGTCGCTCATGAGTACAGAAAAAGATCTCAACTCTCCTCGCAGCCCACGACGCCTAACACCGTATGCCTCAGGCTCTGGCCAAGAAGCAACACCCGTTGATGTCACCTTTTGCGAAGAAGATGATGGTGGTGAGTTCTGCTCTATTGTGCTAACAGAGAGCCTAACACCAAGAACCAGCCACTCAAACCCAACACCAGTATCAGGAGCCTTAAAACGAGAACTTTCGACAACGCCACAAACACTGGGTAGCCTCACTCACGAACAGAGCAGCGCAACATCCCAACAAGGGCACAGTCGAATCGAAAGCATAAGTCCACAACAAAAACATTTTGTCAAAGCTTTAGGACAACTCAGAGCACTTGATGGTCTTCTCGTAGAGCCCAGCGAAGCAGTAAAAAGAGATGAGGAGCTACCAGAAACGCCACCTGCGAGCATCCTTGACAATCCATCACTACTGCGAACCAGTCTTTCGCAGCGAAAAAATAGCCGTTCGCCACAAAGCCAAACTCGCCAGCTCGCTCAAACTCCGCCAAAGGCAGAAACGCCTGCACCTCCTCTTACTTTTGGACAACAATTGTTAGGACCTGATTTTGTTGTGCCAATTCGAGAAAAGCTAGAAAAAACGAGCGAACACAAAGAGTTCGCTCTCGAAAACTCTCCACGAAGAGAAAAGAAAGGCTGCTGGCGCTCTGTAATGTGTTGCTGTTGGCCACAATCTGCAAAGAAAAAACATTAGAAAAAATGTCTTGATGTGCAAAACATGATACGCTGATAGCAGAACAGTATCATAGATAAAGGCATACCATGAACAGTACACTAGACACGCTCACTACATTCTTACGCGATGGGCTCAACAAACAACAACGTGAAGCGGTCGAACAGGAGCATGGCTCTCTGCTGATCATCGCTGGCGCTGGATCGGGAAAAACACGCGTTATAACAGCACGCATTGCACACCTTATTGTCAATAAAGGGGTGCAACCAAGCTCTATTGTTGCTTTAACCTTTACCAATAAAGCAGCAAAGGAGATGCTTGAACGCGTTGCACATTTTTTGCCTGACCATCGCGATGTGCCCTTTATAGGTACCTTTCATGCATACTGTTTACGCCTATTAAAACGGTACAAACATCTGTTACCAACACCCTTTGAATCGATTTTAGATGACGAAGATCAGCAAAAGCTACTCAGCGGTATTATTCAACGCTATGACCTGGGCAAACGCACCAACGTAAAACAGCTGTCATATCAAATATCACAGCTAAAAAACCGCGCGATCAGCCCAACTGAAGTATCTGAAGGCTTGATGCATGATCAAGTTCTTTTGCAAGTGTACCAAGCATACGAAGCTGAAAAACGTGCAAGCCATTGTCTCGACTTTGATGATCTTTTACTTGAAACCTTAACTCTGCTACGTAAAAATGAGTCGGTACTTGCACAATGGCGCCAGAACATTAAACATGTACTGGTGGATGAATATCAAGACACCAACGTAGTGCAGCATGCACTGCTCAAACAGATGACTCTGGACAAAAAAAGGATTGCTGCAGACTCAGTCTGCGTTGTTGGTGATGAAGACCAGTCGATCTACTCATGGCGTGGTGCAACGGTAGAAAATATTGCCCATTTTACGAAAGATTTTGCCAATACCCGCATCATAAAAATTGAACAGAACTATCGTTCGGTGCAATCTATCTTGACCGTAGCCAATACCATCGTTGCAAACAATACACAACGGAATCCAAAGGAGCTCTGGTCTGAACGTACCGGCAACGACCGTATCCGTGTCATGAGTTGTCTTTCTGATCGCCAAGAAGGGGACATGATCGCACACGGCATGCAGGTTGCGCGCAAGGCAAACAAAACACAAAGCTGTGCTATTTTATATCGTGCACACTTTCAATCGCGCTCACTTGAAGAAGCATTAATTAAGCGTTCGGTTCCCTATCGGATTATAGGAGGTGTGCAGTTCTATGAACGGAAAGAGATTAAAGACATTCTCGCTTACTTGAAATTGATTGCCAACCCGCATGATCGCGTTGCCTTTTTTCGCGTCATTAATTGCCCTGCCCGTGGGTTAGGCGAACAGTTTGAACAGCTGTTTCGCGACCGTTGGCAGGATGAACCATTCCTATCATTCCACGAAATTGCAACCCATCTTATCAATCAACAGGTTTTGACCGGCGTACGGCGCAATTCCGTTGAGCAGTTCATGGCTCTCTTGGCTCCCTTTAAAGCGACCGATAAACCGAGCAGTGCCGCAGAACATATCCTTTTAAAAACGGGATACCTTGCTCATCTTACCAACGCGTATGACAAAGACGAAGCGGCAGAACGGCATGAGAACATCAAAGAGCTACTACGTGCATTACAGCAATTTGAACTGCAGGAAATTACGACCATAAGCGCATTGCTTGACGAAGTAAGCCTTATGCAAGAGCATGCATCACGTGACAATACGGATAGCAACCCCGTGCTCCTCATGACCATGCATGGCGCAAAAGGGCTTGAGTTTGATACAGTTGCGATTGCAGGCCTTGAAGAGGGCATCCTTCCTAGCTCACGATCGCTGATGAGCCAAGAAGGAATCGAAGAGGAGCGGCGCTTATGTTATGTTGCTATAACACGCGCCAAGAACTATCTACTTCTCACCCATTGCCGCTATCGATATGCCTATGGGCAAACGAATGATCAGTTGCGCTCACGGTTTATTGATGAGATGCCGGCAAAGCTTATTCCAATTCAAGACTGCTCTTATAGCTCCGAGTATCAAGCGGCCACTTTTTTTGCAGGCTGGTTTGGGCTAGCCACCACCAAATCTATTCAAACATTTGGTACACCAAGCAAACCCACAATCTTACCTAAAACTAGGGTAAAACCCGCAGAGCGCCGTATACTGAAACCTACCGAACCGATAGGTAAGAAAAAGGTTCAGAAGACAGCCTGTCTTTTCAAAAAATATCAGACGGTAAAACATTCGACATTTGGTATTGGCGTTGTACAATCAATCGACGATCGTGGTGACGGAGCCATTTTTGTGGAGGTGCAATTTACACAGGGCATGAAAAAAATAGCCGTTTCTTTTTTGACCGCAGTATAACCAAATAACCAATAAAAAAGAGGATTCTATGGTACGGTTTATGATGGCACTCGCCGCTTTGAGTATGGTTAGCAGCACGCCAGCACGGGCTTACAAAGCTGATACACTGGCAGCCTTTGTTCTGTCTGCACTCGTTACTAACTATGTATCGAGTAAGCGCACCGTTGCCGATGTTCGCGCAAAAGCACAAAAAATGATTGAAGATTACGAAGAAAATCATGTCCTTTTTAAATTCGACGACATTAATTGGGCCTATGGTGTAATGCGCGCTACCGATCAGGAGCTTGAAAATAGACTGTGGTGGAACAATATCATTAGATCAAGCATATTTGGTGCACTGAGTTCATTAGCGTACCACAGCTTTAGATACCCTAACCCAGCAACTATTACTATACACAATCATTACCCTGATAACCGATGTGGTCAGCAAGAAAGCGCGTGTGCTGCTCCATTCTTTCAAAAGTAATGGGTATATCTCCCACATAAGAAACCCCTGTTAACAGAATTGGGGTTTCTTACTGTCCATCGTCACGGACCAATGCCGCAATAAAAGGTGAATTAATAACCGTTTTTTCGGTAACCAACGCCGCCGCCAGTGGCTTACCATCAAACATGAGCTTGTTCTGATCGCTCATCATGGCGACAATGTCAGCATTTTCATCAAGTATGATATCAACCCCGACAATCTTGCCATTGGGAAGCTTTACGCCACGACCGGGTACAATAAAATACCCTTTGCTGGTACTGACTACTTCATACTCTTTGTTCTGCATTGTCGGATTATCCAGTAGATAAGGGCCTTGCCATTGTTGAGGGTAGGCCAGGTTCATGGAACCAATTTCGGATCCAACGAATCCATCTTTTTTTATTGTTAAAAAATTAATCGGGTTCGCTTGATAGTCAAAGCTGAGAATGCCACATGTTTTTTCAATGCGCTCAAAAATCTCTTTGAGCTGTGCTACATCCTGCACCATCATCGATGCTATGTGAACCGGTTTTTCATGAATATAGCTCGTCACCGTTGCGATCAAAAAAAGAGCTAACAGAAGACCGATTCCTAGAGATATACCATATTTTTTAACCATGCCTTTGTTCTGCGTGCAGTTGTGCATAGCGACCTCCCTTTCTACCCTAGTAAATTCTGAGCATTAAACCACCTCATAGCTTGCCCTATTAAGAGAGAAGTTCGCAATACATTACGAAGGCACATAACAGGAGACCACGTTCAAGTATAAAACCTGTCACGAAACAGAATCCAAGCTGTGTGCTCTTATTAAAAGATATTCTTGACTTTAATTGCCAGACTGTATTATAGTGTCATCATGTTTTATGACCTATTGTTGTTACCTTTATACCCGTAGAATTCCATATGATACGCATTGGAAAAACGTTACTAGTAATCGGTTGTTTATCGTTGGCATCTGCCGCATGCGCAAGTGATGAAACAGCGACTCATGCTGAAAGAATGAGAAAATTGCTAGAAAGTAGAGCCACCTTTCTCGACTCTGTTGTCGCAGCCATAAAACGGGATACCCCTACTTACGGCGTAACAAGAATGCCTGACAACAGCGGCACTCTTTATACAGCTCGGACAGAATTTCCCGGTGGTATATTACGCACTATTTCGGCATTGCAAAAATCTTCAGGTCGCATCGAACGCGCAACCATATTTGATGTTACGCGCGCTCCTCAGGCCAAAGATGATAAAACAAGCTTCATGCAATTTGAAGGCGCTCAAGCACAATCTGTCTTTGATGCTCTAAAGGCGTATGGAATAAAAGAATAAAAACAGCATTGACAGCTCTTTCACAGACAAAAGGTCAGCCGACTCATAGATAATGAGTCGGCTGACCTTTTTTTACCGGTCTATAAAACTGTAGTGATCAATCAATAAAAACAAGCCTGTTGGTGATCACCGTACCATGCGCGACTATAAGCTGTTCCAGCTTCTTAACCGCATCAGAATAGCTACCAATCTGGTCAATAAGACCAAGTTTCAGCGCCTGTACACCGGTGAACTCTTTACCATCGGCCCACTCAGAGAGCTTCTCTAAAGAAAGCTTTCGCGCTTGGGCAACAAATGACGTAAAGATCTCATACAAAAGATCGGTGTGCTCCTGTACGATAGCGCGGTCAGCAGATGACAAAGGAGCCGTTCTATTGTCCCCAATAACTTTACATTTACCCGCATAGAGCACCGTAATATCGACATCAGAGGTGCATTCAGGGCTGGTCTGCTTAAAGTTTTTTCCTTTTTCGATTGTATACTTTACCCCAATGCTCCCTACGCTGGTCGATGCTTGCGCAACGATCCAATCTGCAGCAATAGCAACCCAATAAGCTCCTGAGTTACAGGAGTTGACCGCAATGGCCACAACCGGTTTTTTCGTTGCCAGCTCTTTTATTTCTCTACAAATGAGCTCTGATGAGCCTATGGACCCGCCGCCTGAATTAATAACAAGCAGCACGCCTTTAACGCTCTTGTCTTCAGCATAATCTCGTATTTTACACACGACATCTTCAAAGGAAACACCAATATTATCGATGATCCTGAGAATCCCAATAGCATCCTGTTTTGCTGGCTTTGCGTTGCAAACGGTCTCTGTTTTTTCAGGTTTTTCCTGGTTGGTCAGCATTTTTGCCTCGCTCGACTCTGCCATGGACACCGGCGAGACAACTTCTACAACATTTGAGAGGGTTGCAAGGCTTGACGTCGATTCAGTCGACTGAAGTACTGGAGAGCACACAAGTGCCATAAGTAAGGTTAAGAACATAGATTTTATCCTTCTTTTTGTGATTTTTATTAGAAATAGTACACCACAAATAATACAAAGAGTCAAACTTTAAGCATCTTGCCCCTCTTGACCTGGAGTCAACAAAGAGCCACCTCTAATTTGACAGTTTTTTCTAATTGTCTATATTTGATAGTAAGTGGGCAAAAAAAGCCTATTTATCGACCTCTTAGGATATTAACAATTTCTTTTCTAATGAAAGGTTTGCCATGAAAAAACTTACCTTAAGCCTTCTTTTAGGCTCTCTCGCTATCTTGCCAGTACCCCAAACTCTAGGTATGGGCAGATTAGGAGCTATGGCAGCCGCTGCTGCTGCGATAGCAATGCAATCTAAAAAAGCTGAAACCGTTTTTTGGGGAACGGGCAGTGTGGTGATCGGTAGTGTAAACGGCAATGTCGGAGGTGACTTCTATGTAGTAAACGGCACCAAAACGGTTGAATTAGGCCACACCGTTGGCTCTGGCAACCGCACTACAAAAACTACTGCGATAAGCGGCTCTCCGACTAAAGTTGATGTTAGTTTTGGCAATGTAACGATCAAACAAGGCACGCCGCCAGAGTTAGTGGTACATGCTGATGACAATATTCATAAATATCTTAAACAAGAAATAACTGCAAAGTCCATAAAGCTGGGACTACAAGAAAACAGTTATTTTACAACAGAAAATCCCATAGAGTATACGCTAACGCTCGAGAACATGCCCAATGATTTAAGAGCATCTGGCAACAGCAGCATCACTACTCCTGCAATAAAAGTTGAGCAGATGAAACTCATACTGAGCGGTCAATCAAAAATATATATACCAACACTACAGGCAAAAAAACTTGCTGTAGAAGCAAGCGGCCAATCAAGCGTACGTATTCCCGCAGTAAAAACGGACACCGTTTCTGTAGACGTTAGCGGTCAATCAGACATTACACTTGCTGGTTCTACTAACAAGCAATCAGTTGGCTGTTCTGGTCAATCTTCTTATAAGGCTGCAGAATTGAAATCTGGGCGAACAGACATCGATGTTTCAGGGCAATCTTCTGGAAAAGTGCTAGCCACAGAGCAGGTTACTGGTTCTGTTAGCGGCATGAGCAATCTTGCTATAGGCGGCAGACCTAAACCTAATGTTGATGTAGATGTTTCTGGAATGTCTCGTTGGTTCTTCGTTTAATTTAAGTAATAAACAAAAAGATCATTGCCCAACAATTGAATCTGTTCTGGGCAATGATCTTTTTTTGCATTGTTTACCAATTTGGCCGAGATCGCTCACCCCTGAAGAGCTTGCGCGTCGCGGACTTTAACAGCTTGATTAGTTACCATCTTTAGTCTCTTGAGCCACTCTATGCTCAAACGTAGAGTCTAACTGTGCGTATTTTTCAAGCAATCTAGGATCACTTTCTTCCAATTGAGCAGCTTTCTTAAAAATCTCCAGCCCTTCCTGCCATAATTCATATTCTTTACGAAGCGGAGCACAACGAAGCTTTTTCAGCCAGAAGCTCTTTGGGCAGACAGTGCACGTATCAGGATGACGAGCGTCAAGTTCTTCTTTATAAAGCTGTGCCATCCTGACAGAATTTGTATAAAATTGCTGAAGGTAACTCACCTCTGGCAATGTATGCGGTGGCTGCTTTGAAAGCTTCTTCTCGTATTGTACGAAAATGGCTCTGGATTCTTTTAATACCCAAGGATCTGTGCTTACCTTGATAGCTTTATCCATTAGCTCTAGCAAGGGCTCTCTGATCCCATGAACAAATCCATAGAGTTCCCGCGCATCGTCAGCTTCAGGGTCTGGGTACTTGCTACGCAACGCTCTTTGAACAGGGAGAGTATTCTTTTTTGCTGCAGCAAGTTTCCCTTGTACTGCCTTAAGGTCAAAGCCAACGCAATCAGCTGCGGTGCTTATATACAGGACAACTACCAACATTTTTTTACACAGCTTCATTACAACCCTCATATATAGATAAAAAACTCTTACGGTATGCTCACCAATAATTAAGCCCGATCGCTTGGCGGACTTCCATCATAGTGTGCGCTGCAACCTCACGCGCATGCTCAGTGCCCGTACGGATAATCTGCATGACCGCCTGCGGATCTTTGGCATACTCAGCACGTCGCTGACGTAATGGCTCCAAAAGCGTGTTCAATACCTCTGCCAAATAGCGCTTAACCTTCACATCCCCCAAACCACCCTTTTGATACTGCTCCTTCATCTGCGCGATTGTTATGATATCAGTACCAAATACGTCAAGATAGGTAAAGACGGTGTTGCCCTCGATTTTGCCCGGATCCTCCACCCGTACATGATCAGGGTCAGTGTACATCTGCATCACTTTTTTGCTCAACACGTCAGCAGAATCTGACAAAAAAATCGCATTGCCCAGTGATTTGCCCATCTTGGCCTTGCCATCAATGCCAGGCAGACGCGCAAAGCGCGGGATCAAGGCTTCTGCTTCTACCAGCACATTGGTGTTATAGGTTCTGTTAAAGGCTCGCACAATCTCATTAGTCTGTTCAATCATCGGCAGTTGATCTTCCCCAACGGGGACCAAATTACCTTTAAAAATAGTAATGTCGGCCGCTTGGTGCACCGGATAGGTCAGAAAACCGACGGTTACCGCATCACCATACCCTTTTTGTTGAATCTCAGTTTTAACCGTCGGGTTACGCTTTAGACGACTCAGCGTAACAAAATTGAGATACAATGTTGCCAGTTCGGCAATTTCGGGAATCATCGATTGTAAAAAAATCGTTGTCTTGCTTGGGTCGATGCCAACGGCAAGATAATCGAGAACAACCTCGCAGACGTTCGTGCGAATTTTTTGTGGGTTATCTACGTTGTCGGTCAATGCTTGAATATCGGCAAGCATCACGAACTGTTTGTAACTCTTTTGCAACTCAACGCGATTCAAAAGTGAGCCAACATAATGCCCAAGATGCAGCGGCCCGGTAGGACGATCGCCAGTTAATATAGTTTTCTGCGCAGACATGTATCTTATTCTTTCATACTAATTTCATCTATCAATCAAACGTTTCTGTGGGACCAAGCTTAGCCAAAAGTAGAAGCTCTGTCTTTTTAAGCTTATTTTTTTAAAAAATAATTGCTATACAAAAGATAGGTCTTATACACTGCAGAGTATCTATGTTCAAAAAAAGGGACTTGGCTATGTTTTTTTGTGCAACAAGAGAAAGAATAACTAACCTATTCATAATCACATCATTGTTAATGGGAACAACGTATCCAGGCAGAGATCAGTCTTCAAAACAATTAGGAGCTCAACAGCAGCATCAACGAAAAAATAATGCTGCAAAGAAGAATGTGGTAGATTCACTCTATAATGCCGTGAACAAAAACAATCATCAACAAGCTCTCCTCATACTATCACGCTTACACCACACGATCCCTATTAGATCTAATCGCTTATACCGCTATTCATTACTAGAACGCGCAGTTACCAAAAAAAACTGTTCTATCGCTCATCGTCTATTACCTTTTACAGATCCATCTGATTTTAAAAAGGCTCAAAATAGAGCACTAAAATCGGGTAGTCACCGCATGATAAAAATACTGACCAGGCGAAGCGATGTTGACCCAACCAAAAGAGATGCATCGGGCGTGTCAATTATCAACAAGCTTGCGCAGCGAAACAAAGTATGGGCAGAAAGTTTATGTTGGCATACATTAACAAAGCAAAAGCAACGTGGCCAAAACGTAAAAAATTGCATGATATGCCTTGCAACCCCACAAGAAATTATAGCAACGGCGGCACAAGATCCTGCAGATCGTACAAAAAAGCCAAAGGAGCTGATGAATCTGACCACCTGTTGTCATGGCCTGCTCTGTGAAGCTGATAAAGCGAGCTGGCTTGCAAGCAGCGAGCACAAAGACTGTCCTAACTGTCGTAAACCTCTGTAGAAAAAAAGGATAGAATGATGAACTGGTTACTCGAACCACTGTACCAGCATGTGCATGATCTTGGCTGGCGTGATCTTCTTGAAATCACTTTCTTTTCGCTCATGGTATACGGCCTTCAGCTCTGGCTGCGCCACGACACCCAAAAACCATTGCTCGGTTATTGGTACACCTATTGTGGTGTGTGGGCAACGGCATCATGGTTGGGCCTTTCAACCATAAGCTTTGCCTTGTTAATGCTTTTGCCGGCAGCAATTACCATGTTTGTACTCATACACCAGCGCACGTTACAAAAAAATTATATCGCGTTGAAAACGGTGCGCTCTGCATCATTACCATCAGATAACTGGCTTGACGCGCTTATGCAAACCGCACTGATCAAGATTAATGCCAACAGGCCTTTTTTGGCTATCATTGAGCATCAAGATGCTTTGGACGCCATGCTCACGACCACAATGCCCTTACATGCTACCTTAAAAAAAGAGTTGCTTGTGCTTCTGCTCGACAGCATGCCGGCTGAACAGGAATATGCTGTCTGGTTAACCATGCATGGCATTATTCGCGGCATTAATGCACAATGGGCAACCAGTGCCGATGTTGTTAATAAATCGGTAGAATTGGCAACGTGGCAGCAGGATGCACTTTTTTTTACCGCACTGACTGATGCTGTTGTGCTCTATGCCAACACCCGCAATCGTACATTCACGCTTGTAGCACAAGGAAAGAGTATTGAGCATATGACAGCTCAGAGCGCACAACGCTTTATCAAGCAGCACCACACATCTTCACTCTCTGCGAAATCTACTAAAGGAGATACTATCCATGGCTACTGTCGCACGCAAACCAATCATACAAAGCAACCTATGCCTTAAAGTCACAGCCTGTATTATCGGATACAGTATATGGGCTGCGCTCAGCAATACGAGCACGATACAGCAGACGCATCAGCTGCCGATAGCCTTTTACAACGTGCCAGACGCATGGCAGATTACCGCTCCCGATGTGGTTGAGGTAACACTGGCTGCAAAACGGAATCTTTTAAGAAGATTGTCGCGCGAAAAACTGGCAGTTCATATTGATGCTGCTACACTGAAAGCAGGAGATAATCATATCAGCATCATCGATAGTTCACTATTTTTGCCTGCGCATGCTGAGATCGTTGATTATGCCCGTCCATGTATCGTTCATGTAGATTCACCAATCGCTTGAAAAAACCGTTTTGAGAAACAAATATTATGACACAAACCGCCGATACACATACTGATCCTGGAACAATAAGAGTTTCTCAAAACACTGACTCTGCTCCTGTTAAGAATATATTCGGTACCGATGGCATCCGTGGAGCTGTTGGTACCGCTCCCTTTACCATCGAATATCTAGCTCGCTTGGGCTACGCTCTTGGCCTATGGGCACGTAAAAAATATGGAGCCTCCCCATCATTGTTAATTGCACACGACACGCGACTATCATGCTCATTTATCCAAGCAGCCTTAGAATCAGGCCTTCTATTACACTCTGTAGACATTTTTAATGCTGGAGTATTGCCCACACCGGTCGTACATTATGCAGTACGCACTACAAAAAAATATTCCTGCGGCATCATGATTTCAGCATCACATAACCCTTACCATGATAATGGCTTAAAAATTATCGATAGCCAACATGGTAAGCTCACCCTCGAGGATGAGCTTGCTATTTCAAGTCTATACGCAACCGCAACCACGCTGCCTGCAGCGTATGATAAGCTTGGTACTACAACGCAGATAGCACACACGGATACAGCCTATGCTGATTACGTACAAGCATCCTTTGGCGCCAATTTTTTACAGGGGCGCACTATTGTGCTCGACTGTGCTCATGGCGCTACGTACCGCTTAGCCCCAGCTCTTTTTAAGCAGTGTGGCGCACGCGTGATCACGATCAATGATCAACCAAATGGCAAAAATATTAATGAACAGTCTGGCTCCTTGCATACACAGTCACTCAAAAAAGCGGTCCTGGATAACAATGCTGACGCCGGCTTTGCCTTTGATGGTGATGGCGATCGCGTCATTGCGGTAAATAGGCATGGGCAGGAGAAGAATGGTGATGACATTCTCGCGATCCTGCTGCAACATCCACAATACGTGCATACAGCCATTGTTGTGGGCACCCTGATGACCAATCAAGGCTTTGAAAAACAGCTTGAAAAACAGTATAAGCAGCTTATACGCGCTCACGTCGGCGACAAGCATGTCTGGCAGGAATTGGAGAAATATAATCTGCTGCTGGGCGGTGAACAGTCGGGACACATTATCATGCGCGATTTTCTCGAATCGGGTGATGGTATCGGCACCGCATTAAAAATTGCTCAAACATTGTGCCTTACGGGCAATTGGGATATGGACTCATATACACCTTATCCACAAATATTACTCACCATACCGGTAGCGCACAAACATGATTTAACAACGCCACGTATTGTACGTATTATCGAGCAACAGAAGCAGCTGCTTGTATCAGGCCGCGTACTTATACGTTATTCTGGCACCGAAAGCAGCTTGCGTATTATGGTGGAAGATGAAACAATTGAAAATGCAACCATGGTTGCGCAACGATTGGCAACTGAGTTGGATGCTGCCTTAAAAAACTAGTAACTCAAACTTTTTCTCGTCTCTTGCGATTAAAAACTATACGCTGTACTGCAGCGAGTCATGGAGAATCATATCCTCAATCATGGTAATAAAAATTTCTTTCATAAGGTTTGTACTATGCAAAAATATGGCAAAAGTTTCTTAGCTTTCGTATGGGCACTCTTTCTGAGTGGACTGCTCACTGTCGCACCGATAGCGCTCACCATTGTGCTCTTTACGATCTCGTTTCGTCTTATTATTTCGTGGCTCGAGCCTATCTCTCACTGGCAGCCAACATTTTTACAGTGGATTCCTCATTCAGAAATTGTACTCGCTCTACTCTTTATTCTGGTCATAGGTATATTCGTACAGCTCGTGTTGTTGAACCCCCTGATTCACGCACTCGAACGTCTTGTCTTTAAGACACCACTAGTAAGCCCTATATACTCGGGCATTAAGCAGCTTGTACACGCATTCAGCACACAGGACCATATAAGCTTTAAACGAGTCGTCTATATCGAATTTCCACGCCAAGGCGTCTATAGTATCGGCTTTTTAACGAGTGAAGTACCAGTAGCGCTCAGCCCGTCGGCAACGGTACGTTTTTTTAACGTGTTTATCCCAACCACACCAAACCCTACCAGCGGTTTTTTGGTTATGTTCCCTGAAAATACGCTGATTACGAGTGACTTAACACGCCAAGAAGCTATGTCACTGATTATTTCCGGAGGCATTATTCAACCGGACCGCTTTTTACAACGCTAGTGACGATATTAATATAAATAAAAAACGGTCAGCACAATAATCGAGCTCAGGAGCGCAGGCCAATAGAGGATTTCAGCGATATTACCCTGTTTGGCTTCAGGCGAATTCGGATCAGGATTTTGGAATTTTAACAATGTAAACATGAGCGTCACAATAAGAGCAAGATACATAATCACATAGATCATTTCAAAATAAACGAGTTGGTTCGTCGGTATTTTGCCACGAAAATGTAGTTGTGCCACAACAATGCCAAAGAAAATAGATGCATAAGCAGCAAAAACTGGATACCCATGCCCAATATCGGTTAAGAACACCACAAACAATAAGAGCGCAATTAAAAAGAGTGGTAACAGATCGTCGATTAATGTATCGGTTAATAGTCGTTGCGTTGTTGCAACAAAATGTAGTTCTGGTGTCTCCGATTTATTAAAAAGATCATAGATACCAAAAGGACCGTAGGTATAGAGCCCAAAGAGAGAATTGTAGAGATACTTTTGGTAGCCAAAATAACTGCTGGTGAACTGCCAGTTTGGGATATAAGCATTAGCGCTAAGCCCTGGCAACGAGGTTGTGGTCAATAACGGGTATGAATCAAGGTCGGGTACCAGAATTATGTTTTGGCCAAAATCTGCATGCCACAACTGGATGCTTATTTCACGTGTATCAAAGGGATATCGGGTATACGAGAAATTCTGGTTGAGTGTCGCATTAATCCGCCAAATGATCGTTTCTTGCCGTTCAATCTTAGTATGAAAAACCTCAGTTATAGACGCATCGGCGGTTGCTTGTGGCAGTACAAAGCCACGAGCTATACCATCATGGGTGCCGTCAAAGTAACGTTGCCATACATAGCCAACGATTTGAACCTGACTGTCTGATATGAAATGCATGTAATGAATAAAGGTGCCGGTTGGTATGTAACGTCCTTGCTTATAACGATAGGTAAGATAATAGTCCAACTTTGGGTCATCAAGAGTATCCTTGAAGGCCCCGCCTAGAGTATTTGTTGAGCTCTTCAACGCATCAAGAAATTGATACAGTTCCACTTTGTTCTCTATGGGCGTTATGCTGTGTGCTTCGTCATAATTGGTATAAGAAGGATATTTTTTTGCTATCGACCAGAGGCTTGTAATGGCTGCGGTGCAGGCACATGAAGCCATTATTGCTAATATCCAGTAGTGCGCGCGAACAGTGCCAACAATGAACGCAACAAGAAACATAAGAAGCAAAAATGATATGAGCATGCCGATAGTTATGATCATAAGATAATGCCGCTGTTGGCTGTTGGGCAATGCTGCCTGACGCTGTTCAAACACACCACACAAAATCCAATTTGTGGCAGAAAGTTTTTGGTGTATAAGCCACGAGGATTGGTGAGTGATCTCATTGTTATAAATCAAAGTACCTTTTTCAGAGGCATTCATATGAGCAACTGCTGAAGTTCCCGTAATTTTTGCAAAATCATATAAAAAGGTAGAGCGCTCGGTAAAGCTCGTGCGTGGATGGATAATAATCTGCCCCCGGGCATCCGCAATAAACCAATATCCCTGTTTGCCCACAGAAAGCGTGTTTAAGACATGCTGCATATGATTAAGTGATTGCGTAGCCACAATAAATCGAGGTCCATTCTTCGTATCTTTTTGAATTCTGACGTATACAAGAACCTTCTCACCGGTATACGGATCAATAAGCGGTCCGGCGTACCCATTGGGGTTATTTTTTATCGCTTCAAGAAATGGTAGCACGTCGGCAACAGCTGCTGCATCAGCTAAGGAGATAAGTACTTCTTGTCCATTTTTTTCCACATAATAAGATCCGGTAGCCATTGTATTAGTACTGTTCAATGAAAGAACAGCAAGCCCTGTTATGAAAGCGGGCTTTGCCTTAAGGATCTGTTCAAGCGTAGAGCGATCATTGTTATCAGCCAACAAAGCAGAGATCTTGTCTGTTTCAGTCACAAGGCTCGTGATAAAGCGGGATATCTGATGCTCTGTTTTTTCGGTGGTAGAGATGGCCTGAGCCTCTATGCCATGACGCGCAGCGGCAGTCTTACTTGCGTATTGCCAGATGAAAAACAGCGTTATAAAAATGCTTATAGAGACCAAAAAAAGAAGGGTTACGAGGCGCATGCTTTTCTGCATAGAGAATCTCTACTTTCATAATAGGTCACGAATGCTTTACTGCTCAATCTGACTCTTGCTTGTTATAACGCATCCTTCAAAGGATGTGTATGATTTTTTATCAAAGACCGATAGAGCATAGTATGCTGCTGTATCATTGCTGATATTTCGAAATCAGTAAAATCATCCAAATATGTTTGAAAGCGACTGTAGAGTTCTGGTGAAGTTATGAGCTTCATCATATGATCTGCCAGTAGCTGCCAGTTACCTCGCTCAACCAAAAAACCATTCTGGCCATGGAGCACGACCTCGTTGATGCCGCCCGTATCATAACAGACCACCGGTATATGCAATAAACGGGCTTCGATAATGGCACAAGGTAAACCCTCCCACAATGAGCTTAATACGAACGTATGCCAACGCTTGGTATAGGTCTGCACATCATGCTGCCAGCCATGGAGCTTCACAACATCACCAAGCTTGTAATAATGTATAAGCTTCTCAAGTTCGGCGCGTTGTTCTCCATCACCCACAATTTCTAGTTGAGCATGAGGCTGTTGCGCATGCACCCAAGCGAATGCGCGTATGAGATCTTTAAGGTTTTTCTGTGGTTTAAAACAGGAAATAGTGCCAAAAATAAAAGGTTGTGGGCTCTGCGGAAAAGGAATTGCCTGCTCGATTGGGCGCTTAAAGAGACGCTGATCAACGGCGGCACGGATAATAGTATGCTTTTTGGTAAAGCCAGGAAACAAGCGTATTCCTGTTTTTGCATCAGCCCTACTAACACACAGATAATGCGTTGTGAAGGCACTCAGCAACAGTTCAATGGCATAGATGGCCAGCCAAATTATTTTCGGTTGTCGTTCGTGAAATCCATAGCCGTGTATTGTGTGTACCACTTTGACTGATGCACACCAAGCGGCAACGCGCCCTAAAACGCCAGCTTTAGTACTATGCGTATGAACAATAAGGCCTGGATGATTTTTTTTAGCAACCCTCAGCAAACGAATGAGCTCTTTAAGACAAGCAAGGTCTTGTCTTATGCTAGAAAATGTGGCCTGCCGCAATAAAGAGCCGATCAAGATAACATTTTTTTTGTCTTTAACGATTGGTATGAGGGTCCCTTCGGCACCGGTGATCAGCGCCGTTGTCATCTCTTGTGTTGCTACGCCATCAAAAAGAGCCAAACATATTTTTTGGGCTCCACCAAGCTCTAACTTAGTGAGAATGTATATGATATGAGGGTTGTTTGTGTGCTTCATACAACTCAACCTCTTGTAGGGTTCCTAATGCCAAAATATGAGAGCGCATGCAATAATAAAGGTATAAATTGCGCTCGTGTCTATAAGCCCTTGAGCCATTATACTCGTATAAGAAATAGTACTCGCGTGTTCATCATTGAAAGCTATCTGTTTACAAGCAGACGCCGCGGTAAGCCCTGAGCCAATACCAGCTCCAAGCGAGCCAACAGCCATGCAGAGAGCAGCACACATATACGCTACACCAAAAAGTGGCGTCAACGCGTATGAAGAAAAGGCCAGCAAAAGAGAAACGGTCAGCGCGAAAACCATGGGGGTTTCAATCAATGCTTGACTGACAATGACAAATGAAAACAGTTGATCATACGCTCGACGATTAACACTGATATTCTTACAAGCGGCACGTGCAAAAATGCCAAGACCAAGTGATGGCCCAATACTACCTAAGCCGACAGAGATGCCTGTTGCCAAAAGCCGCAAACTTTCTGGGTAAGTCGATATGCATGCCATCTGTCCTTTGATGAACATTGCTATAATAAATCCAAAAATAATGGGGGTCTGTAGTATTGATTGATTGATAATCATGAAGTAGAGAATTTTTTTACTAAAAAAAGGTTGGCGGGCAATTGAAAGACATGCCTGCTGTGCGGGCAATGATGAAATAACACCAATAAAAAACCCGGGTATGCATACGGCAAGCGCAATACCTATCTCTGCTATGCCGATATAGACGGTAGTTTCAAGAGTGCTAAATAAAAGCATAGCCGCAACCGATACACCGATAAAGGCTGCTGTTTCCCCAAGCGCCATACCAAGAATAGCTGTTTTTGCAATATCTGATCGAGCACTTGGTTGTATACTCATTGCTTGTAGAGCAGCATTGCCCGATATGCCTTCTCCAATACCAACACCTGCTGAGTTGATTCCCACTGCAAGCGCTATGGTCACGTAATGCAGTAAATCAGCTATTTGTTCCATTAATTCTCTCCGTAGGTTCGCTTGCTTCTTGCATCGACATGCCAAGATGCGTAAGTGACAGCATGAAAAATACAAATGCTTGAATAAGACCTTCAAACACCCCAAATATTATGCTGATTGGTACCATCATAACGCTGCCACACAGTAGAGCAACAATACCCATGACGCTCGGACCAGAATACCCTCGTATACCGGCAAGAACAAGATGCGTAATGGTTGCACCACCAAAAATATTACCAAACAGTCGAAAGGATATTGAAAGAATAGATGCAAGATGCCCAACAATATTGAGCGGGAGCATAACGAAAAATGGTTGGAAATATTCACGCGCATAGGCAATGAATCCGTGCCGTCGGATAACAACTATCTGTGTATATACAAATGCGATAATACCCAGTGAAAGAGTTGTGTTGATGTCTTGCGTTGGTTCTTCCATGCCTGGGAGTAACGAGATCATGTTGCATATCGCTATAAAAGTGAAGAGTGCCGTCATAAAACAGAAATGATTATAATAAAAAGTGCCTAATGCTTGCTCTATGAGGTTGATGAACGCGTTAATATAGGACAACGTCAAAAATCGTATGATCGATTTCCTGCGCGTTAAAAAAAAGCGCATACACAGAACCAACACTATGAGAACCAACAGAACAATCCACGTGCTGGTTACCGTTACTGAATTGACGCTAAAAAAAGGATGCGTATAACCAAACTGCTTGAATGGTTGCCAATGCGGTACGTTTAAAAGATCTAAACCTTCCATAGAGGTCAGGCCTTACTCATAAAGATACTAATCCAAAATGATCCCAAAAAAGATATCAAAATCAGTATAGGATTTATACAAGTGAAGAGCAACAGTGCGCGAAAAACTGTCACTATAAAGGCAAATCGTATGAATGTGTAAAACACCGTATGCAGCACAGGAGTTGGTCGTTGACAGAGAAAGACTCTACTTTTTTGTCTAAAAAAATAGAGTCCATACAGTAACCCAGAGCAACTCCCTACAATAAGGGAGAGGATCATAGTTTTTTGATGCCTTTATGGCGCCAATATTCGGTCACGATTGAAGAAGATCCAGCAATTACTACCAATCCATGACGTTCGTCAACCGATTTTTGTGCAACTTCAAATGCTTCTTTAAAGTTTTTTGCTGAACGAGCCTTAATCTTCATGCCTTTGATGTCATTGGTTACCTGTTCTGCATCCCATGAAGCATCGCCCGCTTGCCCTGCTATTTTTTCAACGGGGCATACAATAACGCTGCCTGAGGTCTTTTTAAAGAAGTAACGCAACAACTTGAGCAGCTCATTTTGATTCATAGTGGTATTATTGCAGCCGAGCACAAGCGTAAGGCCTTTGAAGGGGCGACGATAATGCAACAACCTAATACCGAGTAATAAATTTTTAAATGCATCAATATTATTAGCATTATCAAGCAATATTGATGGTTTCTCTTTATCAAGTATTTGGAATCTACCCGGCAGTGAGCTACTTACCTCTTTCCAGAATTGTTCAACGGTGCGCTTTGGATGAAGCTCTGACTGACGCTTTGCTTCAAGCGTAGGACGACCACGTTGACCTTTCAACTTGGTAAGCAATGTTTTACTAACAACCACAACACCTTTATTTACAAAGCTATTGATGTAAATTGAGGAAATACGCTCTGCCAAGGCTGCACAACGTCCATGAAGCTGTTCAAATGGATATTCCAAGGGAATAAGTTTGCGAATTGGCATATCCCACACGCCACCACGAGCCTCAACGAGCTCAAGCATAACTTGAAGATTTAATTTGCTTTGGTCGGCAGAAACAACGTGAGTCCCTGGTTTAACATGGGTCAGCAAACTGTCGATTGCCGGGCGCGCTACTTCTTCATTGAACTCAACATCTTCGCCATTAACACGGGTGATTGCATGTATTTTCGGCGTACAGATAGCGAAGGTATTTGCAAAGCCATCCTGATCCGCTTCAAGGATGATGATGTCAGCATTATTAGCATTAAAATAAACAAAGGCCATCATTGAAAGTAATTCATATGAGGTCGGCACAAGACCAAGCGTCTCTGCTACAGCAAGCACTTCATTGCCAACTTCAGTGAACACCTTATTGCTAATGACTTCATTGTCGATACAAAAACGCTCATTATAGGTTAAGATGTGCGGCGAATAAAAAGCACCAACCTGAAGACCTTCTTCACGCAATACGCGAGAAGCAAAATGTACGGTCAAACTCTTACCATTTACGCCACCGATAAGAATAGAATCTCTTTTTTGCGAAATAGTGTCGAATGCTTGGTCAAGGCGCTTCATACGGCTTGCCGTTTCTTCTGCTGTATGGCTTGCTGACCAGTTGGTATCGAGAAATTCTACCAACTCGCCATAATTGCGTTGCTTGCCAACGACAATGCTACTTCCTGTGGCAGCCTGTTTATTGATCATAAGAGCTCTCCAAAAATACGTATTTAAAGTCCTTAAATCATCACTCAATGCAACTCTTACCACATCAGCGCATAATCAAATAGAGTAGATTTTTAAGGGTAATTGAGACTTTTTAAGCAATACAATCAGCATATTTCATTTTTTAAAAATGTCAATCATGCAATTGTAATGCAATAACATTGCCATTATTTTCAAAAACTCAAAGACTGTTGTATGCTTGAACTCTTCTATTGACCGCAATTATTCATTAATGAGAATTAAAAACATGACTCAAAACAAGCTATCGTGGCAAAATCCTGACAGTATTAACCTGTTAGAGCAGGCTTTAGCCTCGGATCAGGCTGTACTTCTTTCGTCAGATACGGTCTTGGGGCTATCTGCTCCCTTGACCAAGTCAGGATTCGAAACGCTCAATAGGATCAAGGGGCGCGAAAAAAAACCCTACCTTATTGTTTTGGCAGACAAGCAACAGCTAGGCGACTACTGCGAAATCCCCGCTAATCAAGCCATTCAAAGGCTTATTGAGAAGTGTTGGCCGGGCCCATTGACCCTAATCTTGCCCGCGAAAAAGGGTATTGGTTCACATTTAACTCACGGTGGAACCTCTATCGCCATCAGAATACCAGCTCATAAAGAGCTCTTAGGCCTGCTTAATAGGGTTGGAGGCCTCTTTTCTACCAGCGCCAATAAAGCAGGTTGCGCAGTCCCAGAAACGATCGCCCAAGTCGACCCAACAATTATAGGACAGGTAGGCCTGGTAGTCATCGACGAGCGAACATCTACACTACCTTCTACCATCTTAGATTGTACTAACGCCCAGATTCATTTGGTACGAGAAGGCGCCTATGACCGCGCAGAACTCGAAAAGCTATCGGGAATTATTTTTAAAAAGACTTAAACTCAAATTGGCATTGGAAATAGACAATTAAAAACAAAGCAACTACCCTTAAAGATATCTAAGGTTCCCATGAGATAATATTGAATAAAGGCTCCTGACACAAACACCGTTTTTTGTCAGGATTTTACCCTTTTTGCATAGGGAGGATGGTGTCGTGGAAAGCAACTCTATTTTACAGGAAGTGCAAGAGAACATTGCAACAGTCTTGGCTCAAGACTCGACACTGGGTATTTCTTTATGGGAAGAATTTTTAAAAATTCACCCAGCCGACATAGCACAATTTTTTATCGACTGTGATCGCGAACAGTTTCGTCAGATGTTTGTTATGCTTCCTAAAGAGATACGACTTACCGTATTTCAAGAGCTTTCAGACATCATGAAGGTGTATACACTGTCTTTCATGACGGAAGCGGCAAGCGTTGAAGCACTGAATGTTCTGACTGCGGATGAACTAACCGATTTATTCGATCTTTTCTCTGACGAAGAGCTTAAAAGATATTTAGATCTGCTCCACAAAAAGGCGCGAGAAGAGGTCATCTCTCTCTTAAAATTCCACCCAGATTCTGCCGGAGGCATCATGGACATTGGCGTCCTTACCCTCATGGCCGATTTCACGGTTGAAAAAAGCATCACCATTTTACAACGCCTGCGCCCACGTAGAGACATTCATCAATCTATTTATGTTACTGATCGGCTTCATAAACTCGTAGGCCATATTTTACTTGAAGATTTAGTCTTGCACCAGGCCCATGAGCGCATATCATCATTTATGCATGAAAATGAGTTAATTGCACAAGCTTACGAAGATCAAGAAACGATCGCTCGCCAGATGGTCCACTACGGACTTACTATGGTGCCCGTAGTTGGCATAGACAACTATTTTTTGGGAGTCATCTCAAGCGCAACCTTGGTAGATGTTTTGGTAGAAGAGGCGACTGAAGACGTTCAACGTATGGCAGCGCTGACACCGCTCAAACATTCCTATTTTGAAACCTCTTTTTGGCAGCTCGTTTGGGAGCGCAGCTATATTCTGGTGGTCTTGCTGTTGCTTGAGTCTGTTTCTAATTCTATATTACACTCGAACGAAGCGACGCTAGGCCTTTTACTCATGTCTTTCATCCCTATGCTTATTAGTGCAGGCGGCAACACAAGCAGTCAAACATCTGCTATGGTCATTCAAGGCATGGCATCGGGAGACATACACTCTGAAAACATGTTCCGTTTCCTACGGCGAGAAATGCTCATGGCGGTCATACTGGCAAGCGTTCTTGGCTTAACATCATTTGGACGCGTGTATCATGCAACTGGCTCATTAGTACATAGCATTGTCGTCAGCATTTCTCTTGCAAGCATTGTATTGGTTTCGGTAAGCTTAGGCAGTTGTACACCATTTTTATTAAAACGTCTTAATTTAGACCCAGCATTTTCAGCTGGACCATTTTTAGCAACCGCTATGGATTTACTAGGGACACTTATTTTTTGCTCGGTAAGTCGGCTTATTTTGACGTAAAATATAATAAAATATACAATTGTAAGCGTATTGCTTGACAAAAGAGCGTAAGACATATACCTTTTTGAAGTCGTTTTTTGCACAGTTGTTTTGATTGAACAAAATTACCTTGCAACTCACGAGCCGCTAGCTCAGTCGGTAGAGCAACAGCCTTTTAAGCTGTGGGTCGCTGGTTCGAATCCAGCGCGGCTCACCATAATGAAATACTCGTCCCCATCGTCTAGCCCGGTCTAGGACGTCGCCCTTTCACGGCGAAAACAGGGGTTCAAATCCCCTTGGGGACGCCAGTCATTTCATAGCGCGACTTGGATATTCTACGTTGGCATTGTCCAACACAACAAGAATATTTTCTGGTTGGCTTTGAGAAATGACTGGCAAGCCAGCTTTATGAATTTCAACCAAATAATCCATGTTCTATGTATATTAGACCTTATGCGTAATAACTTGGTAAAAAACGATAGCCTGCAGCTATAACCAAATCGGTTATTAAATGGTAACTGGATTGGCCAGTTTGAAGTTCAACAAAGCAACGACGCTTCTAAAAATCGTATTGTATTGGGCAATAGCTCCTCTATAAAGTCCCGATAAAACCCTGAATTTTTTTATTCGA
>JAFEAZ010000013.1 GCA_018266085.1 Candidatus Babelota bacterium
ATCATTTGTGGTTTATTTGATTCACCATCAAACTCAACAGGTAATGTAACTTCACCAGCACAAGGCATCTCACCACCACCTGCATGACGAATTTTCTTATTGGTTTCCACTAATGGATATACTTTCTTGTTCATTCTTTGATAGAACTCTTCACTCATACAATTAACACAAGCACCAGTATCAAACATAACAGTTACACGAACATCACCTACATGAGCAGTAGAGGTAAACTCATCATTTATATTCACGTTGGATATTCCATCAATGGCACGAACATTTGATTTACCATCTTTCTTTTCTTCTTTTACCCCACTTTTCTTTGGATTAGGACAGTCACGAGAAATGTGTCCTTTTTCGTTACACCAATAACAAACAATCTCCTTTCTCTCCTTACTGTTACTATTGGATGATTTAGCATCTGGACAGTTAGGCTTTATATGACCTTCTTTTCCACATCCATAGCATGTTACTCCACGATTGTTTCCACCAACATCAGCAGCTTGTCCATTTCGATGACGACCGCGAGTATTTTCATTCTTATTTCGATGATTTCCACCTTTATCATCATTCTTATTCAATTCAAATGCACTTTCAATTACTACAGCACGACTTTCTAATGCAGCAACACTTCTGGGTAGTTCACCAGACAACTGAATATTGATTCTAATTCGTTGTAACATTCCATTCAATATAGTCATCACTTTCACACTTTCATTAATTAAGGATGAATCACGAACATTACGAGCAATCTTCTTCATTTCAGTAATATATTCTTGAACAGTTTCATTATACTTCTGTTTTCTATTCATAAACAAAGTAAAATTAGCTAAATCTTTCGACTTATCATGATAACGATTAATCAAAGCTTCTTTAAATGATTCCCAATCTGTTCGTTCAATAGCATCTTCATCTAATCCTTCAAACCATGTCAAAGCACTTTCTTTCAAACACAATGGAACAACCAACATCATCTTTTCTTCATCATATCCATTAACTAAAGCATATTGTTTAAATTTAGTAGTAAATTCCTCTGGTAATGAACTATTAGCACCACTAAAGCTAGGCAATTCACCAATCTGAGGTCGTAAAGCACTCAAAGCTTGTACCAAGGCAGCATTTATATCCATTTTTACTTCTGTTTCTCTAACTAATTTGGTATTACAAACACGATTATCTGTATTAACAACTATATCTCTGTTTCTCAAGTGATACACACGAGACATACACCAGCAATCCAACACACAGCACAAATTAATAAAATTGAATACCTGCTCGATACACTCGTTCGTCAGATATCCCTTTTAATATACCGAATAATTACACCAGACAACCTTAACCAGATAAAGGAAACTCGGCGGAAACTGGACTACAGAGCGAACTCACAGTTATCAATATTACCAATTTCACCAGTATCCAATCACTAACAAGATCACTAGACAGCACACACAGTACTAGACCTAATGACAGACGATAGACCACAACAGTAGTAGATTAGTAGCACACAGCACACACAATCTCACTACAACAGCTCGTTTCGATTCGCACTTAGCTCTATACCAGACGCTACAGCTACGAAATCGCAAACGCAAACACGAGAGGTCGTTTTCACTAACGCACCTTCGAACCACCAATTGTAAAAATATGGCAACTCTAGCAACGACTGTATTAGGGACGAAGTAGAATACAGATTGTACTAGAGAAGCGACGGATCACACGTAACACAGGACTAGACGAGGATACAACAAGAGTAACAACACAAAAGAGAAAGATAACAGCAAACGAACAAGTCTAACACTCAGCAAGCACACAACGAGAAAATCACTACAGCGATCAGACATCACGCTGACATGGCGCGAATAACAACACTTGATCAAATCTGCGCAAATAGTCAGATTTCCACAACTCCCCTCTCCTTCACTGCACTTAGGTACGGGCGCTGTAACCTGATAGGCGCCTAAGAGAGAAGGTCTTCACTCTTCACTCAACCGATATTCTAGAACATTCGAGATGTTCGAGATGTTCCGGATGTTCTAGATGATGTAGACATTCTCGACATTCGAGACATTCTCGATGTTCGGGATGTTCTCGATTTTCTGGATGTTCTGGAATTTCTAGATGTTCGAGATGTTCGAGAACATTCCAGAATATTCCTAAGGCGAGCAACTTCCACAACTGACTCTAGCTCAGTAGCACACTTGACCCCTGACCACCTTCATTCCCAATCACAATTCAAATCACTAACTCGGTGATCTCCAGTACCAAAACTCTGTCACTAGAAGAATTCACTACCGTATTGACTAGTACTATACCATATCTCGGCGTAACCAGTAATGACGCCTACATTCCAGCTCAGTAGTATTCACAATTGGACTTCAGTATCCGCATAGGTCATCGACGGCATAGTTCCATGATACCTGGGTACTGAAGCTTTTAAACCAGTGTCTACTATTGACAAGTAGCAGCAGTAATTGCTGTATGAGTGTAGCGTGGCCTTTAGATATAATGGTATTACTGTTAGCTCAATATGGGGTGAAGACTTCCAAGCCCTCTTCAAATTTCATCATCTTCGCAGCTCCCACTTCATTATTCCAAAATTAATTCACGCACAATCACCACTCAGCTTTCTTTCTTTTCAAATCACTTCTCATAATGACTCAGTCCCACTCATACTCATACGAATCACTCTTCACATACATATCAACACTCATACACTTCCAACATCTTCTCATTTATTCTCTTTTCCACTACTCAAGATCAGTAGTTCACGAACCGAACACATGACATGGACGAACGGCTGCTCTTTTAAGATGCAGGGTCGTAGAAGTATATCACTCTCACCTCTCATTGGGATGAGGTCGAACCAGTGACGAAACCTATTCGGCTTTGCAGCTGACGTAGCTTCTTGGGAAGACCTGCCAAATCGGGACCAGCATAAATTCTAGTACTCCATGTCATCTAGTAGATAGTATGTGAATGAACGTGTAGTAGTTGAAAAGCAATAAATGATTGAGATAAACGAAATAATCCAATACCAATTCCAATCTTCATTCAATATAAATACACTCAAGCACACAATCAGGTAACATCACTCACACACCAACATAAATCAAAATAATAATACACACAAATAAAATGATAATCAAAAATAATGCACAAACACACATGATAAATATAACACATAATAAACTAATGCTCAATTTGTTTTTGTTTCTTTTTCTCTTTTTTTTTTCTCTTTTTGTTCAATATAGATTCTGATAGTTGTAGTTATTGACTCCACCAATAATTAATAATTAATTCATCTGTTCACGATTAAACCACTTCTTCAATCGATCTGCATGTACTATATCGTGTGGCTTTGGACCAGGACCAGGTATATCTAATTTATAGTTCACTAAATTTATACGTTCTAATATTCGATACGGTCCTAACCAACGTTTGTTATTTAATTTCTTGTTCACTCCTTGTTTAGGTACAGCACGTAATAAAACCATCTCACCAACATTAAAT
>JAFEAZ010000014.1 GCA_018266085.1 Candidatus Babelota bacterium
TAGTTCAACTTTATTTTTATTCGTAAGCTTTTCCATGAAATTCATTTTAGCAATTCTCCCGGTTTTTTTAAGTCCAGGGGTTAGCTTACTCTCTTCACGGCATTTTTAAAATGGTCGAACTATAGCTATAGATAGCGGTGAGCCTATTAAATTGCACGAGATGTCGCGAATTAGGGTTACGCTAGAAAATTTACCCATCTCGTTGGAAATGGATCTTGTGGATATCCATAATATACCTGACGAGCTTAAAGCGTTAATCCTCAAAGAGGGTATTGTATGGAAAGATTAGAGCTTGATGAGGATTCTGTGATTAAGCGCTTTGAGTATACCTATTTTGTCAGATGTTCCACGGTATTGCTCGGTAATGGCATCCGCCATAAGTCGCTTTAATCAAGAGTTGAGAGCTTCTCAGGCGGGCAGTTGATGGGCGTTGGATAGGGTTCTGAGGCTTAGCTCAGGCAAACGAGCCAGGTTTAGAGGATTGCGCCATGAGCCTTTACAGATAAGGCTTTTTTAGCGATACTAATACACTCTAGCTGTACGGTAGCGTGTGCTTAACGGGCTAAACTCAGGGTAAAAGCCTCCTTGCGCTAGGAATTAAGATTAGATTTTAGATTTATAGCCGTTTTTTTAAAGGTTTCCTTATGAAATTAGATTTGCATCCAGAACTATTTGAAGTAGAAGCACACTGTGCCTGCGGTAACACGTTTAACACGCGCTCAACCAAAGATTCATTGCGTGTAACCCTCTGCTCACAATGCCACCCTTTCTATACCGGCGCTCAAAAGTATGTTGATACTGCTGGTAGAATTGAGAAGTTCGAACGTAAATATAAAAAAAATAGTTAAAAACATAGCGGATTTTCATGACAACAGCCCAATGGGAAGATGTCAAAAAACGACATGACGCTATTGCCGAAGAGCTCGGTAGTCCGAAGCTTGATACTGCCAAACGGCATGAGCTGCAGAAAGAGTATGCTACGCTGCACGATCTTGTCGCCGCGTACCAAGCTCTACAGGATCTTGAAAAGGCCCGTCAGGATAGTATCGCTCAAGCAGCAGAAAATACGGATCCTGACATGGCACCTCTTTTTGTTGAAGAGCAGCAGGATATCGAAAAGCAGCTTGCGCAACAGACAAAAGAGCTCGACAAACTCCTCTATCCACCAAGTCCAATCGACGATCACTCCGTCTTTTTAGAAATACGCGCTGGTACTGGCGGTCAAGAAGCGGCATTGTTCGCTTCAGACTTGCACACCATGTACACTAACTATGCGTTATCTAAAGGCTGGAAGGTGAGCGTCGACAGTTCAAGTACCACCGACCTTGGCGGTTTTCGCGAAATCGTACTGCACATCAAAGGTAAAGGGGTGTTCGGTCACCTCAAGCATGAGTCGGGTGTGCATCGCGTGCAGCGCGTGCCTTCCACTGAAACTGCAGGTCGTATTCATACCTCAACGGCTACGGTGGCCGTGCTACCAGAAGCGGACGATGTTGATGTCACCATCAACCCGGCCGATTTGCGTATAGACGTCTATCGTGCAAGTGGTGCCGGTGGTCAGCACGTCAATACGACCGATTCTGCAGTCCGCATTACCCATATCCCAACGGGTGTTGTGGTAGCGTGCCAAGATGAACGCTCGCAGCATAAGAACAAAGCCAAAGCAATGAAGCTGCTCCAATCCCGTATTTTAGCGGCGCAACTTGAGCGTCAGCATGAGGATATGAGTAAGCAGCGTAAAGAGCAGGTTGGTTCTGGTCAGCGTTCAGAAAAGGTGCGTACCTACAACTACCCTCAAAACCGCATTACTGATCATCAGGTTGAGATGACGTTGAATCGTCTTGATATCATCATGGAAGGCGATCTTGATGAGATTGTTCAAGCTTTGATGGCTAAAGAGCATGAGGATCGTCGCGCGCAGTCTGTGCTCAAAGGCTCGTTTGCGTAGTGTTTCTTGGAAAATAAGCGTTGAGCTCGACGCTCGCTTTCATGCATGTATACTTACGTATAAACCATACGTACTATCAGTATCAAACGCATGAAAGAGAGCGCTTTATGTTTCTATCATATTTTCTTGAATACAACCGTTACATGAATATCATAGGCATAGGGCTTATGTTCCTGATCGCGTTTTTTTTCTCGCGCAATCGTGCAGCGATTAAATGGTCGCTGATTCTCAAAGCATTTGTGCTGCAATCGCTGGTCGGTATCTTCATGCTCAAGTCTGCCTGGGGCAGAGCAGGTGTTGAGGCCGTTGCGTTGGGCGTGCAAAAGCTGTCTGCTTGTGCGCACGTAGGCATGCGATTTATGTTTGGCAACCTGATCGATCCGTCAGGAGCATGGGGCATGATCTTTGCCGTGCGTGTGTTGCCGGTGCTCATTTTTTTCGGTGCCTTCATAGCACTATTGTTCCATTTCAAGTTGATTCAGCGGCTTGTTGCGCTTATTAACGGCGTCGTGCATCCGTTGCTTGGCACCTCAGGAGCAGAAACATTGAGCGCCATTGCAACCGGTCTTTTGGGGCAAACGGAAGCATTATTTTTTGTACGTAACTATGTTGGCGTCATGACTAAGGCGGAGCTGTTTGTCGTGATGACGAGCGGTATGTCCGCAATCAGTGCTAGTCTGATTTCCGTCTTTTCTACCATGGGTGTCTCGACCGCGCATCTGTTAACATCGGTCTCTATGTCGATCTTTGGTTCGATCATGATAGCAAAAATGCTGTTTCCCGATGATCCTCGTGCCTCTGCAGAGCAGCAACGCAAAGAGCATGCGGTAGATGTACAAAGGCCGACGACAACTAACCTACTTGAAGCGATTGCGACGGGTACTTCTGATGGGCTGCAGGTCGCCCTTGCTATCGGCGCTATGCTCATCTCATTCTTATCATTGTTAGCGTTGGTCAATTATCTGCTGATCGGTATCGGTTCTGGCATCAATTCGCTTGGTGCTGCTGCCGGGGTTGCATGGCGTTTGCCTGAGTTAACGTTGGATGTCATATTCTCCTACCTGCTGTGTCCGTTTGGGTATCTGCTCGGTTTTGCGGGTGAAGATGCGTTGGCTGCGGGGCAGTTGTTGGGTAAAAAGGTAGCAATTAATGAGTTTATTGCCTACAGTTCATTGGTTTCTACGCAGTTGCCTGAGCGTGTGGCCACCATTATGACCTATGCATTGTGCGGTTTTTCGAATTTTGCCTGCATCGGAATTCAGATGGGAGGCATCGGAGTATTTGCACCAGAGCGCCGTGCATGGATTGCTGAGCTTGGTCTGTATGCCGTACTTGGAGGTGCGTTGTCGAACCTGATCACGGCCATGATTGCAGCATTGTTGATTTAAAAAACGTAACAGATCTCTTTTACCAAAGCGCTTCGTTTTATGATACACTGGCTCGCGATAATTCATATAAGCGCTTCATTGTAGGTAAGGAATGCTCGTGACTAAGTATGTTGTCGTTGTCGGCGGCGTTGTTTCTGGTGTTGGCAAAGGTGTCACCACGGCGGCATTAGGAAAAATTATCAAAGAGCATGGCTACACCACAGCACTCATTAAAATCGATCCTTACATAAACTATGATGCCGGTACGTTGCGACCGACTGAGCACGGCGAGGTATGGGTAACCGATGATGGTGGTGAAATAGACCAAGATCTGGGCACCTACGAACGCTTTATGAATGCGAACTTCTCGCGTAGAAATAATATAACCACCGGGCAAGTATATAAAGCGGTGATCGACCGTGAGCGGCGCGGTGAATATCTTGGCCAAACGGTACAGTTCATACCCCATATTTTAGATGAGATCGTTGCGCGTGTTGCCGCTGTAGCAGAAGATAATGAGGTTGTTATCATAGAAGTAGGCGGCACGGTGGGTGATTATGAAAATAAACCGTTTCTTTTCGCCTTGCGCGCGCTTGAGCGGGAGCTTGGGCAAAAGAACGTTGCCTACGTTCTGGTCGCCTATTTGCCGGTACCATCCCATATCGGCGAGATGAAAACAAAGCCGGTACAACAATCTATAAAATTATTAAATGAAGAAGGCATCTGTCCCGATTTTATTATCTGTCGCTCACAACATGCCATTGATGATGTGCGTCGTGAGAAGATCGAAGCCTATTCTTACGTGCCGGCAGACCGCATTATAGCGGCTCCAGATGTGGCAACGATTTATCAGATCCCGCTCGATCTTGAACGTGAACAGGTAGGTACAAAACTGCTCGCATCATTAGGACTTACATCGCGACGTACTCCCGATTGGTCATCATGGCAACAGATGGTTACAACGATACAAAAACCGCATAAGACGGTGCGTATTGCCGTTATTGGTAAATATGTTCAGATCGGTGATTTCAGCCTTGTCGACAGTTATCTCAGCATCGATCAAGCGCTGTTACATGCTGGTGTTGAGCTCAACAGCGGTATCAAAATCAGTTGGATCGATGCACAGAGCTTTGAACAGGATCCAACTAAGCTTGCGAGTCTTGAGCAGTTTGATGGTATTTTAGTCCCTGGCGGTTTTGGGACATCGGGCGTTGAAGGTAAAATAGCTGCAATAGAGTATGCGCGTGAGCACAAGATTCCTTATCTTGGTATATGTTATGGCATGCAGCTTGCGGTTGTAGAATATGCACGCCATGTTGCGCGGTTACCTGATGCGCATACAACAGAAGTTATGCCAGAATGTCAGACGCCTGTCGTTGCTATTTTGCCGCTGCAACAACAGTTACTCGCCAGTGGGTGGTATGGTGGCACCATGCGGCTTGGTTCTTACAGCGCGCATGTAGAGCCGGATAGTGTAGTCTATCGATTGTATAGCCAAGCAGGCAGAGTTGCTGCCGATGGTACCGTTGCAGAGCGTCATCGCCATCGTTATGAGGTCAATCCACTCTATGTGCCTGTGCTTAAAAAGCATGGTCTTATCTTTTCGGGTGTTACGCAGCGTGCTGATGGTACTGAGCTTGCTGAGTTTATAGAGTTAGCAGATCATCCGTTCTTTGTCGCGGCGCAAGCGCACCCTGAATTTACGAGTCGCTTAGGTAACCCTAACCCGCTCTTTCAAGCATTTGTTGCCGCATGTTTGCAACGCGTTCTGCAACGAGCAGCTGCTGCTAGCGCTCAGGCGGTGCCATATAAACCTTTTGATTACGGGCAGATTCGGCAAGCCACGCAATAGTGGCATTGTGCAAGATGGTAAGGCCAACTGCTTGATATTCGAGTACCTTTGTCGGTCGTGATACCCAGTTGAGTAGGGTGGCATCACGGAACAGAATCCCGGTGTCTGCTGCGGCAAGATACTGATAGATCTTGTCATGCGGTACGCTTACGATATGATAGCGCTCTGGCGGAATCTGCGTTTGTGGCATCAACCGAGCGAATTCCTCATAATCGTGAGATAAGATCAGCAGATGCGCATTGCCATTGAGCGCTATTTCAGTGCGGCAAAAGGCGAAAAATGAGTCAGGACACTGCCACGGTTTTGCAGATCCATTATAACAATAGAGCTGTGCATCGACCGGTATAGCCAGTTCGGCTCTCGTTTGCAGTCGCCACTGCTTGCGTTTTTGCAGCGGCACTGGCTGTGGAATATCCTCATAAGCAAGCGTGATCGCCTGCGGATGTAACGTGGGGTAGGTAGCAAGAAGGTATTCGCGTAATGCTGGGCTTACCGCTTCAAACGTTAGCTGTGAGCTGTTTTTTCCTGCATAGAGTTCAGTTTCTAACCGTTTTAGTACGTGTAGTTTTGCACGGTAATGGCATCTGCGTATTAGGTTCATTATGCCACGCTCTTTGGTGAGCTGTTTTTCGTGAGTATAGGCATATTCATGCGCTGCAAGCCCGCGTATTTGAATCAGGAGCGGTGTTTGAAGTCGCGCCTGTAGGCAGGCGTACCCTGCAAAAGGTCCACGTGCAATAATGCGTTCAGTAGGCTTTTTTTTTGCAATACGTCTGACAACAGCGGCTGCATACACGAGGGACAGTCGACCAAAAAAGGGTATCCTTTTTCGTATAATGAGGGTAATGCGCTTTTCTTGCGCAATCCGTGCACGTGTCGGGTGATTCGTGATATCGATTGCTTCAAATGAAATAACGGTGGCGGTACGTTTCTTGTCACCATTGAGCCATGCCAACAACGGGTTCAGAACTTGGCTTATGAAGACTGAGTTGGTGATGCTGTCGTATATAACGACGATTCGCTGTGTCTGTATCATGCTTTTTTGCTTCGTTAAAAAACAGAAAGAGAGCTATTTCCAGCCGCACACTATACCACGCGTATAACATCAATACTAATTTTTTAGACGAGCATGAAAACTTATTGTATCCTCCTGCTCAAGAAAGTATGCTGCACACTTTTTAAAAGAGGACGATAATGGTAAAAGCAGTATGGTTGCTACCAGCAGCCTGGTCTCTTGTTATGGGTACTGTTTTGGTGGCGGGTGATGAAATACCGGTGCCTCCTTCATCAAGCAAACCAGCTTTTTGCACAGAGTATCGCTTGCCGCGCAGGCTAACCAGCGATGTTACCTGTCCGTTGTGTAAGCATGTATTGTTTAATAACACCGGGCATCAAAAGCGGATAGCAGTGTTGCCGTGTGCACACATGGAGCATCTTTTTTGTTATAAAAAACGAAATAAGAATCTGGCAGTGGGGCAGTGCTCAGTCTGTTATGAGCCTGCTGCAAAGATGATCGAATGTGGTACTCAACGAGAGGTGATTCCTGCGCTGCAGCAGACTGCTTTTGCTTTAGAGAGAACCTCTACAGAGCAGAGCCAGCTTGTTGCAGAACTAACAGAAGCTCTTGGATGTAGCACTGCAGCGGTGCTTGAGAGCAGAACTGCGTTACGTGATAGCAGAACGCAGGTTGATCGACTTACCCACCAACTGCGTGATGCTGAGTATAGTAACGCGCGTATGCATGGAGCTGTCTGTATAGTCTCGGGTATTATTGTCATGGCAATCGGTGCCAGCATTATCAATAATGCGCGAACGCGCCATGCATCAGGAAACATGTAGTGGCGGAAGTAGCCAACGTTAATGTATCACTACGTGATGAGCAGCAGGGTTAGCAGCCAACTCATCGGCGCGTCTGCGTTGCTCCATGTAGTCCGGATGGCGTACGCAATAATACCGCACGCGTTCAAGCTGTTGCATCACGGTATAGAGATCACTGCTCAATCTGGTCGGCATGGTGAACCAGCTGCCATACCATGCGCGCCGAATATACCAATCAAGATCGATGACAAACTCAACGAGTGGGTAATTATGGTACTGGGATGATGTTTTTGACCAGGCAGCATTGTCAATATTAATCAGGCCAAGCAGTTGTCGGTACAGTTCAGCATGATCATTCGGATTATTAGCGTATGCGGCCACCAGGGCAATCGGCAACTCATAGCGCGTTTTTGCGCCATGAAGAATGTTGTAGCCGCGAATTTGTATGCCATCGCAAACACGATATTTATTATAGAGCCATGAAGCTGCGTAGAGGGTGCTTCCGGTAATGCATACGCCAGCTAGAGCAGGCAGCGGGCTAGAGGTGCTGTTTGCGCGTACCGATTGTGGTGCTGTCACTATCAGGTTGAGCAGGAGAGCAAGAAGTAGACTTTTGGGGATAGAGTTCATACTAAAAAGACCTTTATGGCTAGGGTATGTATACCAGATTCTATTGCGGCAAGAGCTTTTGAGCTCTATTGGTACTGTACCATAAAGGTTTTTTTAGTAAAACGGCTTAAGTAATACGTGCTTTCGAATTTATAGCTTCTCAGGGTAAATTTTACATATGGATTCCTGGTTTTGCGAGAATGACCAGCCGAGAAATGGCGAATCTTGCTGCGGCGTATGTGGCCCGGATAGGCGCAGCAAGATCGCAATATAACCAAAGAGATAACAAATAAGTGCGTAAGCTCTGACAAAGAGAGGCTTACTGTTTATTCTGCGCAGGTGGTTTGCTTGATGAGCTCCCAAAAAAGTTTGCTAGCCATGTGACAGACGCCCAGTTAGACTTCACTTTTTCGGACAAGCTTGGTTGAGCAGGCTCAGTATCGTCTGATTGCTCTCTTGTAGGTTCGGTATCAGGATTATCTGAGGCATATTCACGAGGCTCGCTACTTTTAGTCGATTGTTGAGGCTGCTGAGTAGAATCATTAAGATGAGGCTGATAATTAAGAGGATTATAATAAACATGGTAGAAGAGCTCGGCGAACCGACTGTCTTTTCCCTCGCTCTTTTGATAGATCTGCGAATACTTTTGTAGCTGTTGTTTATTACTGCTAATATAATTTCGTATATTTTCTAAATTTCTCTTGAAAACCGTAAAATCATTAGATAATGTCCCGGCAATTTTGGTATAAAGAGGGAAAGAGATTGAAGAATTAAGCCTCTTTATAAAAGCGTCGAGATCAATCAGTTCCTTGCTATCTTCTTGAGCGCCGTTGATCTGTCTTATATCATCAAGAAAATTATAAAAAAAATCGATTTTGTCAGCTATCGAGCTATTTTTTTTGGATACTTTGCTATTATATGTTTTTATAATGTCTTTATAAATTAAGTGCTCTCTCAGATAATAAGCTTTTCCTGTTTGGTTAAGTAGATAAACGCTACCGGTTAAGGCGAGCAGAGTATTCACAGGTGTAAATACAGTTTGGGCGATAGCTTGACCTACCGAGGGCTGTTGCTGGCCTGGAGTGAGAAAGTTACTGGCCATCTTCTGAAGAATAGTCTGTTGGGGAGGAAATGCAGCTCTGTATAAAGCGTCAGCTATAGCCATTGAGAGAACCTGCTGCGTTGATCCAAGCAGCAACAAAAGCACCAAGCTCATAAAACTCGTTTTCTTTAGCATTCTTACTACTGTAACCATGATCATCCCTTTATCTCATTCTTTAGAAAATAAATTTAAAATTTTACTTATCAACCATGAATTTTTTTTGCGAAGATTGTCTGCAGCCTGTGTGCTTACCGGCTGAGCAGGTTGTTGTTCTGCTGTTGCATCCAATATCGGCTTCAAATCCACGCCCAGTTGATGTAATTTGTTCCGTAATTGATTGCCTAACTTAGGTGGCATTTGGCCCAATATGGTTGGTTTTGTTAGAACAAGCCTTATGAGAGCATTATCCTTGCTTAGATTATCAATGAACAGGGCAAACGCGGCATGAGATTGATTGGGATCCACAAGATGATAGTCGATTGTATAAAGCAATTCGCCAAAAGAGTCTTCTTTCTGTGCTGTTTCAATAAGGTGCTTTAAATTGTTGTTGTAGTATGTCCAAGGGTCTTGTGCACGATTAACGTCCTGTAGTTTCATAGGATCAGGAAGTAAGTTATTGAACTTAGCATAGAGTTCTTGCAGTTGCTTGGCATGTTCTTTCAGTAGGCTGTCAACATCGTGCAACAAAGCAAGCAGCTCGTCTTTAAGCACAGCAACCTTGGTAGGGGTAACAATTTTATTATACAACGGCGCGCCAACCGCTGCCCACTTCAGAGGTGACAGCGAATCTATATCAGTGACAAGATTATTTTTAAATTGATTGAGGTCGGGCTCAATCTTACCTTGTTTTTGTGCGATGAGATCTAACATATCCTCGTTATTTAAAGTCTCTTGGCTGGCAAAAGCGGCAAGTATTGGTCGGTAATACTTTTCAGTGGCTGCATATTGTTCATTAAGTTTTTTGTACAAATTATACAGATAATAGGTTGTCAGTGAAGCTGCGGCGGCACCGGCTGCGCCGATTGCAAGCTGTGTTGCCGAAGGTGAAAATGATGATTGCCCGCTTGGAGATGATTGCGTCGAAGAACTTGATCCTGCTCCAGAAAACAGTGAAGAGATCGATGGCAGCGAAGTAGGGAGCGAAAACCAACTCCCACTTGATGAAGCAGGTGCGGCTGCTGTTCCACCCAGCCATGATGAAAGACCATTGCGTGTGACTGCTGACGATGCTGACGATGTTGAAAAACCGGTGAAATCATTCAGAAATCCTTCTGCCGGATTGTCAAATGCATTGACCGTGCATGCGTGCGCGAGCAGGGCTGCCAAGAGGCATTTGATCGTGCGGGCAATTGGTGATGGTGTGGTCATGGTCAAATCCTTATTTTCTGTGTTTTCTCAGCTGTTCTCTGTATTGTGCGACTTCTCTCTGTAGATCCTCTATGCTTTTTGTGTGTAATTCTCGCTCATATGCAGCATTTTCATTAGAATATTTTTCGGTGCGTACAATAAAATATTTAACATGGTCTAATACATTTTTGATTTCATAACTTTCTCTATATACTTCGGTTCCATAAAGAAGCGATGAGA
>JAFEAZ010000015.1 GCA_018266085.1 Candidatus Babelota bacterium
GCGAAGGAACGTCCACCGAGTTAAGTCACCATTCTAGACAGTGTCACGTCTGTCGACCAAACGCGCTCTTTTCTAAATAAGTAGTTCATATCAACCAACCTTTGTTAAAGGAAAATCTATGTATAGACACATAGCCCTTATTGCCCTTCTTCTGCCATTTTTTGGATATGGCGTTAATAAAGATAGTCGCATCAAAGAGCTGAGAGAAGCTCAGTTTCAGAAAACTTTAGAACTAAAGAACATATGCAAGCAGGCTAATGACTGTGCAGAGTTTCTTATTTCATCAGGCGATTATTATAACTGTCCCAAGCAATCTCCTGAATCCGAAGCATTAAATGAAATTTTTTTGAACAAAATCAGAAATACATTTACTGGATTGGGATCTTTTGATTATGACCTTACAAAAGAATTGTTCGATCAAAATGATGCTGATTCTATAAATTCATTTGACGTACTGAAAGGACTTTATATGCGAGCGGCGACAGAGCGACAACTCCTTGCTCTTCTCATTGCCCGCTATCAAGTGATTCTCAAAGAACTATTTAAAATAACTCAAGAATTGGCCAGCTTAGAATAGTAGAGATAGGCATGAATACAAATACGATAAAATTGAAATTAGCTTGCTTGATCTTGTTGCAGCTTGTCGCTATTTCGGCAGGAGGGAAACCAAAAAAATTCTGTGTTGGTGGGCAAGCTGTTGCAGATTTAACAGATGGCTTAGATATGCTTCTCACAAGCGCTGTCAACGTACACGCACAAACTGCTGGATCTAATTTATTGGCAGGCGCGTTTTCACAACTATCTGCAGAGAAACAGAAAGAAATAGGCGCTCATTTAGCGCAGGGCTTCATAGCAGAAATGGGCACAGAGAAGGGTTGCGAGGCAGTCTTTCATTTGGGTGAATCATTTGTTCAGGGTGCAGCAGCGGGTGCGGTTGGTGTAGCATCAACTGCTAGCAAAGCGGTGGCCGCTAAAGCAACAGCAACTGTCGCAGCAGCAAAGACATCAACCATAGCGGCGGCAAGCACAGCAAAAGCAGCAACTATAGCGGGAGCAACTGCGGCGGCGCCTTATGTAGCAATAGCTGCTGCTGTTGGTGTTGTAGGATATGGCAGTTATAAGACTCATAGACATTTCGCCGAACCAGTAGAGCAATATCATCGTTGTTTAAATGACAATCTTGGTTGTGATGATCTCAATGATCGCGGATTTCCAAAAGCATGTGATTCCTTAGGGAGCGGCGCGTGGAACTATTTAGGAACTAAAAGCACTCGCGAAAGTAATTACAAAGAGCTTAAAGCAAGACTGCAAGCAGCAAAGGAAAAAGAATCATGTTAAGAAAATTAGCAGCGGTAGCACTTTGTGTCGCATCGCTCGTATGCGCAGCAGATAAAGCGATAGCAGCAAGGCATCTTGTGGAATCAAGCAGAAGACATATCGTCACACACGGCGAAAATGGTTTTAAAGTAAATAATCAAGAAGTAGATCTTTATTTAGATTCTTCACTCAAAGGGATTAGCAAAGCTAAACTTGCTAAACTGCTGGCAAGCAATAGAACTCAGTTGCATGTAAGGACGATTGAAGACCAATATGGTTTAGACCTTAAACATCAATTAAAAGGTGGCGGGCCTATCTTTGCAGGATGGGCATATTGGATAACGAAATCGGCGTGCTATGGTGTAGTTGGTGGCGCAATTGGAGCAGGAGCAGGAGCTGCTGTGGCACTTGCAGGCCCTGTTGCTCCTGTTGTTGCTGCAGCTACGTCAGGACTTGGAGCAGGCACTGTAACAACAGCTGCGGGTGTAACATGCGCTACAACTCTTACTGGTGCAGGAGCAGTAGCTGCTGGGGTGGCTGCTAGCCCTGTACTTGCAGAAGCTGCTGTAGTTGTTACTACATCTGCTGTTTCAAGTGGCATGGGCCTTGGAGCTTTTGTTGCTTTTACAGAAAGCGCAGCGTTGGCTGCAAGCGCATTTGTCCTCGCTCTACCTACACCATAAATTAGGGAATATCATAGGGGTGGGATGTTCACCCCTTTAACAAAGGAGACGTAATGTTCAATTTTTGGGATGAATATAAGAATGGTGTTGCACAAGCAGCCTATATATATACTAGCTATACATTGGCGTTTTCCACAGTTCATGTCTTATCGGTTAGATTTGGTTTTAAAGAATCTTGTGATGTTTTTGACAACTTTGGTATAGAAAATTTCGTTATGTTTTCATTAACTTTTCTTCTTGTGAATCCCTTCATAAAGACATACTTCACAATGAAAAAATCAAAGCAAGATAACACTGCTCATTACGAGCGTGTTTAGTGTTTTCGACATGGTTCAGGGAGCGTTATAAATCTCTCCACGAATAATAACACAACTTATTACGATAGCTGGTACCCTTTTAAGAAGAGTGCCAGCTCTTTGGCTGCTTTATGCATCTTGTCTCTCGGTCAGTGCAATAGACCCAAGAATCACGCAACCAACTTCGGTAATCTACGTAAAAATCCAATATTTGTTGACAGCAATTGGGAAAGACTTACAGTTAATTTCAGACGAGAGCGAAGGAACGTCCACCGAGTTAAGTCACCATTCTAGACAGTGTCACGTCTGTCGACCAAACGCGCTCTTTTCTAAATAAGTAGTTCATATCAACCAACCTTTGTTAAA
>JAFEAZ010000016.1 GCA_018266085.1 Candidatus Babelota bacterium
AAGAGCTTGAAATGGCGTAGACGTGACAGTGCCTAGAATACTGAATTAACTCTGCTGCGTTCCTTATAGCTCAAAGTTCCGCACTTAAATGTAGGAGAATAAAAAAGGTTGTCAAGAAGTTATAACAACAAATGCAATTTCATATAGAATAGTATAAAAGAGCGCCGGGCACGAATTGACCGAAGACCGTCCTTCCTGGGGTAGGGATTTCCAAAAAGGCTCTATTTTTTATAGTAGACATGCTATACTTTTCTCATGATAGTGTGTCTTGACCCTGAAACGCTAAGGTAGTATGTACCCCGAAATTTTGCACTTGTATGGCCCTTTTTCAATTCATAGCTACGGCCTTATGATAGCGCTTGGCGTCATTACCTTCGTGTGGACGGCTAATCGGCACCCGCTGCGCAAAAAATATATGTCGAGCGATGCCTTAATGGACCTAGTAATTATGGGTACTTTTTGGGCGGTGGCAGGCGGCCGCTTACTCTACGTGCTGACACAATGGCACACCCTGGACAACTGGTCCGATCTCTTTAACGTCTGGCAAGGTGGCTTGTCTCTGCTGGGCAGCGTGCTGGCATGCGGCATCTTTGCTCCCCTCTATCTCTGGCGCCACCATATCCCCGTATTGCCCTGCCTTGACCTTATTGGCATCAACGCTCCTTTACTACAAAGTATTTCTCGGATTGGCTGCTTTTTAGCCGGCTGCTGCTACGGACGAGCTTTTCATAGCGGATGGCTTGATGCCCACCCAACACAACTGTATAGCGCAGCGCTGTTGTTGATGATCTTTTTTACCCTGCGATGGGTATACAATACCAAGAATATGCACCAGGGGCAGTTTTTTGCCCTTTATCTGATAATGAGCAACGCCGAGCGTTTTTGCGTTGACTTTTTCCGTGGCGATCAAGAGTTTTATAGTCACTCCTTGCTTGGCGCAATCTCAATACATCAGTGGATAGCTCTGACTTTGCTTTGTCTAGGACTTATTGGATTTGGAATGGCCAGAAGAACGACTAGGTATGGCAGACCACTATGAGCGCATTCATTTTCATTAAAAATCAACTCAACATTTTAGATGTTATACAAGAGTACACGAGTCTAAAGCGCGCTGGTCTTTATTGGAAGGGTCATTGCCCCTTTCATCATGAAAAAACGGCCTCATTTACCGTGAGCCCTAATAAGGGAATCTTCTATTGTTTCGGCTGTCACTCTGGTGGCGACCTTATTAACTTTATTGCCAAAATCGAAAACTGCCCTCCTTTAGAAGCTGTGCAACATTTGGCCAATCGCTACAATCTTACCCTGCCAGAAAACAGTACCGAAGGGCATCAAAAAGATGCTCAAGAGAAAGAACGTTATTTTACTGTCTGCAAGCTGATGGCTCAATGGTGTCATCTTATGCTTGAGCAATCTCCTGCAGCATTGCGCTACCTGCAGGAACGTGACATCAACAAGCAATCTCAACATCTATTTACCATCGGTTACTTCCCTGGTGGCATACAGGGCATACGCTCGCTGCTGACCTACATGAAGCAGCATGCTCTTTTGGCCGATGATCTTGTGCGAGCTGGCATCCTCAAGCAAGGAAAGACGGTTCTCTACTCAGCATTTGAAGAGCGTATTATCTTCCCCATAACCGACCACCTAGGGCGCTTTTGCGGTTTTGGCGGGCGCATTTTTAAACCGGACGACACGCGAGCAAAATATTATAATTCCAGCGAGAACCAATTTTTCACCAAAGGCTCGCTACTGTTTGGCCTCGATCTTGCCAAAAAATCTATTCAAAAAAATAATGCTGTTTTTTTGGTCGAAGGGTATACGGATTGCGTTGCCATGATACAGCACGGGTATGAAAATACGGTTGCTACATTAGGTACAGCCTGCACCGTTGAACACTTAACAACGCTATCGCGGTATGCTCACCGTGTTTTTGCGCTATATGACGGCGACCATGCAGGGCAAGAGGCAATTCTGCGCCTTGCCGAGCTTTCGTGGCAGGCCAGCATAGACCCGTATGTTATCTGCTTGCCGACCGAAGAGGACCCTGCTTCCTTTTTGCAACGTAAAAACGATCTGAAGCCTTTTATTGATAAAGCAACCGACATACTCATCTTTTTTGTCGAAACCTTAGGAAATCAGTTTAGCGATCAACCATTGCGAGAAAAATTACGGCTGACCCGTAAAATACTTCATATTATCGCCTTGATAGATGACGAGCTTAAGAGAGACCTTTTACTGCAACGGACGTCCGCCATCGTCCAGATACCGGTGACCACTCTTGAAAAAGAGCTGAAAAGCTCTGAGCCTAAAACCTCCCTGTCTTCTGCTGAACCCGTCACTTTACCTGATCCCAAGGGCGAATTTGACCAAAGACTGGAAAAGAAAATCTTTTTTGCTATTATGAACAATGTTCAGCTATTAAACGGTAAATTAAGCTCTTTTCTTCCCTATTTTTTCCCTGATTCATGGGGGGCCATTCTTTCAAAGTTGGCACAAGGGCAAAAAGCAGACCCTTCGAGTACGTTTAGCTCGTTTTTCGAGATGTTAACAACGCAAGAGCAGCAGCTGATAAGCAGTATTTTGATGGCAGAAGAACAAGAAGTGCAGCCGCAAGAATTTGCTAGCCTTGTTGCTCAGTTGCAGCGCAAGCATTGGAAAAAGATTGCACATACCCTTAAAGATCAGTTAGCTCAGGCAAACCGAGATGATAATAAAGAGGCTATTGAGAAGATAATGCGCGAGTTTTTAGAATTAAAACAAGCAATCGTGCCAACAGATCTTATGTAAGGTAGAGGCAATAAAAAAATGAAAAAAAAAACCACAAAGTCTGCATCTAAAGCATCGCAAAAAAGACCGAATAGCCTTGGCTCAAACGGATCGTCGCTTGACCTTAAAAAAGAGTTGGTAGAAGAACTCATTTTTAAAAGTAAAAAAAACAATGTGATAACCTATGAAGAGGTTATTGAGTTTAGCGAAGAAAACAATTTCTCAGAAACTGAGACCAACAATCTTTTGCGCAGAATTGAGCAGGAACACATAGAGCTCGTTATGCAAAAAGAGCTCGACGATGACGCTGAATCCAAAGGCGGGCTGCTCGAGGATGAAACATCACCTCGCATAAAATTGCGCGCTCAGCTTGATAGCTCTTTAATGGCTCCTGAGCAAGACGAAGAAGATGAAGATGGTGAAGACGACGAAGAAGTTCGCGAAACAAGTCCATCAGCTCAAACAACCGATGCTGTTAAATGTTATTTACGTGATATTGGCAAAATCCCTCTTTTAAATAAAAAGACGGAATCAGTTATATCATCGATGATAGCAACGAGCAAGGCTGAGTCTATCAATGTTATATCTCGCTTTCCTTTTATTTATAAAGAACTCCTTTCGATTGGTGACCGTTTACAAAAAAATACGTTAACGCTCAAAGACATTGTGCAGTTTTCTGAATTTGATGAAGAAAATCTGCCGATGCTCGACTCTGAAAATAAAAAGCTGCTTGATATTATTGGTGAAATACGCGCACTATTAAACAATGAAGAAAAGATCTATTTAAGCTACCGATCTCTTTTGGCCAATCCGAAGAAAAAGGCTGAAATGTTACAGAAGGTACGCGAAAACAAAGAAAAAGTGTGTGAAAAGGTTAGAGAAATTAAATTTTCTAACAAGCTCATAAAAAAGCTCGGCAAGCGAATCGAAAAATATCTGAATAAGATAACTGAGCGCGAACAGTATACAAAAAATGCCGCAATCGAGTTGAAAGAGCTCGCTGCTATACAGCCTCAGACGTCTGATGAAACGGCTGCAATTGAAGAGATTGAACGCAATGTCCGCATAGCTACAAAAACGGTTAAAAAGCTTGAATCTGAGATCGGCTTACCACGTACCGAAGCTATTCATTGGTTTGCTGTTTTGTCTAAAGCGCAAGTTAATGATAAACGAGCAAAAGATGATCTTGCCTTGGCAAACTTACGGCTTGTGGTCAATATTGCCAAAAAATATGTTAACCGTGGGTTACACTTCTTAGACTTGATCTCAGAAGGCAACATAGGCCTTATGAAAGCGGTCGAAAAATTTGAATTTGAACGCGGCTACAAATTTTCTACCTACGCTACCTGGTGGATACGTCAAGCGATCACACGTGCTATTGCTGACCAATCACGTACCATCCGCGTACCAGTACATATGGTGGAAACGCTTAATAAGATTAACAAAATTAAACGCACCTTTATTCAAAAAAACGGTCGCGAGCCATCATATGCTGAACTTGCAAAAGAGCTCAATCTTGATGAAAAGAAAATAAAAAATATAATCAAAATTTCTAAAGAGCCTATCTCTTTAGAAACACCGGTCGGTGATAGTGATGATGCATATATAAAAGACTTTATTGAAAGTGAAAATGATTTTTCACCTTCTGATACCGTAGCAAACAATGACCTTAAAGAACGCGTGCGTGAAGTCTTAAAAACTTTAACACCCCGCGAAGAAAAAGTACTCAAAATGCGCTTTGGTATTGACGTAGCTTCTGAACATACGTTAGAAGAAGTAGGGAAGGATTTTTCGGTAACTCGAGAACGTATACGTCAAATCGAGGTGAAAGCTCTCAGAAAACTACGCCATCCTTCACGTAGTAAAAAACTTCGCACTTTCTTCGAAAAAGAGATATGTGATGAAGAATTGATGCCGATATTAGAAGATGAGGATTTGGAGTAAGTTCGCAATACACTACAGTAGGGGTATATAGAGTATGGAATGTGCATCGTTGCAGTCATTACAAACGCCATGTATAGCGTTTTGCATAGCATTAATGATTCGTGCACTGTTTTCCTTTTTGGAAACGAGTATTACTGCTTTGAGGTTATTCAAACTCAAAGAGCTTGCAACATCTTTTCCACAGTATCGATCTCTTTTCAGTGCCATTGAAAAAACCCCTCACCGGGTGCTTATTTCAATTATTATAGCCAATAGCCTTGCAGATGTGACAACGGCTGCGTTGGCTACGCATATTATGGAAACGTTTTTTGCGCGTCTTAATTTGCCTGGCGGTATTGGATTTTCGGTTGGTATTGGTATAGCCGCTCTTGCGATTCTCGTTTTTGGAGAGATTATTCCCAAGAATTTGGCTCGTTGCAGCGGAGATCGTCTATTTCGGTCAACGTTATGGATTGTGAGCGGTCTCTTTTATGCCTTATCCCCTATTGTTAATCTTTTGACCAGAATATCCAATTTCTTCATTGTTAAAATCATGGGTGATACCCTCGTTGAAAACAACTCTGATTGGATAGCATCTGAATATGAAATTCAGTTCTTAATAGGGCATATTAGCCAAAAAGGATTGATGGAATCGGAAAAAACAGCTATGTTGCAAAACATTTTTGATTTAGGTCGCACCTTAGTACGTGAGATTCTTATTCCGTCTAACGATATAATATCGGTCAGCAGTACTACAAACATACAAGATACGCTTGACGTGTTTGTACGTAATAATTTCACTCGTTTGCCGGTATACGAAGACAATCCTGATAATATTATCGGGATGATTCATATGAAAGACGTCTTTGCTCTGATGTCAAATAAACAGGAAAAGACGCTCAAGAACATCATGCGTCCGGTTCTTTTTGTTCCTGAAAGCGTCAAAGTTAACCAATTGTTGCGCGAGTTTCGCCAACAGCACATGCACTTGGCGATTGTGCTTGATGAACATGGCGATTTGAGCGGACTCATTACCCTTGAAGATGTCCTTGAAGAGATTGTTGGTGATATTCGTGATGAGCATGATCCAGAAAAGAAGCATATTACACAATTGCAACCTGGTGGTTGGCTCGTAGAAGCAAGCATGCCACTGGAAGACCTTGAAGATATTCTCAAAATAACATTCGAATCAACCGATTCGCGTACTATTGGCGGCTTCTTAACCGAAACCTTGCAACACCTGCCAAAAATAAATGAGCGTATCTCGTATAAAAACTTCTACTTCCAAGTACAGAAGGCCAGCCCGCGCCGTGTGCTTCAGGTATTAATTTTCGAAGAAAAAGATACGGTACCGCAATTGCCAGAATAGGTCAGATAGGTAAAAAGGGTAGAGTATAAGTATGAAAAAAAAGAGTATCGCTATGCTCCTCGTTGTCTGTTCTATGTATGGCGCAGGAGATATTAAAAAGAAACGAGCACCGAAAACAACCTCATCCTTAACGAATGTACTGTATCCTTTGCCATACCCTGAACCATCTCAGCAGCAGGAACTAGCACAATTGAACTCCAAGGCAGCCGCCGATCCCCACCAACTCAAAAAAGAAGTATGTGTAGGTATTTGCTGTTACACCTGTGTTTCAACTGCTGTTATCATAACTTACCATGCAAGTACATACCTACTAGGTACATTAAAAAATGCTGCCCTGCGCCATTTAAACATACCCACTAACTAAGGGCAAATCCTATTGTTCGAATTTTAAAGAGGGTCAATAGCGAATTATGAAGCGGTGCATACCAATAATATATGTTGGCTTACAATTTTTGGGCGTATCTCTTGTCTCCATTCCCATAGTGCAAGCAAAGCCTGCTCTAAAAACAGAAAATAAAAAATATGTCATCGGTGCACATCAAGGCGGCTTTTTTGCAGCATTTTTGGCTGTTTTAAATCACCTGGCTTACTGCAAGCGCGCTCACAAAATACCGGTCGTTTATTGGGATGCTCGCTCATGGTATTACCGCAAAGAAGGCTTTAATGGAAGCTACAATGCATGGGAATATTATTTCAAACCGGTTTCGAACCTGAAGTATGTTCCTAAAAAAGATAGGCTCCACGCATCATATGATGCTCCTTATAACACTTTGCACTATACAAACTTAGACAACGATACGCGCCATACGGTGCATAACCTGATTACAGAGTACATACACATTAACTCTATTGTTCAGGGTAAAATTGATACTTTTTATCAACAGCACATGGCTGGAGGTCATACGGTCGGCATTCATCTACGCGGTACTGATAAATGTATCGAAATGAAACCGATAGCAGTTGAAAAGATTATTGCAACGGCGCTCGAGCATGCGTTACCTGATACGCGATTCTTTATTGCATCTGATGAACAACAATTGCTTGCGCGGGCAGCCAAACTTCTGGATGGGCATACGGTTATTTTTTATGACTGTTACCGCTCTCCAGATACAAATAAACCACTGCATATCAAAAATACAGACGCAACAAGACCTTCATGTGCTCAACTTGGTGAAGATGTATTAGTTGAAATGTCGCTGTTCGCTTTATGTGATGTATTAGTACATACCCGCTCGAACGTATCGGCAGCGGCTCTTTATTACAACCCTCGTCTTAAAAATGTAGTTGTTTCAGAATAGGCTCGCTCATCTGAACATTCTATTGATTACACCGCTCACTCTGTTTATTCTCAATACATAATTTTGGGAGAATACTACTATGTCTAGAGGAAGCTATTTCCTACTGTTTATACTTACTGTTTATACACCAATACTGCCACGATGTAAGCAACAAGATGTACGTGTCAAACCACATAGCTCAACCTGGCTTCAACTACCTGATTATCATGCATCGTTCTATGAAGAATTAGCAGAACGCATATGGCATAATGAATCTGGGCGATCGGTACAAAAGCTCGTCTGGTGGAACGACGGTGAATCATTTATGTCTCTTGGCATAGGTCACTTCTTATGGTTTCCTACAGGACGCCCTGCGCCTTTTACTCAAACCTTTCCTGATATGCTTACTTTTATGCAACAAAAAGGCCAACAGCTGCCAACATGGCTTGGCGCTACCAAATCATCCTGCCCTTGGACAGATCGCAATCAGGTAATCAACAATACACATGACCTACAGCTACAAGAATTGCGTGATTTCCTGCAAAGTACGATTACTCTACAAGCAGATTTTATAGCGCACAGATTTGAAGAATCTTGCCTACTGCTGGTTGATTCAGTACCAGCCCGGCAAAGGTCGCTGCTAAAAAAACGTATCGGTACACTAGCCTCAACTCCTCAAGGACTCTATGCGTTAATCGATTACGTCAACTTCAAGGGAGATGGCACTAATAAACAGGAACGATACCTCAACAAAGGATGGGGGTTGCTGCAAGTGATTTCTCTCATCGATGCGGCTGCGTTTGATAAAAATCCTCGCGCTGCCTTTGTCGCCGCAGCGGAAAAGGTACTGAAACAACGCGTTGAACATGCTCCACCAGCTCGCCATGAAGAACGTTGGCTTGCGGGATGGATCAATCGTATTCATACTTATTTATGAATAGATAATCACGCTTCTCTTTAAAGCTACCGGTAGTTAACACAAGCAGGACCTGAGCTATCGTTTTATAGCAAACTGTTCTGATGCCAATGCCAATGCTGCCAATTGCAAAACTATACAGATGCTTACACCCGGTCATCCATGAAGGTAAAATATATGATTTCATGAAACTTGGTTGTGTAGTCGCACGGTACAACATGACAACATTATATACCGCATAAACGCAAGCCGTCGCTGTTATGATATTTGAGCCAATAGAATAGATGTTGCATCGCTTTTTTGTATGTACAGCTGCTATGCTTTTTTGCTTGCGCTTTTTCACCGCCGCAATAAAATCTTGAGAAAATTGTTGAGCATACAGATGCATAACAGCACAACAGACTAACAATACACAAAAACTAATAGGCAGTTTTTTTGGTTGAGCCATGGCGTATTTCATCATTCGTATAACTGGTTAACCATGTCACAAGCACTTTGCGTATGTATGTTAGCCGTTCATATTGGTTGGCTATAGATTGTTGAGCTTCTTGTTGCTTTGGAAAAATAAAACAATAATCAAGCCATCGGTGCAGCGATAAAAATTTTTGATGCCAAGCAATTTCACGATCAACCGCATTCATAAAAGAGATCAGGGGTTTTAGAAAATCTTCATCATTATCTGTATGAGCAGATGAGTTATTTAATGCATCAAATAACTCATCTGCTAGCTCTTTCTCCGGCATTTTACGCAACTTACCGAGCGTGAACTCATCTTTCCAATGCGCCCAAGGACAGTGATGCTGACATATGTATGCGATGCTATACAAACTGACCACTGCAGAAACATACGCAACACACACAGCTCCTAGTAGGATCTTTTTTTTGCCAAACTGGTTAAAAACAAAGCTCTTATCTGGCAGGAGGGACGATTTAATAGAGGCAACAGTCTGTGCAACCGGCTGCATTGGCACCTGATTGTTATGTGTTTTATGCTGCGTTTGCGTTGCAGTATTACTGTTATTGTTAGTATTAGTGTTAGCGACATCTGACTTACTTGTGCAGGATATAGTAAGAGTAATACCGGGTATAGAATTCTGATCTCCTGCATGCACAACACAAGAGCAGAGAACTATGCAGGCCAACAAGAAAACAGCGCTCAAATCTATTATTTTATAAGATATATAAGACCAAGCTCTTTGCAATGCAAATCTATTCAGCATACGCATACCATTTTAAGATAAGGTATTGTAACAATTATTTGTCTATCTCAAGCGCAGCAACACACTCTCTGCCAATAATGCCATCTGGCCTGCTATTATTTATACCAACCTTGCTTTCTATGATTCCTTATGATAATTCTAGATATAAGTAAGCAGTCCCTTTAACATCACAAAGGAGTTCACCATGGGCAGGTCCATATGGTGCGTCCAAGCACACGTTCATTATTTCTTGTACCATACTATTAATAAATCTATTTTTTCAATTATTAATCGACTGATTATCAATCGACTGAATGGAGAACGTTTTTTTCAAACGTTTTTAGATCAGCGATGCAGTAATCTTATGCGAAGTATATCTGCTGCATAGAACAGTCGGCAACACATTTCACAAAGCAACTATGGTATTACCTCATCAGTAATTCATCACACGATTTACTGTCTTATGGTAGAAGCCAAATATGCGCTTTCATGCGTATATATAGTTATAGTAAAAAGGATACGCCATGCGACTACGCAATCAATGGCTATTATTAGGAGTTACACTACTACTTAAGCTGTGTACTTTTTTTGCACTTTGTTTAGCCCTGTACGTACAACCAAAATCAGTACACCATGAACACAAACATGTGCATACCAGAGAACAGATGCCTCACCGACTGACTGTCGATGAAGCACCGACTAACGACGATTTAGAGTAACCATACCATCTACAAAAGGCTATTAATGTAATCATATTTTTTCAATAGCCTTTTGTAGAAAAAAATTTAAAGAAACCAAAAAGGTTGTTGCATCTATCTTTTGTATGGCCACAGAAAAGAAAGAATGTTCAATTTCTTGATCATTCAAAATTAAACTTGCTAAAGTACTTTTAGGTCGTATGAATTATTTTCAAAATAGAGGAATTTCCAATGGCAAAACCTGGCAAAAAAGTACAAAAACACATACCACTAAAAGACCAAACTCCAGCTCTCGGCGCAAAAAAAGAAGAAGCTGAAAAAACCATGGCTCTTGAACCAAAACCTGTTGCGAAAAAGCCAGCAGCAAAAAAAACAGTAAAAAAAGTTGTAGCAAAAAAATCTGTTAAAAAAACAGTAAAAGCCAGTCCAAAAAAAACAACTGCTAAAAAGGCAGCACCAAAAAGAACAGCCGCTAAAAAGACTGTTGCCAAAAAAGCAGCACCAAAAAGAAAAGTAGCAAAAAAAACAACCGCTAGAAAACCAGCCGCAAAAAAGACTGTTGCTAGAAAGGCAGCGCCGAAAAAAGCAGCCGTGAAAAAAGTGGCAAGGAAAGCAACAAAAAAAAGAGTAACAAAAAAAGCATCGCGCTAAAAATTACCATATAATTTTAGCAAAAAAAAGCCTCGAGATTTTTTCTCGAGGCTTTTTAAATAGATCTGGCGGTACCTACTTTTCCAGTTCGTCTCCAAACAAGTATCATCGGCGCTGTGGACTTAACTGCCGTATTCGGAATGGGAACGGGTATTTCCCCACAGCTATACCCACCAGAAATTTTTCAGTTCAATTAAGAACAAATTTTTTCTTGTGTTTTTTATTAATGTAGATCAGTAGCTTAGGCATCGCAGAAAAATTTTAGCGTGATTAAAACATTCGACCTATTAGTACTGGTTAGCTGAACACATTACTGTGCTTACACACCCAGCCTATCAACCTTGTAGTCTTCAAGGGGTCTTATTTGTCTTACGACAAGGGGTATCTAATCTTGAAGCGAGTTTCCCACTTAGATGCTTTCAGCGGTTATCTCTAATGAGCCTAGCTACCCAGCGTTGCTCTTGGAGAACAACTGGAACACTAGAGGCTCACTCATCCCGGTCCTCTCGTACTAGGGACAACCCTCCTCAAATACCCTGCGCCCACGACGGATAAGGACCGACCTGTCTTACGACGGTCTGAACCCAGCTCGCGTACCACTTTAACTGGCGAACAGCCAGACCCTTGGGACCTTCTCCAGCCCCAGGATGTGATGAGCCGACATCGAGGTGCCAAACCTCCTCGTCGATATGGACTCTTAGAGGAGATCAGCCTGTTATCCCCGGCGTACCTTTTATCCGTTTAGCAATGACCCTTCCATGCGGAATCACTGGATCACTAAGTCCTGCTTTCGCACCTGCTCGACTTGTAGGTCTTGCAGTTAAGCTCCCTTATGCCTTTACACTCTTAAGGCGATTTCTATTCGCCATGAGGGAACCTTTGAACGCCTCCGTTACAATTTGGGAGGCGACCACCCCAGTCAAACTACCCACCAGACACTGTCTCCCGCCCGGATTACGGGTCGAGGTTAGATTTTCAAATCAACAAGGGCGGTATTTCAAGGACGACTCCATTAAAGCTAGCGCTTTAACTTCAAAGTCTCCCGCCTATCCTACACAAATCAATCCAAAAATCAATGTCAAGCTATAGTAAAGGTGCACGGGGTCTTTCCGTCCTTTCGCGGGTAGCCGGCATTTTCACCGGCACTACAAATTCACTGAGTTTATCACCAAGACAGCGCCCAACTCGTTACGCCATTCATGCGGGTCGGAATTTACCCGACAAGGTACTTCGCTACCTTAGGACCGTTATAGTTACGGCCGCCGTTTACTGGTGCTTCAATTCAAAGCTTCGCTCCGAAGAGCTAACCTCTCCTATTAACATTCCAGCACTGGGCAGGCGTCAGACTCTATACTTCCTCTTACGAGTTTGCAGAGCCCTGTGTTTTTGTTAAACAGTCGATTGGGCCTCTTTATTGCAACCCACCATTGCTTATCAGAGTAAACTCTAATAACAATATGGGCACCCCTTCTCCCTAAGTTACGGGGCTATTTTGCCGAGTTCCTTAGTGATAATTATCTCAACGCCTTAGCATTCTCTGCTCGTCTACCTGTGTCGGTTTGCGGTACGATCACTCATGTGACTCGCTAGGAGATTTTCCTGTCAGTGTGGGATCAATCGAATACATCGCTCCCTAAGAATTGATATACCCATAACGCTTCAAGGATAACAGCCTCACGGATTTACCTATAAGACTCCTCTTTGCGCTTAGCTTGGCATCCAAACACCAAGTCAACCTACCCTACTGCGTCCCTCCTTCACTCAAACGTCACTAAGCGGTACAGGAATATTTAACCTGTTGTCCATCGCCTACTCCAATTGGCCTCGGCTTAGGTATCGACTAACCCTGAGTGGATGAACCGATCTCACGGAACCCTTAGACTTACGGCGAACAGGAATTTCACCTGTTTTTTCGTTACTTATACCAACATGCTCACTTCCTTGATCAACGGCACCTGTCCTTACGGTCAAGCTTGTATCTATCAAGGAACGCTCTCCTACCCTTGCATTAAAACGTATTTTAATACAAGCCATAGCTTCGGTAGCTCGTTTAAGCCCCGTTCGTTCTTCAGCGCAGAGACACTTGACCAGTGAGCTATTACGCTTTCTTTAAAGGATGGCTGCTTCTAAGCCAACCTCCTGGCTGTTTAGGCGTCTCCACCTCTTTTCCCACTTAACGAGCATTTAGGGACCTTAGCTGATGGTCTGGGCTGTTTCCCTCTCGACTATGAAGCTTATCCCCCACAGTCTGACTCCCGCTTTCTAACGTCATGGCATTCAGAGTTAGTAAGAATTTGGTAGACTCGCGCCCCCAATACTCAAACTGTGCTTTACCTCCACAACGAATCCAGCGAGGCTATACCTAAATATATTTCGGAGAGAACCAGCTATTTCCCAGTTTGATTAGCCTTTCACTCCTATCCACACCTCATCCGAGCAGTTTTCAACCTACACCGGTTCGGACCTTCATCTCGTGTAACCGAGATTTCATCCTGGACATGGATAGCTCACTAGGTTTCGGGTCTACTTCATGGTACTATGCGCCCTATTCAGACTCGCTTTCGCTACGGCTCCGCTCTTTCTAAGCTTAACCTCGCACCATAAAAGTAACTCGTTGGCTCATTATGCAAAAGGTACGTGGTTGCGCATACTTATATATCGCTACCACCGATTGTAAACATTTGGTTTCAGTTTCTATTTCACTCCCCTCCCGGGGTTCTTTTCACCTTTCCCTCACGGTACTCGTTCGCTATCGGTCATCAAGTAGTATTTAGCCTTACCCAATGGTCTGGGCAGATTCTCGCGGAATTTCACGTGCTCCACGATACTCGGGTTTACAAGCTGTTGCTTCTCTTTATTTTTAACATACAAGGCTTTCACTTTCTTTGGCCGCTCGTTCCAGAGCGTTCAGTTAAATAAAGAAAATACAACTAAAGATCTGTACGTCTTAGTCGCTCGTACCCCACAACCCCTACGTCACAACGCGCACAGGCTATCACATGACATAGGTTTAGGCTCTTCCCTTTTCGCTCACCACTACTTGGGGAATCAACTTTGTTTTCTTTTCCTGGCGCTACTTAGATGTTTCAGTTCACGCCGTTCGCCTCCTTACCCTATGTATTCAGATAAGGATATCCTGGTTTTACCAAGACGGGTTTCCCCATTCGGACATCTTCGGATCAAAGCTTGATTGACAGCTCCCCGAAGCTTATGGCAGTCTTCCGCCTCCTTCATCGCCTCTTGATGCCAAGGCATCCACCAAATGCTCTTTTCAATTAATCACAAACTTTTGCTGACTATTTTAAGATACTGATCTACAAAAATTTCAAAGAACACAAGAAATCTTTTTTCACTTACTACTCTAGTAATTTTATAGAAAATCTTTTTAAATGCTAGGAAATAAACAAATCAAAAAAACTCATTTTAATTGGTGGAGGTAAGCGGATTCGAACCGCTGGCCTTCCGCGTGCAAAACGGACGCTCTACCAACTGAGCTATACCCCCGTATAATAACGAGCGATTTTTTAAATCAAGGTATGGTCTTAAAACCATTCAATCTAACCATATGCACCACTTTAATGGTGGGCCTAAGTCGACTTGAACGACTGACCTCCCCGTTATCAGCGGGGTGCTCTAGCCACCTGAGCTATAGGCCCAGAATAACCTTTGATTATTTTTAAAAACACCTACCGAACCGTGTAATTACTTACTAATTTCATGTAACACCTTAATAGTGAGAGCAAAAAGCTCTCAGATCTAAATTTCTCCCTCGAAAGGAGGTGATCCAGCCGCAGGTTCTCCTACAGCTACCTTGTTACGACTTCGCCCCAATTACCCCCCATACCTTAGGTGCTCGCCCCCCTTACGGGTCGGCTAAAACAACTTCGGGTACAGACGACTTTCATGGCGTGACGGGCGGTGTGTACAAGGCCCGAGAACGTATTCACCGCATCATTCTGATATGCGATTACTAGCGATTTCAACTTCATGAGGTCGAGTTGCAGACCTCAATCCGAACTTAGACTAGTTTTTTGAGATTAGCTTGCCCTTGCAGGCTTGCAGCTCTTTGTACTAGCCATTGTAACACGTGTGTAGCCCTGGACATAAGGACCATGATGACTTGACGTCATCCCCACCTTCCTCCTGGTTTCCCAGGCAGTCCCATCAGAGTGCTTTGCTTACGCAAGTGGCAACTGATAGCAGGGGTTGCGCTCGTTAAAGGACTTAACCCAACATCTCACGACACGAGCTGACGACAGCCATGCAGCACCTGTGTACCCGTCTAGACCGAAGCCTAGAAGGCCGTATTTCTACGGATGTCAAGTACATGTCAAGTCCAGGTAAGGTTCCTCGCGTAGTGTCGAATTAAACCACATGTTCCACCGCTTGTGCGGGCCCCCGTCAATTCCTTTGAGTTTTAATCTTGCGACCGTAGTTCCCAGGCGGATCACTTATCGCGTTAGCTACGACACTAATTCTGTAAAACAGAACTAACGTCTAGTGATCATCGTTTACAGCGTGGACTACCAGGGTATCTAATCCTGTTTGCTCCCCACGCTTTCGTGCCTCAACGTCAGGTGTGGACCAAGAAGCTGCCTTCGCCATTGGTGTTCCTCTCGAGATCTACGCATTTTACCGCTACTCCGAGAATTCCACTTCTCTCTTCCACCCTCTAGCACATCAGTATCTACTGCAGATTTCTGGTTAGGCCAGAAGATTTAACAATAGACTTAATATACCGTCTACGCACCCTTTACGCCCAATAAATCCGAATAACGCTTGCACCCTTCGTATTACCGCGGCTGCTGGCACGAAGTTAGCCGGTGCTTTCTCTAATGGTACCGTCATTCCTTGCGTGTATTAAACGCAAATTTTTCTTCCCACTTAACAGAAGTTTACAATCCGAAGACCTTCATCCTCCACGCGGCGTCGCTGCGTCAGGCTTTCGCCCATTGCGCAATATTCCCCACTGCTGCCTCCCGTAGGAGTCTGGACCGTGTCTAAGTTCCAGTGTGGCCGTACACCCTCTCAGGCCGGCTAACCGTCATAGCCTTGGTAGGCCTTTACCCCACCAACTAGCTGATAGTGCGCGAGCTCATCTTTTAGCGACAGCAAAGAGGCCATCTTTCTCCCGAAGGACTTATGCAGTATTAACTTCAATTTCTCGAAGGTATTCTCCACTAAAAGGCAGATTCTCACGTATTACTCACCCGTCCGCCGCTGTACTCATCCCGAAGGACTTTCTCGCTCGACTTGCATGTGTTAGGCACGCCGCCAGCGTTTATTCTGAGCCAGGATCAAACTCTCCACTTCAAAAATTGACGTAAGAATTTTTCTCACAAATTCGGTAGGTGTAACTTTTATGTATTTCCTATGCATTTCAAAGAATTTCCGTCTTTCTACGACTTTTTTGCGTTTCGCTTTTTGCGATCCGCTCGTGTTCAAGACGAGGTAAATTATACCTCTATATACGCTTGTGTCAACACTTTTTTAAAACTTTTTAAAAAAAGATTTTTAAACACAAAAAATTCAACCTGTGTCATATTGCGGTCATTACAGAAAAACCTCTCAATAAGACCTCCTGATCAGCTTATTGCATTTAGCCGGCAATAGCAAATCCGTCGCAAACGAACAGGCGTGATATTCGTGATATTTTAGTCTCTCACATAAAACAGAGTTCAATCTTTTATAAAACTGGCCTATTTTCGGTTCCCTTTAGTATATGGAGGGTCGACAATCTTTTGCCCTAAGCCCTTACCTCCTCCCCCATTAAGTCAATGGCCTATGGCGCATGCGGCTCTCTCCCACGCTGGTTAACTCACGAAACACCTGGAGACAGCTGCTCTCAATGGCGAGGATAAGCAGCCCATAGCAAAGCCTCCTTTTAACTTGCGGCTCATTGAGTAACTTTGGTATATAAGAACAAGCAATCGTACAAAAGGGCCGGACAACCCACAGAACCTATACCTTTTGCTGTTACCCTATACGAAAGGAGTTTTATACACATTTAGATGATAAGCCCCAATCAAGTGCGCATGGCACACCTGAAAGCACCAACGTGATTCTTACATTATATATATGTATAGACACACCTCAGAACGCACGAGTAAAGCAAGCTAACTATATAACGATCCATAGAGGAGCGCTCTCATGAAAGTATTGTTAAAAATATGTATGGCTTCTGTCATAGCGGCAAATATAGAAGCTGCATGCTCTGAACTGGTTAGTCCATTCATTATATCCCCAAAGCTTGAAGAGACAGTCTCTACGCCAACCCCTATCATTATAGGTATGGCTATAGACAATAAGGGGCGCCCTATAAAGAAAGGACGCGTTTCGGTCTATGTGGACAAACATCTTGCGGCTATCATTGAAACGAACGAATATGGCGTGTGGTCTTACGCTATAGATAAGGATCATGCATTATGCGATGGGTTCCACTCTATTGATGCAAGCATAAAACCAAAAATCGGCAGTCTTATGTGGACTCAATCAAGTCTATTTTATGTTCAAGCAACACATCTACCGGCACAAGACCTCTGCGCTACCGCATATGTCCCATATTCAAACATCAAATACCCTTTTGATGGAAGCTACATTAATAATAAGAAGCCTGTTATTGTTGGACAACTTTTAAGCGCCGACTACACTCCCATAGCCCATCAAGCAGTCATCATTAAAATAAATGAGCTACCTGAAGTAGTAACCACATCCGACAAAAATGGTCTCTTTTTCTATCGTCCAGACTTGTCGCACGGCTTATATACGGTCAGAGCTTACTGTCTATCTTGTGACACCGAAATTATCACGTCCTTTGAAATCGATGTAACTGCACCCCAGCAACCCACCATAATAACTCCGCAAGAAGGAAGCCTCATCACCGATGGCGTAGTGATTGTAAGCGGATACTCACAATCCTATGCAACCATAACGACGTTTCTTGATACCGATACTTTTGGCAAAATAACGCATAGCAATGGCCAAGGCTATTGGTCTACAAAATATAGCGTGGAAGATGGCTCACATGCCGTAACGGCACGTGCTACTGACCGCGCTGGCAACACAAGCGCTCTATCGCCAGCCGTAACTTTTAGAGCTCAAGAAAGAATGAGCTAAGAAACAGAACGTCCTGCATGTATAAAAAAATCTTTATGCATGCAGGACGGGAATTTTCGAACGGAAGGAGCTTAACCAGCAAGGCCGCGAGCACTACCTATGCTTGGCAAGATATATTTAACATCATCATCACCGAATCGTAAGCCAAGACCAACAAATCCATTAGCATTACGCTTACTAACAAAGTCATCAGCACCAAACGTAATATACAGGTTGCGCATGAAGAACATTCTGTTGAGCCACTTAAGGTGAGGCCGACGATCATGGAGTCTATTCCATCCATTAATATCAAAAACCTCAAAGGTAGTTACCCAACGGAATTTTTCGCTCTCAAATGGAATGTCGTAATCGATTGCAACGCCACCGGTATTCTCAAATAACCCTATGCGAAATGCAAGATCTTTGAACACCTTACCAAATTGCAAGCCGAACTTGACGGTGTTTCTGGTAAATGTCTGAACTCGCTCACGTGGCGCGTTATCAGCATCGGCAATTGTCGGTCTAATCCACTTATCAGTGGGCAAGATGTCACCACAATCATCAAATCGCGTCTTGAGCGTTTCTCGTTCATCACGCCATCCTTTTTCAGAAGAGGCAAGCTGCACAAGATAGAAATGATCTTCATTAGGATGAATACGCATATCAAAATAGAATTTCGAATCTTCGTGACGATAATTCTCTGCAGGACGATGCATTGTTTCACCATGAGCATCAAACACAATTTGGAGTGTATCAACTTTAGCAAAATAGTTCTTAAGCCCCTGTACCGCTACCTTAAGATCTCTGTATGTTTCTTCTTCATTAATCAGCTTACCTAAAAGCCCCTTACCCTCATCGATTTTGGTTGCCACTGAGGTAATACTAGTAAAGCCATCACGTGCCTGCAATGAAGCCTGTTCAATCGATTGAGCTGTTGTTGCAAGCGTGTCGGCTACTCTATTAAAGTCGCGATCGAAGACATTCGCTATCTTCTCAATTCCTTCTTGGACTGCTGGTAATACATCATTTTCTAATTTAGTGGTTATAGCTTTAACGTGCGTACCTATTGCAAGCAATGCATCAATATGCTCTTCATTACGCACAAATGACTTTTCCAAAGAGGTTGAAAAGGAGGCCAGACGCTCTGCTGTTATATTGATATTTTCCATGATGTTACGCAGCTGGTCTTGCCCTGGACCATCACCCATGACACTTTTGAGCGAATCGGTAATCGATTCAACATTCGATGCAATATGTCCAAATTTACGCATCAATTCATCGATAGAGACCGGTGCGATCGCTGGCTCACGCAGCGTTTGTCCGCTTTGCAATCTTAACAAATCGGGATTGCCGGGAACCAGTTCGATAAATTTAGGCCCCAAAAGACCGTCTTGACGTACCATACCATGTGCATCGTCATATAAGTTAAAATCTTTTTTAACCATGACAACTGCTTGAGCCTGCTGTACGTGATCCGCATAAAGATCAACGCTTTCGACCCAACCAACCGTAACCCCCGCTATTTTAACTTCAGCTTTACGGGTCAAACCGGATACATCCTTAAAATACATCGTATATTCATTGTAACTGCTACGATCCGGTCTAAATGCGCCTATTTTTAGACCCATATAGAGAAAAATAGCCAACGAACCTAATACAAATAAACCAACTAACGTTTCAGTTTTAGCATGCACTGTCGATCCTTTTGACCTCAAAGCCAATACAGTTTTTTTATCACGACGCTGTAGGCTACATCATTCGCCGATGAAGGGTCTTCTTTTAGCGTTACAATCGCCAGTAATTTTTGCGTTGTTTTACCTACCATGCCATAAGATAATACAGAAAAAACTCTAGGTCCAAATTTTATATCTAACACACCTTTAACATATGTAGGTAAACTTGCCAACGGAATTCCGTACAATGGTGCACCTATTTTTTCCCATGCTTGTGTTAAATTCAACTTTGGATCATAGGCATTAACCGTCTTCTCTACAAGGGCTTCATCCATTTCCTCTTCAAAATCAGTCTGTTTGTTCCCTATAATACGCTGTATCGAAGGAGACAACAACCACGCATTCATTTCTACTCCCGCAGACCACACGGTAAAAATATCAGCAAGCGCTATCCGTTTTTTATTCGTCGATGGTTCATAAAAAACGGCCGACTTAAATGGCGCAAACTCTTTTATACTCAAAAGTTGTGTACTATCGACTATAGGAGCATCCTGTTTTTTTAGAAATTCTTCAAGCCCTGCAAAAAGACGTTGCTCGCCCACAAAAGCTCCAGCTGCTGTCAATAGGTTCTCAACGACTTTGCGATAATTTTTTTCTTCATTAGCTTCCTGCTCTCCTTTAAATTTTTTTTCTTTAAAATCATAGACGGCGTTGATATTAAATTTCCCGTCTTCGCTGGTAATACAAATATCTATATATCCATCAATACCATCAGTTTTTTCTTTGAGCTCAAAGCTTTGCCAACGACCCAACACAGGCAACAAAAAACTGAGCGTCTGCTTTTCTGCAGCATTGTTATTAGTTTTTTTGCCCTTATCTTCTTGATCAGACTTCTTTCCTGCCAATTGACTGAGCGCAACTTGAATACCACTGAATGCAAGCTGAACCGCCTTCTCTTTCTCTATAGTTGCAGTGGCCAATGGCACATAGACTGTTGCTTTACGTGCCACGTAGGTCACGGCAGCGACAGCTGCTGCGGCTATCATCAGCGTTAACAAAATCATATAACCGGGAACAGCTGCTCTCATGCGTGCGATCCTTTTCTGCTATTTTTTGTCTGTTTTTGGTGCCTGACTGGCCCCTTCTGACGTCACCTGTTTATGGGGAATCATGTCAGGAATAAGTGGTATAACACAGGTAAACGTCTGTTTATTTTTCGCTCCATTGGCGAGCTCTAATGCGATCGTGACCATTACAGGCAGCATCTGATCAGGTTCTCGCTTTTTACCATCATCTCCAACGCTATCAGAATCCCACGCGGCAATCGGCTTAGCATCCTTTTGCGGTTTTTTTTCATCAGTTTTCGCTGCAGTATACAGCGTCTTAAACTGAATAACCTCATCTATCAATGTATAAGCGCGTGCTTTATGTGTATCGTCGCCAGCCTTATCAAATGGCAACTCCATCGATTCTTGTCTTGTGAGCGTATAGCGCTTTCCTACGTTCTTGCCAACGCTCTTGTCAGGCACGAGCTTATAGGTTACCCGTACTAAACGAGGAGTACCGGCAGAACTCTGCCACTGCTGCAATGGATTATTCGTAATGAAGGTAAGCAGCATACTGTTGTCATCCTGCTGCTCGCTAAAAAAATTTTTTTTCATGTCATGCACAAGCATAGCACCTGCAATATCACGTTCCAGTTGTCTTGTTGCCACAATGGCTTGCGTGTGCAGATCTATCACCTCATCAACAGCTCTAACACCGACTGAAACCTGTTGCATCGTTAAAAATAATATTCCCGTAAGCATGCTTGAGATAACGAGTGTTATTAAGACCTCAACAAGAATAAACCCGCGACTTGTCATTGAGTAACTCCCGGCGGCTGAACAACGGGCGACTTTGGTGCTTCTGCTTGCTTGTTAGCTTTTTTTGGTTGATACACGTAACCAACCAGCAGATCCTGCCGCTTTCGTTTGCCATCATGCCAGCTTATCGTGACCTGCTGTTTATACATATCATGAACAGAATCATCAAACGGTTCATGGGATTTCAGCTTGCTCTTTTTGTACAGCAACTCAGTTGATGGACGCGTAATTTTTTTGTTTCGCGTAAAAGCTTCTTTTTCAGATTTTTCGGCATCGTCCGATTCGGCAGCAGATTCGATAAAAAAATTGCGCGCGTGAAACATGCGCTCAAGCTGCTGCGTCGTCGTCACCACAGACCTGGTTACACTTGACTGCAAAGCAAAAATAGCAGCAAACATAACACCCATGATGGCTGTTGCTATCATAACTTCTACGAGGGTAAATCCTGATCTACTGTTGAAATTCATCGTACTCTTTAAATTGCGCCGAAAACGGATTCATAACCCAGCTGAATGAGCCGGTTCTACCACTACGCACTCTATCTTTTTTGTCGAGCATATTAATGATCACTGGTTGAGCAATACCATCGGCACTGATAAAAAACCAGATTTTTTTACTGTTGCCACCGATAAAGCGAGACATCTCATCAATGCCATTAATCAAAAATTGTTTTATATCTATATTTTTGGGCACTGTCATGTCTGGGCGTACGATAAAATTTTTGACCGATTCAAAAATAGGTGCACCTTCGCTGGTACGTTTATCGCTAGCACGTAAAACGCGTATAGTGGGCAGATCAAACTCAACTTTATGTTCAGTGTTGGTAATAATTGCCTGCTGTTGCGTAATACCAATCAGTTCGTTGAGCTGCACAAGCAGATTACGCCGCTCTTGGCGCGCATCAGTGTGCCACAGCCGGGGGACTATGGTAGTCCCCACAACTGCGATGATTGCTAATGCAATCATAATCTCGATTAAACTAATACCCGGCTTACAATGCCCAGACATCTATTCTCTCATCTTTTGAAGCAGCTTTTTTCTTTGGCCCATATGAGTACAATTCAAATGGATGCGCTTGTCCTGGAGTCTTGGTATATTGAAATTTCGTCTTCCATGGATCAACTAATTTCTTTTCTTCTATATATGGTCCCGCCCAATCTCTTGCAAGCTCTTCATTGGCAGGCTTTTTATACAGATCTTTCAACGAATCTGGATAGTCGCCAACCTTTAAGTGAAACATTTCGATAGCGCTTTTAAGACCGCGTAACGATTGTTTTGCCGTATCAACTTGCGCTCCAGAAAAGACTCCTGCAAGCTTTGGAATAAGAAGCCCTCCAACAAGACCCAAAATAGCAATTGCTATCAAAATTTCCATCAACGAAAAGCCCTGCCGTGGGGCACCTGAAACAGCTATCATCTGTATCATCTCCTACCATTAACCACCAACTCCTGCCATTGTAGACATTTCCACCATTGGAAGCGCTATAGACAGCACAATAAATCCTACAATAAGTCCCATTACCACTAACATAATAGGTGAAATCCAGACCGACATAGTGTCTGTTATTTCACCCAACTCTTCTTCGTAATTGCGCGCTACGGTTAACAACATGGTGTCTAAAGAGCCACTCTCTTCACCGGTACTAATCAAATAAATAGCAATCGGCGGAAAAATCTCTGTCTGCTTTAAATACTGCGCTATTTTACCTTGTTTGATAATCTTATCGCGCGCCTCATTAAGTGTATCGGCTAAAATACGATTGTTGATGATGCTGCACACAATATCAAGAGCTTGTGATAAATTTACGCCCCCTTCAAGTAATATACCCAATGTGTAGCAAAACTGTACAATCGCATTGGTACGTGCAAAATAGCCAACCAATGGCAGTTTAAGCTTGAGCTTATCCCATTGACGTGCACCCGTTGCAGTAGATTTCCAATAAATAAAGCCACTTACCAACAGAAGTATAATCACTGCTATAATAAGGTAGTGGTTACGCAGAGCATTTGAAACCGAAATCAACATACGCGTCGGCGTAGGCAGCTCCTTTCCTGAATCGGAAAATTGACTCACTAGATTTGGCACAACTCCTATCAGCAAAAATATCACGACAGCAACTGAAAGACCAAGCTGTATCATTGGATACTGTAATGCTGAGCTGATGCGTTTGCCCAGCGCTTGGCGCCGCTCCATATACAGGGTGAGGCGATCAAGGATCGTTTCAAGTTTGCCGCTTGCCTCGCCAGCACGAACGAGCTGTACATAAATAGTGTCGAAGGTACTCGGATATTTCTTAAGCGCATCGGCAAATGATTGACCTTCCTTAATATCATCTTTAATGCGCACCAGCATTGTTTTGAGCTTGCCGGCAAATTGATCAGTCAATAACTCAAGTGCTTGTAATAGCGGGATGCCTGAACGTAACAATATCGTCAGTTGGCGTGTGAATAATATTTTTTCTTTAATCGAAACGCTGCGTTGAAAGAGGCGAGAAAAGAAACTAACTCGTTCTTCTGCGGCGCTCGTAATGGTGATAGGAAAGAGCCCTCGACTGCTCAACTGCTCTTTAACGCGCAATGGTGATGGAGCATCAACATATCCAGTGACTTTTTTGCCATCTTTTGCCAAAGCCTGGTAAAAATACAACGCCATAGCTAGAGTCCTTTGTGTCTACTTGAACGAAAAACCGTTTTCATGGTAGTCTGATGGTACCAAATTAGGCAAAACATTCTACGGCAAGAAAGTTTTTTATGAAAACTATCCAATATGGTATAAGTATGGTCATATGCCTAACTACCGCAACCATAGGGTATACACAAAATTTAAACTATGTACAAAAATTGAGCCCATCGCGCGAGTTTGCTCATCATGATCAGATTGATCTTTTATCAGCCCCCATTACCATGACGAGTGCTGGGATCAACAGCTTTTTAAGCACTATTTATAATAATCCGCGCTATGCACAAACCATACTACCCCATAGTTTTTTGCATCTTACACAACTGCTCGAGCATGGGCATAAAACGCTCTTGTCACGCTCATATGTACAATCAACGATACGTCTTTTTGCCAACAAAATGAAAGCGTGCCCGTATATCAGCGCAAGCGCATTTAATAGTTTATTAAGCAGTTTGCCAGATTTACTCAAACCATATTTTGCCAAACCGGAAACGTACGCCATAGACAGGCTCAAAAAACGTATTAACAATATCTTATATGCTCAATTTCTCGAACAATTTACTACGTTTAAACAAGATCCAGATTACTTTTTTAAAGATCTGTCTCATATGATTGCCCATGAAGTTGAAGCGGACAATGCTCAACAGGACATAATATCATCTGAAGAGATGCGCAAAACTATACTCGTCTTTTTAGAGGTTGGCATCGCAAAACTCATGTGGAATCCAACGCAGACAAAAGATGGCTGGTCAACAATGAAATCACTATCAGAGTCTATGACGACGCTGCTTGAATACTCAATTCTTGCCGATGTTGATGACCTTAATGATCTGTTCGTCTCATTGATAGAACGCTACTGCTATTTTATCGATGTCAGCGCAACCGATTTACCGCTCGATTTTTACAATACCGTATCAAAAGAGATCGCCACACTCTCATTACCGCTCTTGGATCTTGAGGAACAAGAAGAATATATAGAGCCGAAAAAGCAACGCTTGTTGCGGAGCTTAGCCCATGGCCAAGCACGCTGTGCTGCCTACAACCACAAAGCTCATGTTACACTCCCGGTACAATCTTGATGAGCTCTTTGACTATAGATTCCATGCTCTTTTCAGGGTTGTTGACGTCAAACTGGAAGGTGAAATTACAAGCTTTACCAAAGAAAAAGCCCTTTATTTGAAACAGTGGAAGCTTCCCTTGCACAAGATCTGCAGCCTGTACATCAAATGATACCTCAGTAATGTTAAAACCTCCACCAATAATAGCTCCTATCCCCTCCATCATATGAGCAAGCCCTTCAGCTCCTAATTTACCCGCGTCAAGACCTAATAATGCAGCCTCTTGTACGGCAATGACGCCATATTGCAGCGGATCAGCTTCATTTATTTCGTTCACAACAAGGAGCGCCCCTTGAGCAGATTCAAAGGCCGATTTTTTAGCCGCCCATTCAGAACCAAGCGCTACTACCTGACTACAATCTTTAAATTTGGACAGAATAACATCGCCTGCTGCAACGACTGGATTTATAACCTCTTTCTGAAAGAGAGCGCCAAAATCAAGAAATCCTTTTTCAATATCTTTACCTAATTTAACAAAGGTCGTTTCTATCGGTTTTATAATCTCTTTATTAATATCGTTTCCTAATTTCTCAAAGCTTTCTTTTGAAAAGGCTTTTTCTATCGGCGCTATAGCATCTTTCACCTCATCGCCCAGCTGGTTAAAGGTTTCCACTATAGGCTTTACAAAAGCTTGTTGTATAGGCCCCTTGCCGTAATCAGCCTCAAGAGTCAAGGTTCCATCAGCTTTCTTTCTAAGCGTTGCCCAGAAATCTCTATGTCCAGAAACTTGCCAATTTAAACTCACATCTTTTGGCGGATTTCCTGGCTGGGCTTTTTCAAAAACCATCCCTATTTGGTTAACCAAGCATCCTGCAGCATTTACATTGATCTGTTGACCTGGTGCAAGAACAATTCTATCAGAACGACAACCAGGATAAGCAACTTCTACACGGGTGACATAAGGTGTTGCATTACCAATTGGCAGTATCCATCCAACCACATCATTTGAATAGAGCAAAACTACTCCAACTATGGCAAGGAAACTATGGCGAATAGCAATCATAATAGATCCTCTGTCAACAATGCATACCTTAACTACCACATGCACGCACGACGGCATCAAGTCTCGATTTTAATGCATTAAGATCTTGAAACGTGTACTGAACATTATCTTTCGCTTGCTTTAATGCTTTTCTACTGTTTGCCGTAAGTTCTGCTGAGCTCAATGTTTTGACTTGTGTCTTTGCATACTCAATATCACGACGTGCTTGCTCATTGAGCGAACGCGCAGCATCTTTTAACAATTTTTCAAATTGATTCAGTGCGCTTTGTTGCATTTTGCCCTTGATATATATGTCTTTTGGATCATTGCCTATTTTCGCTTCAAGCTCTGCAGAAAACAGATTGAACACATTTGCCTGCGTTAAGAATCGACATTCATCAAAGCCGATATTGACGCGAGTTAATGATTTGATTGTGCCCAGTTGTGGAATAATAAGCTGTACCTCGCCGTCAATATAGAATTCTTGTTTTAAGAGATTTAAATTTACCCGCATAATAGGTGCATCATCAGCCGTACCAAGAATCTTATCTTCACCAGCTCCTGTAAGCTTAAAATACGGCGTGTCGATTTTGTCAAAGGTAGCAAGAGCTTCAAGGCCGTCATTTGCCAGACGCATCTTACAACGTCCTTTTTTACCAAATAGATCAACGGTAAAGCCAAGAGCCATACCGTGCGGTATAGTTTTTACACCAATAGTTACATCCTGTTTTGGTGAATAGCTACCATGAAAATCTGATACTTTTAATAACAGCGTGTCGATAAATGCCAATTGAGCAACGAGCTCTTTATTCCCCATAGCCTCAAAAAAGCTCGAACAGAATACGACTAACAATTCTGACCAGGTGATCACTTTTGTTGTTCTAAACTCAAGCGCCATATCGGTAAAACCTAGATCGACGACAACCGCTGCTTCCATAGTAAGATCGATAGAATTGATCGTCTTTTTAAAACCATCGATGGCAGCATTAGCCACCTTTTCAGCCTCTTGTGCCGTTTTCCCATTAAATATTGGCTTTGATGCCAACTCTTGTTGTGCATTCTTTACTACCGAAATCGAAGCAACCTGTTTAGTCAAATATTCGGCTTGATCGGTGAACGATTTACCAACGATCTTTATGCGGCCAGCTCCTCCAAACTCTGAAGGTAATGGCGAGCCATATTTTTGCCCCGCCGTAATAGCCAAGTTTGATAATTCCCAGCCCTTCAAGTCAAACGCATCATACCAAGTACCCTTCATGAATGCTTGAATGGTTGCTTTATCAACACCTAGCGTTATTGCTCCATCCAATCCTATCGGCTTATCTTTTTGCATTGGAGGGCGTAAAAGCATACCTGCGCTCACTGACATGGTCGGCTTAAGCGTAATATCTACCGAAACTCTACTGAGCCTGAATACTTCGTTCAGCCCTTTTTCACAGGTGGCCAGATCAGTTGCGCATGCCTTCTTGGCATCCTCTATACATTTTGTTTTTTGTTCTTGCGTGCTGCCAGCAATAGCATCACAGACTGCTATTTTATCTTTCACGCAATCAAGCGATGCTTTTTTACATTTTTCTTGCGTTGTTAATCCACTCGAATCTTGCATAATAGCTATTGCAATTCTGCTTCGTTGAAGATCACTCCAATCAATGGTGCCTGTTAAGTCAAAAAGTTTACTCTCCTGCCCAAGAAGCTTACCGACATCGGCCAAGCCACCAGATAAAGGAACTTTTCCAGAGATATGAAGTCCTTTTGGCAAGTCACCTGATACGGTAGCTCCTCCGCCACTGCCTACAGTACCCAATGTGGAAATGACTACTTTGGGTGATTCGAGATAAATCGCGTCATAAGGAGATCCGCTGAGAGCAAAGGGAGCCAATTTTGCTAACGTAGTACGCTCTTCAAAATCGATAGTTAATATCATGCCTCCCTTATTGTCACCGGCATAAATAAACTTTAAGGTACCGGGAACAACCACGCCAAAAGCATGGACTTTTCCTTTGAATGAAAGCGATCCCATTGAAGAGCCTGTTGATCCACGCGTCAAACCGATGCTCACATCAATATCGGTAAGCCTAATATCCTTTATCTCTGTGGGCATCGTGGGAATATCTTTAAACGGATAGAAACTGACTTCTTCTATAGCCGGCTTTTTTACTTCCGTTCCCTTTTTACCCGCAGCAGCATCCCTTAACTCTGCCCGTATTTGCTCAACATCGGCACGGCCAGTCGCTTGAGCTCGAGCAAGGCGCTGATTCGATTCACAGCTGCTTTCTTCAGTCGCACACTTGTTCCGCGCTTGCGTAACGCATTCGATAAGATCAGTCTTCTCTTTAAAAAGCTCTCCAGCAAGTTGCTCCCATGCCGTCCAGGCCGCATCCGCTTCACTCTCTTTGCCTGCTGCCGTCAGAGCAAGCGCTTGAGCCTCTTTTTCTTTCAATAGTTTTTCTTTTGCTTCAATTGCTTTCTTCTTTTCTGGTTCTGAGGCGGCGCAGCTTTTCAAAGCCTCTTGCCTACAGGTAAACCCTCTTTGCGAACATACGCTCGTGCTGACAAGCTTTGCGGCAAGACTCAGTCCGTTTTTAGTCTCATCATCGGCATCACCTTTGATAACACCAAGCATTATTTTTAGCTCAAAATCACCAAATCGCTTAGAGCTTTCCAGATTAATTGATCGCGTTAAGGTGTTGAAATCTACTTTTAAATTGGTGAGCTGTATTTGCTCGTAGGTGAATTCAGGAATTAATCCCGAAACTGCCAACCCGTCATTTGACAACTCTATGTTGATAGGTGCTATACGTAATGGCTGCAAGTCTTTTAGAGGGATGACGAGCGCACCCTGTATAGCAATGGAAGCCGTGCCACTACTCAGCGTTGTTTCAACCGTTGGATTTTCAATGGTCCCAACATCTTTGATATATAAGGTCCCTGCTGTCAAGGTGCCCTGATAACCATATTTATCAAAATTCATCTCAATTTCGGCTTCCCAGGGGTTGAGCGGAGCGGCTTCAGATCCCGTTGAACCTTTTGTTGGTCGCTTAGAGACATATTTGGTAATAGCTTTCGGGTTGGCTGCCAAATCGGTACCCAGGAGATTAATCGTTGCGGTGAGCACCCCACTCATGAGATCTTCGTCATAATAACTTGTCTTGATCAGCTTTTGCGCTGCTTTTATCACTATAAGATTATTAATTTTTAATATAAGATTTTTTATCTTACTTTTACCTATTGAGGCATTGGCATGCCCGATTTGAGGAATCACATCTGCAAAGGTAAGATCCTGACATTCTGAAGTAGTTTGCAATGCCGGATCTTTACATTTTTCTTTCACAGTAGCCTGTACATTAATCAACGCATTAACACGCATGGTAGTAAGCGCAAGTCCAACTTCCGCATTGACACCAAAAATCTGAGCCTTTGCTATAATCAATATAGGCCTATCTTTTTGAAAAATAATATCGGTCGATGCGATCGTCATGTCGCCAAGATTAGGTATTTTTATTTTCGGTTGTTCTTTGTTGTCATAAACGAATGACATGATCATCTGATCAACATCACCTTTAGTTTCTTTAGTTGCAGGAGCGATGCTACTTGTCAAAGCAGGGTTAACACCTGATGGGGTATTGACTGCAGGAACCAGACCATTAGGCGTAAACTGCTTTAGATAGAGTTTGCCCCGTTTGCCTAGCAGACTTCCTTCTCCGGTAAATGATACGATAGTCCCAACTAAGGTCATCGTGTAGTTATTAATTATTAAAACACCTGCATTAACGGAACGACCGGGTAACGAGCTAAATTTATAGCCATGCTCCTCATCGATCATGACAGGCTCTAAGGCAATATCCCCAATAATTGGCAGCTGTACGACAAGCCCCTCTAACTTTTTAGACGTTTTTGGTTTATCGACATACAGCAGCTCGATATCGCTGAGGTTGTCAAAGCTGACATCGAGTTCAGCTACTTCCGGCATCCCTTCCGGTTGCTCTTTTGCTATCTCTTCTGGTAGCGGTGCAGCTTCTAATTCACTGAAATCGAAGCCTGCATCTTCCCACTTAGACACAAACCCTACTTTTTCTTCAGGCTCTTCTTCTTCAGACTCTTCTTCTTCAGTTGATTCTTCTTCTGCGGGTTCTTCTTCTGCGAGCTCTTCTTCTGCGGGTTCTTCTTCTGTTGGTTCTTCTTCTGTTTGTTCTTCTTCTGTTTGTTCTTCTTCTGTTTGTTCTTCTTCTGCCGGCTCTTCTTCAGGCTCAGTTTCATCTTCAGTCGATTCTTCTGAAGCCTCTTGCTCCACCGATTCAGCTGCCTCTACATTTGTAGTCTCTGGGTTAACAGCAGCGATAGATTCTTGAACCGGTTGACTAGCACCTTGAGCAGTTGTTGTTTGTAACACAGGTTGAGGAGCTTGTTGTGCTGCAAAAAGCAGGCCAGCAACGCTTACGACTCCCATAAAAAACGCACTAACAAAAAGCTTCAACTTCATGCTAAGTCGCCCCTCCTTAGACAAACACTCTTTCTGCAAGCGCACACTTTTCAAATACATGTACCCATATTAAAAGCAGAAGCTCATCACTTTTGCTTTTAACGCGATATGCCTTATTCTATGGAGGTGCTCAGCAGAAACACAAGGGTTTATAAAAAACTGTCACATTTTTTACATTTTTACAGAGGAAATATTTTCATGAATAAAATATATTCAGCAGTGTCACTCGTATTATTAACTATGACCATGCAGCAGTTTTGTACCAGGCAGAGCAACAACATATCTCTTGCTCAACAACTAGCAACTGCCCAAGCAAAACACAAAGAAAATGATGCCTGCTATCAGTACTGGGTTAAAGAGCGAGATGCTGCACGAGCAGCTGGATTACGGCTAGATTTTTACAATGAACAAGTTGATCAAGCTCGAGAAAATTACAATGAAAGCAACAAACTGGTAAAAAAATTACTCCAACAAAACAGAGAAACGAGCAGCGATGCTCTTATCGCACAAGAACTCCAACAACAAGAAAAAGACATGGAAAGAGAGAGAATCGCTATTAAAGACCGTTTTGCTCGTATGAATCGCATAGATCCGCAAGCAAGGCATCAACTCCTCAAAGAGCTTAACCGCACTTATAATAACAGTTGTTGGTTTTGCTCATAATATAGCTTAATCACCCAAATACTGCTCAATCATGTCGGCCGCTTGCTCAGTCAGGTGGTCGACTTCGTTTGACGATTCAGTGAAATTGGCCAGCACATAATCGGCCACATCGTCACGATTGTCGGGTCGACCAATACCAAACCGTAAACGCATAAAATCCTGCCCGCACTGTTCTATGAATGATTTCAGACCGTTGTGTCCACGAGCACTACCGCCCGAGCGCATCTTTAAACTGCCAAATTGTATTTCCATCTCATCATGCGCAACCAAGATATTTTCGACACCAATACCCTGTTTTTGCAAAAAAGGCATAACGCGCCCTGAACTGTTCATAAAGGTCTGTGGTTTGATCAAAAGAATCTTTTTACCGTTGATTATAACCTGCGCCGATTGCATATTGTTCTGTTCTTTCCATTGCCCACCAAAGCGTTCACACAGAACATCGACTACCTTGAACCCTATATTGTGACGCGTACTTTCATACTGGCGCCCAGGATTACCGAGACCAATAATTGCTTTGATAAGTGATTTCGATTCGCTACTCATAAAATACAACCTAGTTTTTATAAAAACTCTTAAAATAAGGTACAGTCTATCATTTGCGCATCTCAATTGGTACCGGAAGTCCCATGTCATGTAAAATATAAGGCGCAATATCGGCAAGCTCATGTAGTGGTAATGACGCAGCAGCTGAGCATCCATTTTTGGTAACCACTAAGAATGGTACAGGGTTTGTGGTATGGGCTGTGCGTGGTTGTTGCGTGGCCTCATCAAACATATCCTCTGCATTGCCATGATCGGCGGTAATATAAAGCATACCATTCTGCTGGACAACAAACGCATCATATAACAAGCCAAGCTGGGCATCTAAACATTCTATCGCACGTACCGTGGCTGCAAAATCACCCGAATGTCCAACCATATCAGCGTTGGCATAATTAATAAGATAAAAATCATACGGTTGTTTGAGCGTAGCAAGAACAGCTTGGGTTATTGCTGGTGCCGACATAGCTGGGCTGTCGGCATAGGTGGCAACTTTCAATGACGGGATAAGAACTCGCGTTTCTCCTAAAACCGCCTGCTCGCGCATACCATTAAAAAAGTAAGTAACATGGGCATATTTTTCAGTCTCTGCAATAACAAATATCGTTTTATGTGCAGCAGCAAGCGTATCTTTAAACGTATGTTCGAGTGGGCTACTTGGAAAAAGAATATCAGTGGCAAGAGCTTGCCCATATGAAACTGGGGTCACAAAACAACTTAAAGAGAGAGGTTTGGTTCCAAAACCTGCACATGCGGGATCGATTAAGCTGCGTGTCAGCTGCTCGATTCTTTCAGGCCTGATATTAAAGGATATAACACCATCACCTGGTTGTATGCACGCATCAGAGCGCAAGAGTGTTGGTTCAAAAAATTCATCGGTTATGCCGTGAGTATACGAGAGATCAAGCAGCTGCCGCCAGGAGCTATTCCTTGCTATCGCCGCTCCCACAAGAACGTCATAACTTTTCTTTGTACGCTCAAAATTCTTGTCTCTATCCATAGCGTAAAAACGACCATGCAATGAGCCTATGAGACCATACCCTCGACACACCACCTCATGCTCAACCGCTTCAAGGTACCGTTCAGCAGAGTGTGGCGCTACATCACGTCCATCTAAAAAAAGATGTAAAAAAACGTTCTGTATACCGGCGCGGTGAGCTGCCGTTACATAAGCGTATAGCTGACCTATGTCGCTATGCACTTTCGCGTCAGAACAAAGCCCCATAATATGAAGGCGATTGCTGGTGACCTTAACTCGTGCCAAAGCTTCTTTAAGCACCGGATTATCATAAAAACTCTTATTGCCAATGGCTTGCTCAACTAGCGTTACTGCCTGCGGTATAACGCGTCCTGTCCCAATAGTCATATGGCCAACTTCTGAGTTACCAATGGCGCCAGCGGGCAACCCTACCGACTCACCACTGGCACGCACCAGCGCTGAAGGGCACTGTCCAAACCACTGATCAAGATGAGGTGTAGCTGCCTGCGCTATGGCATTATGCTCTCTATAATTAAGACGGCCAAAACCATCTAAAATGACCAGCGCTCTTGGACCTATAGGCTGCATGCCTTTCCTTTCTTCTCATTTTCGCGTAGTATAGGGGTATGAAACTACTACATCTACCTATTATCAGCTTCAAAAAACAGACCCTTTGCTCAGGCATAAGCTCTCCACAACGTTGCAACCTCTAACACTGGGAATTTCTATGTTAAAAAAACGGCTTTGTATGCTTATTATCCTCTCCTGCTTGGCTCAACCGCTTATCTATACTACTGAACAACCTACAACCTCAACCTATACAAAAGATATAGACGAGCAGAACAACAGCGCGCCAACAGAAAGCATCGACGATTTTGAACTTGAATATGATTTCCTTGACAGCTATATACAACCTGAACCATCAAAAAGCCAAAAATTACTCGCTAAATTACTCGCTCTTCTCGCCCCTGCTCTCATCGCCTTACTCCCTTATTATCTGTATGTATCAGGTAACGTTCATGCTATGAAGATTCGCGCAGTTGCTTGTTGTCAAGCGCTTATGCGACAAAAAGCAACTCATGCTGGCACGATCAAAAAAGGGTAATCTTTATGCCTCATGAGTTCGCGCTCTATACCCCTGAGCTTTCGTCAGCCTGCCTACACAAAAAAAGTGGAGACCGAATAACAATCGCCGATGAACAGCTATGGCACCGCCTTAAACATGTTCTGCGTACAGAGCCTGGCAACCCACTGCTGCTGTTTGATCGCACAACAGCTCTTGAGGCACGCCTACAGGCCTACGAAAAAAAAGAAACGCTGCAGTTTGAACTGATCAGCCTTATAAAAAAGAGTATTTTAGCTCCAACTATCATCGTCATGTTACCGCTGCTCAAGCGCGAAGCGCTTGCAGAAGCCTTCTATTCATGCGTTGAACTGGGAGCAAACCAGGTACAACTCGTCACTACTGCCAGCTCACAACAGACCTGGTCAACAGAACGCGATATGTCACGATGCCAGAAGATAATGGTTGCGGCAGCAGAGCAGTCAAAACAGTTTATGCTCCCTATCATAAAAAGCCCCTGTGGACTAGCCGACACCCTGCAACAGCTGCCAAAAGCATCACTGCGCATACATTGCGATCCACAAGGTATGTCTTTGTGGAAAGTACTCGAACAGATAGAACATGAAAAGCCTGAAACGATTGTACTGAGCTTTGGCCCTGAGGCCGATCTTACCGATGACGAACGGGAATTGCTCTATCAAAATCAGTTCGTAGCATGCGCACTCACGCCGACCGTACTCAGAGCAACCCAAGCGCTAGTCGTAGCGTTGGGAGCATTACGCTCCGGTAGCAGAATTGTTACGTAATTTATTAAACGCCCTGACTCCTTCTACAAGAGCTGCTTTACGCAGATGCTCTTCATCAAGTACCAGCGTCTTTATCTGATCGCCGTCTTCGCTGGCTACGAGCAGCTGAAGATCTTCAGGGAGCGCTCTATTTGATGTAAAGGAATGAGCTCTCAACTCGATCGCTCTTGGCTCATTCACCAGACCGGTCCCAATCCCCCATCGAGTCAAAAAACTGAAAGGCTTGAAGAGCGCTTGCGCCCAACTATTTTCTAGTTTATAGCCCATTAACAGCGGTTCACCTGGGACTATGGCAAGTCCTGTCACCGATTGGGCGCTATGTGGAGCCACATCGACCGTAACAGACCCGCCAGGCCTGGTGGGCAGGATAAAGGTATAGGCTTTGTCGGTTGTATTAAAAATCCGCGCGCCATGGCAAAGTTCTGCACTTAGCAAGCTTGCCAGGCAGAGAACCGATAACAATCTAGTTTTAAAAAACATGCAAAAATCCATGATTGCCTCTCCTTTTTTGAGGCCCAAAAGTACTTCTTGTCTCCCCTAATTCTATCCAGACAAAACTTCAGATTGCAATAATTTATAGCTGATAAGACAATAAAGGTATCTTATTGTTGATTTTTTTTGTCATTTTGAGATACTAAAGCTCAGAAATTTGTGTTAAATCCCAGTATCCAGAAGAAAGCGTCCGCTATGTTTGCCTCTAAAAAAATAACCCTTCTCCTAGCCCTTAGTCTGCTTCTCAGCCCGTCAGTCGCACAAAGCTCACACGCTTACGCTCTGCCAAAGAATACAACTCTAGGCGTTGCTATAGCCGCTACTGCTATTGGCGCTGCAGGTGCTGTATGGTACGCCTGCCAACCGCAAGACCCTGAAGAGTTGGAATACAACCTGTTTGAAGCAGCCGAATACCTCAGCTTACGCTACGAAGTTGAAATCGCTTATTTCAATAGACACCATGCAGCCCTGTACTGTTCTTTGGAAAGAACCAACCAATTGGCTGCCGACATTAAAAAGTTACAAACACTTATTGCTAGAGCCGAACCATACTTACCAGAAAACACACTCGATTTTTACCGCTCGTTTATACCGCCGCTGGTCTGCATATACCAAAAAATGATTGCGCACCCTCGCTATCAGCAGGATCTTCACGATCAATATATATGGGAGCGTTGGTGCAATCGTGAAATTAACTGGCCAGCAGCACAAAAAACGGTAGTCAGCAGCCAAAGCGAACAACAAGAAAAGCCCGCAAACAAGACAGAAACTGCAAAACCGGATAGTATAGTAGAGAAACGATCAACATCATTCCCTAATTGGGAGTTAACACATCCTGCAGCAGATCTATAAATTTTTTACGGGTATCTATGGTTAATAGGAACAGTATTTCGTCATTGCTCGCGCTAGCTCTTACAACTTCATGCATACCGCACAATACCCGAACAAACGATAGCAAATTAGCAAGCGGAGCTGGCTTGCTGTTATTTACTACAGTGATAGCAGGTGCCGCCTACAAATTCCACTCTTGTTTATCGATCGACACACAAAAGCTCTTGGCTGAAACACAAAAAACACATGCCAAAATTACTGCACATTTTGCGCCAGCCTTTGCACTCATAGACACGCATCAAGATCCGCGCATGCTCGATGAAAAAACGCTGGCATCATGCGCAGCTACTGGCCTTGCACGACAGCCTGATGAACTATCATCAAGCATCACCGCTATGACCACATCTATAGAATCGCTTAAAAAGGCGATCAAAAAAACAAAAGATGCCACCGCCCAAGATGCACTTAATGTTCGCTTGCAAGAAATGGTAGAATCTCATAACCACTTACTTACGGTTCAAACCGTTTTAGACGCACACAAACTTTATTTCGCTCAATTTCAAAAAGAGAGCGTTGTTGCTCAGAAATATGCCAGAGAGATAGAGTTCGCTAACCGCCATTTAGAAAAAAATAACACCCCTGCACGAGATAAGGCAGCTTTACAATACGAGCTCAATAGTCTTCTTATGCTCGACGGATCAGATGAAGCGCTCAAATACCCCTACCGTACTTTCGCAAAACGTAGTTGTACCGCTCTTAAAGAATTAGATGCCATTATTCCGCAGATAAACTCTCGTTATCCTACATTGGCCCAAGACACGCAAAATGTCGCAACAACACTTCGCTCTTTTCATGCTTTTGTTGTCAATTGCCCAGAGTATAAAAAGAATGAAGAGAACTTCGTAAAAGATGCTCACAAAGATAAAGAACTAAGACAACAGAAAGAGCATTATAACGCGCTGGAAGCTATAGAGCGTGAACGCTTGAAAGATGAGCATCAGCGCCTACAAACAGCACTTGCTTTGTCGGAGCAACTAAAACAGCTCGAACTGGATTTAAAAAGAACTCAATCTTCTCAAGAAAAAACGAATGAAAAAGTTGCTTGTCTAGAGAATAATATCATTAGCAAGCTACATGAAGCTATACACAAATTACAACAAGCCGATTTGCATGCAAAAACTAATCATGAAAGTGCTCGCATGGCACATAATGGACTTGTCGACTATTGTAAAAGCCTAGAAGCAAGACTGCGTCAACTAGAAGCAAAAGAGCAACAACCACCAGCGTATCAATCGGTAGTAACACCACAACAACCACCCGCTTATAAAGAGGGAAACTAGTGCACACAACCTGTTTTTAAAGCTGAGTTTAATGATGCAAAGGCTTACGACGGTAGTTTAAGCTCAACAATCTAAACTAAAGGTTATCCGCATGATGCAGAATAGAATAGTTCCATCAATTCTCAGTGTTGTTCTGTTAATCTCGAACATGCCGTGTGTGGCAAAAAAGTCTGATCAGGAAGATCGCATGAGCACGGCTGGCATTGTAGCAAGTGTTGGCGCAGCGGTAGTAGGCGTAGGTGCTTTGATGTGGGCTCTTTCAGAAGATGAGCCTGAAGTCGTGCTTACTAAATCTCGAGCTATGCATGATGATTTAGGACGCAAGTACCAAGGGCCTATGGACATGTTCTATGCCCCTCGCTCCATGGACGAAGCGATGCTACATAGATGCATTTTAGCAAGCACTCAGGATCTCTGCAGGTCTCTTTACTCAGATATTTCAATACTTGCAGACGCTCTAACAGCCACAGAAAAGGCTATTAAGCGCGCAAAAAGTGAATACCTAAAAGAAGAGCTCAGACGTACAGCAAACAACCTTGCAATACTCAAAAGATCGTTGACTAATGCACAGGAGGGTCTTGATCTCCACAAAGCCTATTTCGAGCTTTTTGAACTACAGGCAAAACTATCAACTGCGCATGCTCGTGAGCTTGAAGCAATTAAGCGACCGGCTAGGCTGCTGTTAGGTGCGTCTCATTCCGACATCAATGCCTGCTTAAACTTCCGCTATTCTTCATACGATGCTGAATGGAAGTATCCATTCTTGGCGTATTGCAAGAAATGCGCTCATGATATTCGTGAACTAGAACAAGCTATTGCACGAGCATCCTCTTCTTATTACACGTTGCTACAAAACAGCAGGAACCTTTTGCAAAACCTCAAATCGATACACACGTGTGTGGCCAATGCTCCTGAATATCAGAGCAATATCCGTGATCGTGAACGTGATCGTCTTGAAAGAGAACGCTTAGAGCTTGAACAGGCTCGTTTGCGTGCCGAGCAGGAACGTTCCCGTGCTGAACGTGAACGTGCGCGAGCAGAACAGGACCGTTTGACACTAGAACATGCTCGTTTACATGCAGAGCAAGCCCATGCACGAGCTGAACGCGAGCGCGCAGAGCTTGAATATGCTCGCTTGCGCCAAGAGCGTTTGAACAGCATGAGCCACATGGACCATGCAAGACATTACTGCTCTATCTGTATGCATGAGTGGTATGCAATTGCCGACCGCTGCAATTGCCATTGCTGTTGTTAAAAAAACAGCATGTAGTTAATAACAAAATCGAGAATATACAACGGGCAGCATCATCAACACAATTCATGATGCTGCCCGTTATACTTAGACTGAGGATATATTTACTATGAATCGAATGCTGTATTCCCTATTGCTTACCCTCACCTTTGCAACCAGCACACTGCCGCTGACGGTTAATTCAACGCTGTTTGAACATAAAGAGAGCGGTAAGCGCATACTGTTGTTAGGTGACGCACACGATCAATACATAGAATTGATGCTCGGCTATTGCGAAACATTAAATCCCAAGCTTGTGCAAGCAGTTCTTTCTACATTGCATACTGCTAAAATCCAACAAAAGAAAGCATTAACTGCTTTTGCGCAGAGCATGCTTGCAAGTTCTAATAAAAAAGCTAGCCAAACAGTCGTAATATCAGAAGCAACTAATCGTGCCCTGAGAGATCTTTGTAACAACGAGCTGGATTCTACCTTAGAAGCAGAAACCTTTTACGTACTACCTCAACTATTTATGAATGCCACTTTAGGATCTGCGTCAAAAGCACAAGAACGAGCCGCCATTTTTGCAAACTCTCTTCAATCCTTTGGCGCCGATAATAACTCCTTAGTGTTTGATAACCAATTTCGTTGGGTAGCTGGCGACACACTGCGCGATACCAACCAATGCCTTTTGTTACATCTCATCAAGGAGGTTATGGCTGAAGATCTTACTTCATTTAAAGCATCTTTACCTGCTCACATAGCAGGCATATCTATTGGCGACGTACAACAAGATATTCAGCTATATCTTCCTCTGTTTGCACAACTAGATGTTGATGATTCAGATGCTACAGCAGCCCTCAGGTTAATTGATGAAACGCTCAAAACTGGTAATGTTTCAGGCAATACGCCAATTATTGATTTAACACTACAATTACAAGAGAGCGATCCAGCCAAAGCGCAAGCTCTGCATTCTTATTTACATAGATTCAGCGCTCATAAATTTGATCTTGAATTGCTTCTGTACGCTAAAGTCTTTGCAGATGACTCAGCCCTTAAATACCTCATCATTAATGGTGGATTTGAGCACGCTAATTTTGTAAAGTCCAAACTATTACAAGATGGTTACACGGTGGTAGAAACCAGCGGTATGAACGTATTTGAAGCAGATGCGTTTAAACAAGCATCTCCTGAACAGGCACTACCTATAATTTCAGAGGCGATAACACAAGCAAAAGATCAATCGCCGCTTGCGCTCTTGCCAAAGCTCTTTCAAGATTAGCATTACGCTTTACGCTTAAATTTCTTCTCAATCTCATACAGGCTTATCAGCCACCCGGTCGGACGACCGTGAGGGCAGGTGAGCTTGTTTGGCGTTTTTTCTAATTTCTCTAAAATATCGATCATCTCTTGCCGCGTCAGTATATCGCCCGCTTTGACGGCAGCCTTGCAGGCCATCTGTGCACGCATATGATGATGCATAACGGTCGCAAATTCTTCAGCTGTATATGATTGATACTCAACAATCCATGATACACATTGTTTAATAAGCTCATCAAGCGGCATGTTCTTGGCATGCACCGGCGTACTGCTGATCATCAGTTGATCGTACCCGCAGACGGCAACACCAAAGCCATTCTCACGCAAAATAGACAAATGTGGCTCAAGCTGCGTTATTTGGTCGCGAGCAAGAGTTACAATATGCGGAGCAATAAGCTGTATTGTGGCTGGAATATGATTCGCTTGTGAAAAGCCCTCGTACAAAATACGTTCATGGGCTGCATGTTGATCAACCATCCACAACGCATCGTCACGCTCTACAAGGATGTAGGTTGTGGCGTATTGGCCGATTACGGTGTAGCCGTGCTCGGTGGGTAACTGTTCTTGTGCGTAGTGTGGTTCTGGTGAAGTAAGATCAAATACTGACTGTTGTTCACGAGATTGTTCTGCTGCATAGAGTGATGTAGATGACTGCGAAGCTGGATTAAACTTTCTAGCCTGGATCCCCCGACTAGGCTTATCCGGGCCCTCAGGCCCGGCAAGCTTCGACGGGCAGGCTGTTTGCACGGGGATGACTCGGGACTCTAATTCGTTAATCGATGGTGCTGTCGAATCATCAGGTAATGTACTTGCGAAACCCACCGGTGGCATCTCACGGTTAAACAGCTGCTGACTCGGTTGTTGTGTCAATTGTTGTTCCCAACCACTGCGCCATGTTTGTTGTACAGCGTTAACAACTCGTTCACCATACGGTGCAAAGGAATGCATTCGCTGGATAGAGCCATCAGGCAATAATCCAGCATTCAAATGTACCGGCTTTTGTGTAACGCCGGTTAAATGTGCCTCAAGCGCTTTCTGTACCGTTTCTTGAATCAGTTTTTCAACGATGCGTGGGTGTAAAAATGCAATCTCTTCTTTCTTGGGGTGAATGTTAATATCAAGCTCACGTGGGTCGATGGTCAGAAAAATGCAGGCCATGGGATATCGCCCGGCAGGGAGCACATTCTGATATGCTTTCAGCAGGGCACGAGCTAAGCTACTGTTCTGGACCCAGCGGTTATTAACAAAGAAAAAGATGCCTGAACGATCATACCGCGCATGCTGATGGCTCGAGACAATACCTTGAATGGCGAGAGCATCAGAAAGCCTTGTATCTTCAAGGTCGATCAGATCTCGCGCTATGGTACTGTTCCACAGTTGTGCACACCGATCACGCACCGATGCTACTGCAGGGCAATGGAGTACGCGGTTTTTATCGTGCACAACGGTAACGCTCAGGTCAGCGTGGCTCAAGCAGAATGCTTGTAAAAAATGTTGTATCTGATTCCATTCGGTCTCCCGTTTTTTCAAAAACTTCTGTCGCGCCGGCATGTTGTAAAAGAGATCAGCCACTTCAATACGGGTTCCTGGATTGTGCGCAGCAGGTGTTTCGTCAACAATAGCACCATCACGTATCGTTAACGCAATAGCGGACAGCTGCTGCGCTTCACGCGTGACAAGCTTCATATGGCTGACGGCAGCAATGCTGGCAAGCGCTTCTCCGCGAAATCCAAACGTCGTAATGTGAGCTAAATCATCGAGAGCGCTGATTTTACTGGTTGCATGTTTTTCGATGCTCAGCCGAGCATCCTCAACAGACATGCCGTACCCATTGTCAACAATGATGATACTTTTTTTCCCAGCATCCTGCAGATCTAACAGTATGTCACTGGCCCCTGCATCATAAGCATTCTCGACCAGCTCTTTGATAACGTTACAGGGACGCTCTACAACCTGTCCTGCTGCTATTTTTTGCGCTTCAATAAGCGACAACCGTTGTATACGTCCCATAAAACCTTATGCCTTAACAACAAAATTAATTAATTTACCAGGCACATAAATTACTTTGACGACGGTGGTATCCGTAAGCCATTTTTGAGCAGCGATTGCAGCAACCTGCTGAATATGCGCCTGCTGGGCAGCAACGGGCACCGTCACTGTGGTACGCAGCTTACCATTAATCTGTACCGCTACAACCGCTTCATCAACGATGGTCAATGACTCGTCGTACGTAGGCCATTCACACGCGGCAAGCTCTTTACTGCAGATGACCTGCAACAACTCATTGGCCATGTGTGGCGCAAGCACTGACAAACTGACGAGTATTTTCTCAATTGATGCTGTGCTCAGCTTCATCTGCTGCGCGGTAAGATCATTCACCAATTCCATGGCTGCTGGAATTGCGGTGTTAGGCTTAAACTGCTCCAAACGTGTTTGGTACTGCTTAAGAAACAATGCTATGCGTTTTTGTGTTGCAATGCTCTCTTGTTGACCATCGGCAACCCAGTTGCTGGCATCGGTCAAGAAGAGCCACAAACGGTTAACAAAGCGTCTGACACCATCAAGCCCAGTATCTTGCCATTCACAATCAAGCTCAGGCGGCCCCATAAAGAGTATGTACATGCGCAATATATCAGTACCATACTGATCAACTATCTCATCAGGATTGACGCCGTTACCTTTTGATTTAGACATTTTTTCTACTGCGCCAGACACGGGCGAATATTTAAGTACCATGCCTTGGTTAAATAGATGCGTAAATGGCTCATCAAATGGTAAGTGCCCTAAATCGTGCAACACTTTAACGTAAAAGCGGGAGTAAAGCAGATGTAAAATTGCATGCTCAATACCACCGACATATAAATCGACCGGCAACCAATACTGCATATCCGCTTTGTCCCATGGCTTGTCGGCCACGTCAGGGTTTGGATACCGTAAAAAATACCAGCATGATCCTGCCCATTGTGGCATGGTATTCGTTTCACGCTTTGCAGACCCTTTACAGGTTGGACAGGTTGTATTGACCCAGTCGGTGATAGCTGCAAGTGGTGATTCGCCTGTACCGGTCGGTTGATATTTTTCAACTTGCGGCAGCTCTACGGGCAACTGATCTTCAGGCACCGGAACGACGCCACACTGCTTACAATGCACCAACGGTATCGGTTCTCCCCAATAGCGCTGACGTGAAAATACCCAGTCACGCAAACGATAATGTGTTTTGCGCGTTCCAAATCCTTGAGTAACAGAATTTTCTATAATTGTTGCTTTACCCGTTGTATGCGCGTCAAGACCATCACATGAACCGCTCTTCATTAATAGGCCATCACCTTCATACGCTGATGTGGTTATGTCAGCAGCATCGGATGCTATAACCTGCTTTATAGGCAGATTAAAGGCTTGTGCAAACTCGAAGTCCCGTTGACAATGAGCAGGGACGCCCATCACAATACCGGTACCATAGCCTGGTAAAACGTAATCGGCTAGATAGAGCGGGATCTGTTCATTAGTAAGTGGATTGCGCGCATAGGATCCGGTAAAAATACCCGTTTTCTCTTTGCTTTCAGTTACAAGGCCAGCAGCACGCGCTCGGGCCGTTTCTTGTACATAGTTCATAACCTGTGGCGCATAATCAGGATGCGTTATGCGGTCAACCAATGCATGCTCAGGAGCCATTACCACAAAGGTTACCCCATAGAGCGTCTCAGGACTTGTCGTATAGATCGGCAGCGGAATTGCATTACCCTTGCTGTCAGTTGCAGTAAAGACAATCTCCAAGCCTTCACTCTTGCCGATCCAGTTACGCTGCATCAGCTTAACTTTTTCTGGCCATTCGAGCTTATCAAGGCCGGTCAGTAATTTTTCTGCGTACTCGGTAATTTTGAGCATCCATTGACGAATATTGCGCTGCTCAACTTTGGTATTGCAACGCTCGCAGAGTCCCTGTACTACCTCTTCGTTGGCAAGTCCAGTCAAACAGGATGGGCACCAGTTAATCGGCGTTTCAGCTTCATAAGCAAGCCCTGCTTTAAACATCTGCAGAAATATCCATTGTGTCCATTTATAGTAGGCAGGGTCACAGGTTGCCAGCTCTTTTCGCCAATCATAGATTGCCGCTATATGCTGCAATTGGCGCTTAAAATTTGCAATATTTGCTGCTGTGCCAACAGCAGGATGAATACCTTTTTTGATTGCGTCATTTTCTGCAGGCAAGCCAAAGGCATCCCAGCCCATCGGGTGCAGTACGTTATACCCTTGTAACCATTTTATACGTGCATAGACATCAGAAAGTACGTAACCACGCCAGTGACCGACATGGAGCCCAGACCCTGATGGATAGGGGAACATATCGAGGCAATAATATTTCTTGCCATGTCCGGCCTGCCCTTCGTAGCCAGGGCGAAGAAGCGAGGGCTTGGTCTGAATGGGATTAATTGCCCAAATATCCTGCCATTTTTTTTCTATACCTTTAAAATCGTAACGCATGTAAAAACCTGCCTGAAATGCTCTACAATAATAACTTTTTACAATACTTAAGAGTATGTCTTTTGAGAGCGGGCGTCAAAAAGGAGACTCTTCCCTAATATGCAAACTCAGTTTACCCTTGTTCTACCAAGCCCTAAACATAAAACTAAGGATGGACATGAACACTCAAACACAGAAACCCAGCGCTCCGCAACTTTCTTCACATGACGAGCAGATCTTGGTTGTCAAACGTGCCCAGCTATTTGCAAGCCCGGCATGGCACGGCATACGTCGCACCGACGTAGATGAGTACGTCAACCTTATATATGCTCAACAAGAGTTCAAACCTCGCTCAGCCATGGAGCTCGATCCAAGTTATAAACAGATTATCCCCTACATGATCTTTCGGCATAATGATCAGTATTTTCTGATGCAACGCACCGCAACAACCTCTGAGCAGCGCTTAAAAAACAAATATTCTCTAGGTATCGGTGGGCACGTGCAGCAAGAAGATGTCGTCGGCGTCAACTTGATGGATTGGGCACGGCGCGAGTTTCATGAAGAGATTTCATATAGCGGCGCGCTCACCGTAACGACGCTTGGCATTCTCAATGATGATACCAATGAGGTAGGTCGTGTGCACCTTGGCCTAGTGTTACTACTCGAAGGGGACTCGCCAAATATCAGCATCAAATCTGAGCTGAAAAGCGGCCAACTCTTGACCCTAAACTCATGCAAAACGTATTATGAGCATCTGGAGAGTTGGAGTAAGCTTGTGGTAGACTTTTTAGAGAACGATGGAGCTCTATGAGTATAAAAACGACCGTTGCCAGCAGTTTCAGTATGATAGGTGAAAGTGTTGTACTCTGCTGCAAACGTCCGTATCTTTTTTTATACAAACTGATTCCGATAGCAACTCCGGTGATACTGATCTTCTTGGCCGATATTGACCGCATGTTCGACTTGGTTCTGCATCATCGTCCAGTCATGATGGCCGTTTTTTATGCGCTCATCGCTCTGAACATTCTCTTTACCGTCTACCTGGCACGCCGAACACTCTACCTTATTCACACCACGCAGAGCACGCCTCACCTGGTCAGACATACCACGCTCCTCCTGCACACCATCGTGTGGGCTGCGCTCATTATAGCTGGCATGTTTGTCTTTTCGCAGATGACGCAATGGGTCTATTTGAGCGTAAAGAACCCATCCATTACCAAATGGACAGAATCATATCCAACACTCATACAGCATGGAGTACCATCGCTTCTTCTGCTGCTTACCCTGCTGTGGAACTTCACCACGCTGGTACCGGCAATTATTGGTACTGAATGGGTATCATTGCAGACGGCAATACGCCGTTCATGCAGTACGATCGGAAAACATTTTTTCACGTTTCTTACCATATGGATGTTCTTTGCTGGGATCGATTTGTTGCCTATTGCCATACCACTAGCCATACCACGCCACTATCCATTGCTTAAGCAGATTTTACCTTATGCGCTGCAGCTTATTATCGCCACGCTCAATACCGTGACATATTGTGTGTTTTATCACCGCTATAAAGAAGATATACTCTAGCTGTAGACCTGGAAAAGTTTATTTTTTATCTCAGGAGAACGTTTATGATATTGCAAGAAAATCGCTGGGTACGTAATGGCATAACTATTGGTACCGAAAGCGTCAGACTCTTATTCCGCCACCCTATTTTATTCGCCTATGCATTAATCCCCATGTTAACCGTGGTATTCATGTATCTTTTCATGGATCCAACCTATGCCTTCATCAAACAAAATTTAGTAGGCGCTGAGCTCGACTCTTTCTCGAGCGCACAGCTGGCAGCCATCGGCACCATGGCAATCGTCACTATGGCATGCGACACCTTTTTCGCCAGCTGTCTCGCGCGACACGCGATGCACATTCTGCGCAACCAGCCTGCAAGTATCAGGGAATCATGTACGTGGATAATGCAGCATAGTCGACAAATTGTTACCTGGATGGTGGCAGAAATCTTTTTCTCGCTCAGTTGGTTAACCTTTGCTCATCCAGTCATGGCTGCCATAGGAGCGCTCTGCGCAATGATAGGCTCATTGTTTGTGTTGGGGCTTCTTTCTACCGTTCTGTTCTTTTTAAAGATACATATTATGGTGCCTATTATTGCAAACGAAACGATTACTCTTATACCGGCCATTAAACGCTCATCACAGGTTATATGGAGCCGTTTTGGCACCTACATCGTTGCAATGCTCTGGTCATCAGTTTTGGCAGCATTACTCTTTGCTCTACCAGCAATCATAATCAACCTGCTCTTTTGGCAGTTCGCGCACTCTGCTGAGTATCCTAAATTCTTGCAATGGTCTATTTTCTTGGCGCTCCCAGTCATTACTTTAGTAAAGACGATTTTTTACCATGAGTTTTATGTTAAACGCGCAGTTGAATCGGTAGAGGAGCTCTTTACGCAACAGAGATAGTCATAGACTGTAGGCCTGCATAAGCTTTTTTAGTACATCATGAGCTTGATAACAATTGCCGCGTAGCGTAAGATCTCCGTCAAGTGAATCATGCCATTGCTGACAGGCTTGGAACGTTTTATCTGCCTCTTCTCGTATACGATTAACGTGGCAGATGCTCACTGCTGCTGCCGCAAGCTCATGGAATCTCGGGCCAGGTCGGTGCAGTGATGGCCGAAAGAGTGTGCCAGGGTTTGCCGCGACACGGTTGTTTATCTCCTCATAAGCCAACTTGGCTTTTTCTTGCGCAATGCGCGCTGATCGGACACGCTCTGCAGCAGATTCTTTATGCCAGGCAAAAGGCGTAGTCGCTGGATCTTGGTCTACGGCTACACAGCAGCGATGTGTCAGAGAGGCAAGGCTGATGCTTACCAGGACATAGAGAGATCTTTTTGATTTCATAAGAATACCTTTGAGTAAGTTAGTTTTTATTGAGTATACGTAAAAACCCCCCAGGTAGCTTTATGTGCCATCTGAGGGGCTCTTTTCATCTAATGAGAGATATACGGTGCAGACTACTGCGCGTACATAACGCGTGCTTTTTTACCCGCGATTGATCTGCCACGCAATGCTTCAAGCAATGGAGCGGCAAGTTGCGCAGGTACAATCACAAACGTACGACGTTGAATCACACGAATCTTGTTGATCTCTTTTGCCTTAATAACACGAGAGTCTAACAAGTAGTTCAATACATCGCCCTTGTTGATGCCATCTTCTTGGCCAAGGCTGATTGCGATTTCTTGGATATTCTCTTGATCGCCGCCGCCTTGTTGATCGTAAGCAGTGCTTGCAGCAAATTCAACTGAATTTGATTCTTCATATCCTTTGAGTATGGTTTGGCACAACATGTTGTACATGCCTTGCGCCAACTCTTGTTGTGGGCGAGCCATGAGAAGATCATAGAGCTTACGTGCAGGAACCGACTGACCAATTTTGGTGGTACAGAGCTTGTCGATAGTGCCGACAAATTGATCCATACGCATGCTCATGATGTCATCCATGGTTGGAATATTAATCGGATTAATATCAACCTTGAATCTGCGAGCAAGGCGTTTAACACGCTCAAGTTGTCCACGTTCAACAAAGGTAATCGCTACACCCTTTTTACCCGCACGACCGGTACGGCCAATACGGTGAACATAGCTATCTTCATCTTCAGGAAAGCTGTAGTTGATAACGTGAGTAAGATCGTTAACGTCAATACCACGCGCTGCAACGTCAGTTGCTACGAGTACTTTATATTTGCCGGTACGGAAATCTTTGATTACCGCATTACGCATCGCTTGGCTCATATCACCATGTAATGCACCAACTGCATAGCCAGCTTTGCCTAATTTAGCAGCAACTTCGCTTGCCATAATTTTGGTTTGACAGAACACAACACCATAAAAATCGTCCGCCATATCCAAGAAGCGGCGCAATGCATCAAGCTTAAATTTGCGAGGTACGGTGCAGAAGAACTGCTCAGTTGTAGCGCCGGTAACATTGTTTCCACTGACGGAAATCGTGACCGGATTTGCCATATGAGAATTTTTAATATCTTGAATACCACCTTTGACGGTAGCAGAAAAAAGCCAGATTTGGCGACGTTCTGGGGCAAAGCTCAAAATCTCATCGATATCTTCTTTGAATCCCATATCAAGCATAATGTCTGCTTCATCAAGAACCAACACACTCAAATCTTTAAGACCAAAGGTGCCACGGCGTAAATGGTCATTCAAGCGACCGGGCGTGCCGACTACAATTTGAACGCCACGTCTGAGAGATCGGACTTGAGGCTCGATAGGCATACCGCCATAAATCGACTCAATACTGATACCACTGAACATTGCAACCGATTGCAAGCTTTGGCAAATCTGCAACACAAGCTCACGCGTTGGTGCAACAACAAGCGCCTGAGTGCTGCGCTTAGAAGGATCTATCTTTTCTATAAGAGGGATACCGAACGCAAGGGTTTTACCTGTACCGGTTTGCGCTTGTCCATGAAAGTCGGTATCTTGTTTTCCTATCAATACCTCAAAAGCTCTTTGCTGAATTTCGGTAGGCGCTGTAAAGCCTAACTTATCTAAAGCTTTGCGTACGGGGGCAGAAAGGGTGTAATCATTAAACGTCATTATGGGGTCACCTTATGGTTAAGTATCCATGGCACCCATACCTGAACCGATAAAATCAGCTTTTAAGCGAACTTTTCATTCGCAGACATGCATGAGAAACCATATTGCTATTAAAACATGAAACTATGCCCGATTGGGGCACTTATATATCATACTATCTTACAGATTTAATTCTTCTTGTCAAAGCTCGATTTACTTCATCCTATACCTGGGCCCAGGTTCAACGAGACTAAAAAACCATTGCAACGGTTCACCCCACCCCTCAGAAACACCGATTAAGACGCGCAGTGCCACCTGTTGACATATCAGGCCTCATGACTACATTTATAATTGTATTAGCACCCAAGTAGCACCAATCAAGATGGCCGCCTAACCTGAATAACTTAAACCCAAATTATGTCTTAGTATGAATATAAAAAAAATAGTTCTCCTGGCAACCCTTATTGTTAACGCGACACATCAGGAAACATTTCCTGTGCGCAACATTGTTGCTGAGCACTTGATACAAAATATAACGTGCTCGGTAGTAAAGCCCAATTCCATACATGAATTGATAGAACAGGTTAAACATGCAAAAGCACCTATTGCTGTTGCAGGCGCACAAGCAAGTCAAGGCGAACATGTTTGGGCGCCCTTTGGAACTACCATCGATATGACCGCCATGAATCGTATCAAACAGCTTAATATCCCAGCAAAATGGCGAGTTTAAAAAGCTACGCAAAAAATATGATCCAACTAATCGCCTTGGCAATACCTTCTTACATACTTATTTAGCGGGATAAACAACTCATGAGAGAACAGATGACCATTTCTTATATCCTACCTATGTTTTTTGTTATAGCCACCATGCTTAGCTTTCAGATCTGCACCAGCGAAAGAGGACCGAGCTTGTCTGCACACGATGTGCAACTGTTGCAAAAACTGATCGATGAAAAAGGCGCTGCCTTAAGCACTATTAACAAAGTGACACTCAGCGATGGATTTACCTGCGTACAGGCATTAGTAGAATTCTCTTCTCGAGACGCGTATAGAGCATCCAAAGAGTTATTGCGATTTCGTTATGGTTATACAAAACCGCAGCAAAAGAACAGTAATCCATACATTATTGAAGTTCCGCTATGGATGGGTTATCAGGAGACTGCATAGAGAAATAGCGTATAGACAAGAAAAAATCCCTCTGCTCTGACAACCAAAGCAAAGGGATTTTTTCTTGTTAATCGTAACTCAAATGTAGCCTAGATGTACAAATTCTTAGACAAATAAGCTCTGCCAGAATCGCCAAACATCATCACCGCAATGTCAGTCGGTTTAAGCTGTTTAGCATATTCAGAACCGGCCCATGCCACCGCACCGCTGCTCGGTCCGGCAAGAATACCGTACTTGTGTGCAAGCGTTTTAAGCATTGCAAACGCATTAGCATCGCTAACCGGCAACACTTCGTCTATGACATTCAAGTCAAGCATCGGCGTGTCCCAATCAATACCAATCCCTTCAACCTTGTACGGCTTTGGATTGCCGCCAGTAGCACGATATGATGTTTCTGCATCAAGCGCTATGACTTTAATATTTGGGTTCTGCTCTTTAAGATAACGTCCCGCTCCCGATACGGTACCGCAGGTACCAGCACCCGCAATAAAGTGCGTAATCATACCATGAGTCTGCTGCCAAATTTCGGGCCCAAGCAACTTGTAATGTGCTTGTGCATTAAGCGTGCTGAAATATTGATTTGGCATGTATGAGTTTGGCATGCTTTTGTGCAACGCTACCGCTTGGCTATGGTAATGTTGTGGATCTTCAATCTTTTCGATCGCAGGACATACAATAATCTGAGCTCCATACGATCTGATGGCGTCCATTTTTTCTTTACTGATCTTTTCGGATACCGTAATAATAACTTTGTATCCTTTGATGGCACCAATCATAGCGGTCGCTATTCCTTGATTTCCTGACGATGCATCAATAATGGTACCTCCAGGTTTTAACAAGCCTGCTTGTTCTGCTTGTTCGATCATAAACAATGCAGATCTGTCTTTGAGACTGCCACCCGGATTGAGATATTCTAATTTTGCATAGATGGTTCCTTGTGATGCAAAATCAAGCGCTACCAAAGGCGTATTACCTATAGCGGCTAAAACAGAATTGTACGGCTTGCGCATTGCTTGATGTGTCGGTTCCGTTGTGATCTGTTTTGAAACAGGAGGTACCTGGTGAACTGTATCATTCTGCATAGTCGCTATCCTCCATGTAAAAATAAAGTAATCTGCGTATTACAACACGTTATAGACATCTAAGATGCCAAATTTAAAGCACAAAGAAAAGATTCCGTACCACACTCAAATAGTACATCATTATTTCTGATATACTATGTTTTTATAAAAGCTTACACTTATTCTTAGAAAGTATATGCACCATATGTTGTGTTAGTTTCGGCTCTGAACACATGAAGGATATCTATGGTAGAATTACTCACCCTTTTTTGTAAAGGCTTCATCATAGGCCTTTCGTTGGCCGTTGTTGTCGGCCCTATTGCTATTTTGTGTATGCAACAAACGCTCGTGCATGGTTTTTATGCCGGTATAGCCTGCGGACTTGGCGTTGCTACCGCAGATGGTCTGTATGGCGCTATTGCTGGTCTTGGCTTAAGTTTTATTACCGAGCTACTTGCTGCCTACCAATTCTGGTTGCAGCTTGGTGGTGGATTTTTATTATGCTACTTGGGCATCGTTACTTTTAGGCGCACCATAAGCACGGCGCATGCGCAACCGACGGCAACACGTCTTTTAAACATGTATATTTCTACCTGCATGCTCACGCTGTCAAACCCTATGACGCTCATTCCCTTGTCTGCTTTATTGGCAGCATTAGAAATAAGTAGCAGCATCGACCGCTCATTACTGATGATGCTCTTGTTTGCCGGTTTTTTCTGCGGATCATTGATCTGGTGGATTATTTTAACAACCGCCATAACTTTTTTAAAAACGCATATTTCACGACGCACATTAGACATGATCAATAAGATCACCGGCATCCTTATCTGTATGTTTGGCTTGAGCATTCTTGCCAGTCTTTACTGGATAACTGCGGTTCCAGTATGCGTTAATCCGGCGTAACTTGAAACTTATGTGCGTAAGGCAACAACCGTCATCTGGCGCTCTGCGCGCTCTTTGTCTCGACGATATGAACAGTAGCGAACATCACACACCGTGCATCTGTTATGCGTTCTGTTGATTGCTTGCCCTGCCAAGCCATATTCATGTAACAAGTGTTGCGCACAACCTGTCAGATCGAAAAAAAGTGTGCCATCACGCACCGAAAATAGCTCGTCACGCCATGCATATTGCGTACAACGCTCTTTAAATTCTGCCGTCACTTCGTAACAACAGGCACCTGCTGCAGGACCAAACCAAACCTGCATATCACGGCGACAAGAGCCAAAGGCTTGTTCCATCTGCATAATCGCTTGTTCTATAACACCTGCAATAAGCCCTCGCCAACCGGCATGGACAACTGCCACACTATGCATTTTTTGATCATAAATTACCACCGGCAAACAATCGGCCGTCATGACACCAATTGCTATTGGTTGACTGGTAATCAAAAAGTCACCCTTGCGTAAAAATGGCGCTGGGTTAACCGTTGGCGTCAGCGTTGCTACATGCCCTTCAATGCTGTGTGTTTGGTGACAGAAGGTAAGTGCCGTTGCGTTAAGCTGTTTGCATACGCGTGCATATGGCTCACGTGCTGCCAAGGGCGTCTGGCCGCCTACCTGCAAATACTCTTTTGGGCATAGCCCATCAGATGCATCGCCAAAATAGATTGAAAATCGATCTGATTTGTATATCATGAAATTTTCGTTTATAAACGGACTATTATTATCCAAAAGTATGTTGGACCCTCATTTTCATTGGGATGCCCCGAGAAGCTATTTTCTATGCACAGTTTAACGCATCCAGCTATATGTGGCACCTTAAAAAAGCTCTCTGACTAGGTCGTCGATCTGTTTGACGCTTACTTCATCTTGCATCGCACGATAGAACTGTTCATCATACTCACGCGTTTGCACCACAACAGGCATAGCAAGTGCATGACCAAGCAAGAGTGCCTGCTTTTTGCTATCGAGAGAAGCGAGTACGGCGCGCAAATTGCTCGCATTGCTGACGCCCGTCAGCACCGCCTGAATATCCTTTTCATCACTCAGCTGTGCAATAATCTTGGTGCCAATTTGTGACAAAATCTCTTGATCAATATCAGAAGGCCGTTGGTCAACTACCAGAAGGGAAACGTAATATTTGCGCATTTCTCGCGCAATGGTACCAAAAATGGTTTGCCGTGCCGTTTGGGTATTTAAAAATTTATGCGCCTCTTCAATGGTGATCATCAGCTTCTGTGGCTCATCTTGTGAGCGTTGCGAGCCTAAAAAGAGCTCCGTCTTTTTAACATAGTGGCTATGAATACGACGCGTGATGATATTGGCAATCAATAGATAAATAAATGATGAAGTATGATTACCAAATTCGATGACAATACTGATACCACGATCAAGATATTCGATCATCTGATCAAAAATAGAAACATGCTTATAGACCATGCCGGCCGGGCGTGGTGTAAAAAAGGGTAAATGCTCTATGCGTTTTAATTTACGATATAACGCAGCGATCGATTCAGGATGTGCCCCCAACTCTTGCGCAAACTCTTTAAGGTTGTCACCTTGTGTCAGCAGCAGCTGCAACCAATCGGCTTTATAACGCGCTACCAATAAGTAGGCGGCTTCAACGGCAGTTGCATGTAAATTCAACTCCTGCTGTAACGAAATGATATCTTCGACCTGTATTTCTTGATAGGTCAAGTTGATCACCACATCAGGGCTCCCGCCACGCCGACGCGTTGACTCTGGATCGAGAGAAAAGATGACCACGCGGTCAGGAAAGAGTGTCTTTAATCCTTTAACAAATGAATGTGATTTGCCCTCTTTGCGTGCTTGCAGCCCATATTCACTATGCATGTCAAAAATGAGCGTTACTGCTTTTTTATGTTTGACCAACCCTGCAAGAACCAACCGGGTTAAAAAGGTTTTACCTGTACCGGTCTTGCCAAAAATGCCATTGCTGCGCTCACCAAGACGATCAAGATCTATGCATACAGGAACCTGCATATCAAGCGGGCAACCTATGTTAAAATAACGCTTGGTCGGTTCATCTTCACTGCCAAAAATAAGAGCCACTTCTTCACGGCTCGCCTCGTATACAGGAGCAAAGTGTGGTGGAACCGTTTTGACAGGTGATGGCACATTGTTAGCGCCAAGCATGAGCATGGGTTTCAACTGCGCTGTGGCATACATAGCCCGCTGCTTCAAGATGGTCGTTAACAAAACCTCTTTTTCATCAGGCGGAAACAGAAGAATGTCGGGATTGGTGACCTCAAGCTTCAAATCGGTAATTAATGAAAAAAAAGTATACTGCTCACCTACAATGGAGACGAATTTACCCGTTTTGATCGACTCAAGTGATGCGCAAGGATCCACGCGCATCATAAAGCCTTCAGTCAACGACCCGGACACGATACTCCCTAGAGGGACTCTCATGCTGTTTCACCTAGCAATGCCAGGACTGCTGTGCGAGATATTTCAACAACCCCTTGCAGCACAGCGATAGACTCTTGCTTGCCATCGGCAAAGCCGAAGGTCAACGGCTCTTTTGGCTTCAACACAAAGACCGTTGGCACATGTTCAGGCTGTATAACAAAGCTGCCACGATCGGTTATAACTTCAAGCCAAGAGATTTCATGTTCCAATATCTGATCCGGTTTTATAATCGTAAGCTTCATCATGCAGCTGCTCGCAGGAGCTTAGCCTTTTCACGAGCTTCATCGAGCGTACCAACCAGATAGAAAGCCTGTTCTGGCAGATCATCCACTTCACCGCTTAAAAGCACTTCAAAATCGGCAATTGCCTGTTCTCGTGGTACATAACGGCCTGCTAACCCTGTGCTAAATTCAGCAGTAAAAAGCGGTTGTGTTAAGAATTTTTGCACCTTTTTTGCACGACCAACGATAATCTTGTCTTCTTGTGAAAGCTCATCCATCCCCAAGATAGCGATAATATCGCGCAATTCTTTGTATCGCTGCAAAATTGTTTGAATTTGACGAGCAACCCTGTAATGACGCTTTCCTACAATAGCGGGATCAAGCCCACGGGAATTCGATTGTAATGGATCTATTGCTGGATACAAACCAAGCTCTACCAATTTACGTGACAATACGGTACTCGCATCCAAATGCATAAAGGTTATTGCTGGTGCTGGATCGGTAATATCATCAGATGGCACGTAGACAGCCTGAATGGACGTAATGGACCCATTAAGCGTATTAGTTATACGCTCTTGAAATGCTCCCATTTCTGAAGCAAGTGTTGGCTGGTAACCTACCGCAGACGGCAAATGTCCAAGCAAGGTGGAAATTTCGGATCCGGCTTGCACAAAACGAAATATATTATCGATAAACAAGAGGACGTCCTTTTTTTGCACATCACGGAAATATTCGGCCATGGTAAGACCCGTCATACCGATACGCAAACGCGCACCAGGAACATCTCCCATCTGCCCAAAGACCAATGCTGTTTTATCAAGAACTCCTGAACGTTTCATTTCAAGCCACAGCTCATTCCCTTCACGAGTACGCTCTCCGATACCCGTAAAGACCGAAACACCACTATGTTCTATAGCAATATTTCTAATAAGCTCTTGCACTAAAATTGTTTTACCAACGCCTGCGCCCCCAAAAAGACCTATTTTCGATCCCTTAATGTAAGGACACATGATATCGATAACCTTAATGCCAGTCTCTTGTGTTTCGTGGCTTATTTTCTGCTCGATAAGTTGTGGTGCTTTCCGGTAGATCGGCCATTTTTGCTCAGCGTGCAATGGCGCTTTGTCATCGATCGTTTCACCAAGCACGTTAAAAATCCTTCCTAAAACGTGCGAACCTACCGGTACCTCAATAGGGTGTCCAGTGTCAACAACCTCCAAATCGCGCCGCACACTAAAAATCTCTTCTATCGCAATACAGCGAACCACGCCATCACCTAACTGCTGGGCTACCTCAATGGCAACCCGACGCTCAGGTGTATTATTTTCTGCAGGGAAAAGAATATACAGCTTATTTAAGATAGCTGGTATTGCATGCCGAGGAAATTCTACATCCACAACGGTGCCGCTCACCCGTATTATGCGACCATGAGAAGATGAAGCCTCTACTTGATTTTTATGTACTGTTGCGTCGAGCATGCCATTGCCTTCATTAAGAAAATAAAGCTCTTTTGAAATCCCTTAGAAAAGGGCACTTAATTCGAATGCGCTGCTACTTTACAAACAAGCTACTGAAGCTGTATTTTTTTGTAAAGCACCGATGCACAATTAACCTTCAAAAGCCGCTCTTTTCTATTACCCAACCTGCTTTTTTAAAATCTGTACTATGTACCGCTGACCCACCAACTTTCTCAATAACGCTTGCATTTGCCCACCCACATATTTCATCTGCTTTAAACGCTCGGTTATATTACCAACACTTCCAAGTTTGTTGTATTCCTCTCTAAACGCTTCAAATTCTCGTAGATCTGAATCATCCAAAGCACTTATATCTTGTGCTGGAATCTGCTCAAAGACCGCTTCTTTGGCTTTCCCTTTAACCACGGCAGCGCCACTTGCATAGTTTTTCTGTATGACGCTCATAACGTTCGCAGCCAACTCTTTTTTCTGCTCCTCTGGTGTCGCTGCTCTTTCTTCTTTTGATAGCTCTGCTCGAATGCCTGCGGCTTCTACACCTTTGGCTTCTAGAGGTTCACCTCCCAAGGGCTCATGAGCTAATCGCTCTCTTTCCACACGCTCTGCTTCAAAAGCATCGGCTTCACGTTTGCGCTCCGTCTCTCGAACCGGTTCTGCTTTTGGCTCGACTGATGGCTCCTCTTTGAAAAGCACTTCTTCTTTTACAGGCTCTTCTGACTCTTCAATGATAGATTCCAATGGCTTTAATCTGCTCTTTGTGTCTGGAACTGGCAGCCTGCTCGTTGGTTTGCTCACTGCTGTTGGCGTCTCTACCACTTTTGCTTGCTCATCTTTTGACGGTCGCAATTTTTTAGCCTCTTGTGCCGGCTCTGGGAGTTTTTCTGCTCCTTTGTGTGGCACAAGCACCGTCGTTGTCTTTGCACTGGTATCACCAGGTAAAATCATTCTGTAGGTCTTTGGCTCCGGCAGATCAGAGAACGAAATTCCTCCTCTTTCTCCAAAAGAAAGCGGTTCTTCTAATATAGACTGGTTTGTCTTTTTGCTTAGATCATTTTGAAGCTCTTTCACTGCTCTTTCAACCTCACGCTTGTGCCGCGCACGCTCTGCAAGCAACCTGGCGCCCTCTTGCTCTAACGTTGCGATCTCTTTCTTCTTTTTTTCTGTATCAATACGCTCTTGCTCTTCACGAGCTCTTTGCGCTTCAAGCTCTGCTGCAAGGCGCTCTTTCTCTGCCTGTTCTGCGGCAGCCTTTTGTTGTGCTATGCGCTCTTGCTCTTCGCGGTACTGCTGAACATCTCCTGCTAAGTCGCTTAGTTTTTCTTTTCCGACTATTTTCATTATTTTTGAAGCTTCAGTTTGTGCAGAATCAAACGCCTCTTCTTTCTCTTGCTGTTTCTCTTTTTTTTCACGTTCTTCTTTCTCAAATTCTAGTCGCAAGCGCTCCTGTTCTTGACGCTGTTGCTCTTTTTGCTCCGCTTGTCGGCGCGCCTCTTCTTGCGCCTGGCGTTCTTCTGCCGCCAGTTGCTCTGCGTGCACACGTGCTTGCTCTTCAGCCACACGCTTTGCTTCTGCTTCATCAGCTAATCGCTTGATCTCGGCCTCTCGAGCTATCTTGGCCTGTTCTGCTGCAGTCTCTCTTTGCTGCATTTGTCTAATGCTCTCGGCCGCTTCTTGATCAGCCTTAAGCTCTTTTTCCCGCTGAGCTTCTAATTCTTTTCTCTTCGCTTCTTCTAACCGCGCTAACGCTGCTTGACGAGCTACCTGTTCGGCTTCAGCATCTTGAGCGGCCTTGAGCCTTTGTTCTGCTGCCTGCGCTTCTGCTAGCCGCTTGGCCTCTGCTTCATCAGCTAATCTCTTTGCTTCGGCCGCTTGAGCCTTCTTGGTTTTTACTTGCTTTTTCTTGGACGTTTTAGGTTTTTCAGGATCTTTGACCGGAACTACTGGTCTTTGAACTTCTGTTTTGACAATTTCAGGTTGCTCGGCTGCTGGTTTTTCTGCTGGACCACGGCGCAAGAGCTCTTCCAACTTTTCCATCTCCGCTGCTTCCTCTTGCTGCGCTTTAAGCTTTTGCGCTTGTTCTTCTGCTTTGCTCTGCTTTTCGAGCGCTTCGCGCTCAGCAACCGTTGTTTTAAGCTTTTCCATTACTTGTTCACGCAAATACTGCTTATACAATCGATCAGCTATCTCCTGCTTAGTTTCTTTTGGTTGGAACAATGCTCCCGCTCGAGCAGCAGCACCTGTTTTCTGTTGCGCTATAACCTTTTCTGCTTCTTTGTCTGCTTTTTCGCGCAAAACCGCTTCTGGTGTCATAGCAGCAAGGCGCCTCATTTCATCTTGCTCAGTGGGCTGATCAGGCACAAAAGCAGGTCCTGTAAAAGATTCACTTGGTTCTGCTCGCTCTATTGCTGTCGATGATTTTGCCTGGGCAGGTGTAGCGGCTTGATCAGCTGCTGATGATGATGATGTGCCGGCAAACTTTCCAGCCTGTGCTCCTAGCGCTCGCGTCGCTGTGCCTCCCGCTGTTTTTACCACCATCGACCCACCGCGGACAAGAGCAGCAGACCCAACAAGAGAAGCGTCATGCACCAAAGCCAGCACAAGAGCAGCGCCTAGAAATAGATTTTTCATATTATTATTTTTAAGTTTCATAGAGGCTACTCCAGCTTTTAAGGCTATACACAAAAACTTTTTCTGCCTCGAACAAGGCCCTATCTACCATCAATATTCTTAATTCTAGAACTGCATTATTTCTATTTGCAACAACTTGGTGGTATCTTGTCTACAAGGGCTTTAAATCCCATAAAAACTACGTTAAAAATAAGTAATAGAAGAGGTATTCATGATGCATATCCTAACAAGCTTAGTAGCGATACTACTAGCAATGATTACACTGGTACTGATCAATGGGTCCGACACTCAGCAATCTGCCGATAAAAGAACCTTGTATATACCAATTGAAGATGAAAATGATCATAAAAAGAGTGACTAACTAAAAGCCCTGTCAGCATTATAGCCAATCTTTGGTAAAACTCTTGACCAATGATCATAAAATCATATAGCTCTTAATGATAAAAAGGAGAGCTTTTATGATCACAAAATTTCATATTCATAAAGTTCGGACCACTATCAGTGGTTTTTTACTGCTCGGGTGCGCACTGGTGGCGCACCACGGATGGTCCTTTTTGACGACGATCAACACAATAAAAATACTGTTTGATAGTAACTTTTCACCTTCATGCGCTCTGTTGTTAGAAGAAAAACTTGCTTGTGAATTGAGACAGTATGCTCATGGATCGACCGAGTTGCTCAATGCCGTGCGTTCACACGTGCCAAGCATTGATACCATCGAAGCAGACCTCTATGCACCCGGATGCATTGCCTATACCATTACGGCGCTGCTGCCACGCTTCGCCATCAATAACACCGTAGCTTTGTGTGACAATAACAAACTGATACCACGCGCATGGTACCATCAAGCTCTTTATGAGCAGCTACCAGTACTTACCACAACCGAACCACTACAAGCAGAAACAGCTCCGATAGATCTGTGTCTACTTGCACACCATGTATCACCGTCTATTGTAAATCAGTATGATGTTACCTGGAAAAATGGTATAGAAACTGAACTTACATACAAAAAAGACCCCACGTTTACCATTGTATGTAATGCAGAATCACTTCGTCCTGGGCCAGTTGCTGCCTGCCAAAAGATTTACACCGACGTTAAAAGCCATACTCTGCCGTTAAAACAGCGTTCTGAAGCTTTACATGCTGATATACGATTTACCAATCAGATAGTAATCCATGCCGATCAAGGGAGAACAGTTCATGGTTAAAGTTTCAGCTGACCGAATCCGCGTCGCTATAGATATAGGTACTACAAAAATTTGCGTTATTGTAGCCCACAAAACCAGCCAGGAACAGATCGAGGTCATCGGTATTGGCAAAGCCCCTTCTCATGGATTGCGTAAAGGAGTTGTCGTTGATATTGCTCAAACTATACGCTCCATTCGGCAAGCGGTTGAAGAAGCAGAGCTGATGACAGGCTATGCTATTACCCATGCGGCAATTGGGGTATCTGGCGCTCATATCAGCTCACTGAATTCGTATGGCGCTGTTCCTATTAAACACAATGAAGTACGAACAGAAGACATTGCTCAAGTTATTGCCGCAGCACGGGCGATTCCTATCCCCGAAGGGCAGCAGATTCTCCATACACTGCCTCAATATTTCCTTATCGATGGTCATGATAAAGTACAAGATCCGCTGGGCATGCATGGCATACGACTAGAAGCATCAATTCATATAATTCTGGGCGCTATTGCATCAGTACAAAATCTTATCAAGTGTTGTGAAATGGCCGGCGTGCAGACCACCGACATTATTCTTGAGCAGTTAGCATCCGCAGCAGCCGTATTGAGTGATGACGAATGTGAACTAGGCGTTGCAATGCTTGATATAGGTGGTGGCACCTCTGATCTCGCTTTATATCAAAGAAGAAGCATAAAACACACAATGGTGTTACCAGTAGCAGGCAACCATTTTACTAATGATATTGCTGCCTGTTTACGCGTAACGCTGGACACCGCCGAACGCATTAAACGACAGTATGGTGTTGCATGCCTTGAAGCACTCGAAAAGGATGAATTGATTGAAGTTGAAATGATTCATGGCGGAACCAATCGCTTAGTCAACACAACCGATTTAACGGCTATTTTAGAGCCTCGCGCTCAGGAATTGTTGACCATTATTCACGACGAAATCATCAAAAAAAAACTACACTCTTACATGCAAGCAGGTCTTGTTCTAACGGGCGGAGGCTCTTTGTTGCACGGCATAAAAGAGCTGGCTGAAGCTATCTTTCAAGCACCAGTCCGCATTGGCTATCCGCGGGCTTGCCACAATTTACCAGCAGCATTGTCGAGCCCTCAATACGCCACAAGTTATGGTTTGATTGTCTACATGATAAAACAGGAACAGATTTCCTATAAAGATTCCATGCAGGGGCCTCTTTTATATAGAGTCTTTGGGCGCATGAAATCATGGGTTGGGGATTTTTTTTAATTCATAGTCTGGGAGATAGTGACATGTTTGACTTAGAACTTGAATATGAACGCAAATTAGGCGCTTCAATTAAAGTCATTGGTGTTGGAGGAGCAGGAAATAATACTGTCAATAGTATTATCGACTCAGGCTGCAAACACGGTATTGAATGTATTGCGATTAACACCGACTCTCAAGCGCTGGAGCAATCACGAGCAACACATAAAATTCAAATAGGTATGAAGTCGACAAAAGGGCTGGGCACCGGCACCGACCCTGAGCTAGGCAGGCGATCAGCAGAAGAGGATCTTGATAAAATAGTACATGCTGTTGGACAAGCTGACATCGTTTTTCTTGCAGGCGGTATGGGAAAAGGTACCGGTTCAGGAGCATTGCCCGTCATAGCACACACACTGAAAGAGTTAGGGATCTTAACAATAGCGGTCGTTACCAAACCGTTTACCTTCGAAGGTAAACGACGCGCTCAAGTAGCGCATACTGCTATTGATACCCTACAAAAAGAGGTTGATGCGCTCATTATAATCCCTAATCAAAAACTGCTAGATATTGTCGGCAATTCGGTACCAATGACCGAAGCATTTTCAATGATTAATGATGTATTAAGCCAGTCGATCACCGGCATCTCCGATATTATTACCAAACCTGGTCATATCAATGTCGACTTTGCCGATGTACGCGCAATCATAAAAGATACAGGGCTTGCCATTATGGGCACAGGCAAAGCATCTGGCCCTGAACGCGCACGCCAAGCAGCACTAACCGCTATCACCTCACCTATTCTTGAAAATATGGATATCGAAGGTGCAAAAGGCGTGGTGCTCAACATCACCGGTGGTAAAGATCTTGGTTTGCATGAAATTAGTGACGCAGCATCAGTTATTTATGCAAAAGCGGACGAGAATGCCAACATTATTATCGGGTCAGTTATTGATGAATCTATGGCCGATGAAGTATCGGTCACCGTCATTGCTACCGGGTTCAACTCGCTGCCTAAGCCACATGTACAGGCACAGGCTATAGCTTCTGAACAGATTGCTCAGCAACAACAAAGCGCAGCTCAACAGATTGTGCACGAACAACCTGTCTCCGCTGCTACCCAACTCAAAGAGCAAAAACCACACACTGCCGCGGTAGAAGCTGCACCGGCTCGGCATAGAGCTGCAGAGCTTGAAAAAGAGGCTTTTGAAGCAGAATTCTTAAAAGAGTTTAAGCATGAGCTCACCACAAAAGAGCAACCAAAAACTGACGCGCATGAGCTGAGTGTGAATCCGTTAGATCTTGATGTTCCTGCTTATTTACGTCGTAAAAGTGCTGATCAAATACAAGAGTAATGCATATCTTGGGTCGTCCCCGCGAAAGCGGGGATCCAGACTGTTCTGAGATGACCCGAGAATAAGCACTACGCTATACCTGAAACTGAAACAGTAATTTTTTGGTGACATCAAGCATAAGCAACGTACCAGGTAGAGGGCGCTGGTCTTTAATAATAGACGCATCATACATCTGTTCAATTGTCCTAAAACCAGCATGCACCACTTGGCAGCTGATCCCGTACTGCTCACAGACGTGCTTCACCTCTTCAAAATTTTTGCCACGAAAATCGGGCACAATATACGGTTTTTGTATTTTTGCTACAGCATATAAAATAACCTTACCATCAGGCTTAATTTCTTGATTGCCCGATGGCCATTGCGCCAAACAGACTCCTTGTACCGCATGTGCTGACGGCAGTTCATACACCTGTGACTGCAACCCCATTTTAGTAAGCTGTGGGACAATATCGGCAATCTTGTTGCCTATAAAGAAAGGTACCAAGATTGGATCGGGTAGTTTTGACACCGTGAGCATCACGGTTTGATGCCAACGAATACTCGTATGCGGCTCAGGTTTTTGTTGTATAACGGTGCCGGCTGGCACGCGACTGTCCTCTTTTTCTGCGACAATACGAGGCGCAAGCATATGCTCAGACAATAGACAAACTGCCTGATTAAGCGGCTTGCCAAGCAGCACAGGCACGGTCGTTTTCCTATTGCCAAAATAGGACTGGATTACGCAATAACCTGCCATAAAACAGATAAAGGGACCCATCCACAATAAGCTTTTAATCCGCACAGATTTGTTATCCCTAGGTATAAAGTATCGACGGTATTCAATAAGCCGGATTCTGTCGCCTACTTTTTATAGTAGGCTGGTAGCCATCTATCTATGCAACATACCCGCATGTTTTAAACCGGAACAAACGACCGAACATGCTGCTTTGTCTTGCTCCCGGTAGGGTTTACCCCTCAGCATACATTACTGCAGCTGATCGTGCGCTCTTACCGCACGTTTTCACCCTTACCTCACATGCAAACGCATGCAAGGCGGTTATTTTCTGTGGCACTGTCCATAGGCTTGCGCCTCCCGTGATTGCGTAAACACTCCCACGGTACCGTGTTTGCTAGGAGTCCGGACTTTCCTCCACCCATTGCTGAGCAGCGACCACCTAGAATACCGTCGATACAAACTTAAAATTGCGCTAGGATCATACAAAAAGAACTAGTACCAGATTAACACATATACGGTACAAAATATAGTGCACGGGCCAGACCAGCCCCAAAACCCAGACCTCTGCCAGACACTGAGCAACTAGCACCAGACCAAGCATGGACAATCGTTGCGCAACTCCAGGGTAGAGCATATACCGCGCACAAACACCCCATAAAAGCACCGGCGCCAAATACAGCAAGGGCATAAAAAGAGTATCATAGAACATCAACGACTCTAACAAGAGTAGGCTTATCAAAACCATCAGACGTATTTCTGTGGCACATGCCAGTACTTGCACAACATACAGACACAACAGCGCCTGCATCATCTGCCAACCGAGAAGGCCAAAGCAAATCACATCTGCCAAAAAACAGCACGTCACACGTGCTGGAAACAGTAGCTTCGAGCGTATCTCTCCTATAAAAGCGGACGATCGACCAGATGAGCGAGTTGCCATAAAGATCCCTGTTTATTGATATACATAGGTGCACCTGGTGTAGTATAATCGCATAGTTTGCGCTGACAAGAAACGGAGCTTTGCATAAACAAGGATTTTCAATGAATAGGATACGCACACCTTTTTCTCTTGAAGCATGTATCGGGTATGTTCTCTTATTTTCTTCTGCCATAACAGCTGGCGAGCAATCGCACCACAAAAGCCTCACAGACAAGGTAAAAACCCAAAAAGATGCTCTAGCGCTTGCTCAACAGATCGATGCGCAAGTAACCGAAGAGCTCTGCAGCGGTATCAAGCACAAACTCTATTGCCCTCGTGCCAACTGCTGGCAAAAGGCTGCTACATGTCCGCAACACAAACAGACTCATCTGCGCCTACTTGCCCGTGTGCTGCTCGACAAAATTGGGCAATTTTTAGGTGCACCTTCCGGTTTGTTACATAATATAAACCTTGTTGAAGAATATGAGCTCATAAATCGTCCGCTCTTATCATCACACAATATACACATTACACCTTTGCCTGGTGGCTGCTATAGAATGACGTTCATTAATAAAGGCTCACAAGAGTATCTAACACAAAACTCAGACAAGTATCCGCATATCAATTGTGTGTTACCACAAGAACCCTTCAATAGAGAAAATTTTGACTTTTCATCCAACATCTTTCATCTTCTTTATGATCCTATTACCAACAAAGGAAGCATTTGCAAACCAAAAAAAAATTCTAGTTTCTTTTATTGCGCAGGGAAAATCACTCCTTTAGATGGCGGCTTTCTTGCACGCTATGTCACGTTGCGTCTGCTCGGCATCCCGATGCAAACGGCTCAACGATATAACTGCATGGAATCAGATATGCCCAAACCGATTAAAAACCCAAAACCGGAGCGTGCGGCCTCTAGAATGCTGGGAGTGGCCGAGCAAGACGACCAAACCGACTAAGAAATACCATTTATAGCCTTAAGAGAGGAATAGCTCTCCCTCCATCTTCGCTTTGCGAGCTACGCCGAGACAGGCTGCCTGCGCCTTGTCCTGGATAGCCTTCTACTACGTTCTGCGAACTTCGAAGAACAAGTTGGCGACGACTGATGGGATGACCCGAGCCAGAGCCTCTATTATTTTTTACTTGCTATTATTTCAGACAGAATCAATCCCTCCCTCGCGCCCCAGCTTAACCAAGCCAAAAACTCGCACTGCAATCTCTTTTGCCAGTCTTGACCTCAACCTCCAAAAGCTATTCTACGCCTACACAAGTAGACAAATTGAATAATATTGACATACTAATGCTGTAAGAAAGAGCACAAAAACCAAAAAGAGGTCGCCGTGAAACTATCTATAAAAAATCTACTTATAGCGATCCTAATCCTAGGACAAAGCTTAGCTCTAAGCGCCAAACCAGTTATTAAACAGCTCTCTGCTTTGAATGCAAAAAAAGCACGCGGCAAGCGAACGGTCCTTCAGTCGAACCTCGACAGCCTAAACCCGCTCGTTTTTCAGCCTACTGACAGCCCACAAGGCAAATGCCGCACCATCATCAAGGCGTGTAAAAACATAGAAGAGGGTTCATTCCGTAAGAATGAAGGTTCGCATGTAACCATCCACAATCGCTCATATAACCTCTCATGCCAAATACCCTCAGGGCTGACGGGCACGATCTGCATTTTCGTCTCCGGCTATTCAGGCAAATTTAGTGGCAGCCTGTTCAAATACAAAGGCTCAGGAGCTTACGCCGTCTTTAGACATTTGAGAAAAGAGTTTATGACCGATGCTACCTGGATTTCATTTGATGGGCCGGTGAGTTTTCGCAAAACCTTCAATTTTGGCCAAGAGCTTGACCAAAGTTGTTTGCATGAAATCTATACGCGTACGGTGGAAAATAACCCATGTGCTCGCATTATTTTTGTAGGCTTGTGCAAAGGAGCTACCACGATTTTAAACTACTTAAATAACCCTTCTTACAAAGATAGCTTTGCGCCCGTAAAGGCGATTGTTCTTGAATCGCCGCTGATCTCATTTGAAACCTGCACCAAAAAGATTGCACGCACGAAGCTCCCTAAGCCCCTAGGACGTATTCTGCCGCGCTTTTTTAAAGCAGCATTTCCAAACTATGTCTGGAATCAACCGACCATTCATGATGACGCTTCACACTTTCCAGGGCATATTAAAACATTTATAGGCTGCTCGCGGCACGATCCGGTAGCGCCATATGAGGATTCTCATAAAATCGCCACGAGCCTAGAACGATGCGCTATTTGCGTTGAGCTGTTTGAGCAGCATGACAAAGCTATTGCGCACGGTCATCTTGCCAAAGTGAGGCGCTACCAACAGAAAGTGGTTAATTTCTTGGCAACTGCATAACTCGTTGTTTTGACTAGTCGCATCATTTCTGCTGTGTACTTCGCATATTATTGCTATACTAAAAAACATCTTTAATACGCGTAAAACCTGGCAGACATGGTGTTTTTTATACAATCTTTTCTTAAATACGCGCTCCTGATGAGCGCACTCATCACAGCAGCCGCCTGTGGTGCCCTCGTGTGCTTTTACCATCACTACCATATTGATTTTACGACACTTGCAACCTATAACACAGGCAAGCCTTCACTACTGCTTGATGACGAAGGGCAAGAATGGGCACGGTTTCAGCTTGACTGGCGTGATCCAATTGCGTTAAAAGAAGCGCCTCAACATGTAATCGATGCTTTTATTGCAGCAGAAGATTGGGCATTTTTCAGTCATAGCGGCATTTCGATTAAAGGTATTATTCGCTCAATGTGGGTTAATCTGCAGCGTGGCTATCGCGCACAAGGGGCCAGCACGATTACGCAACAACTGGTACGCCTGCTTTTCTTTGACACGAGCAAAACTTTTACGCGCAAACTCAAAGAACAATGCATGGCCATCATTGTCGAAAAAAATTATACCAAAGAACAGATTCTTGAAACCTATTTAAATCATGTCTACTTCGGCTGTGGTATTTATGGCGTTGAAGCAGCAGCGCAACGCTTTTGGGGTAAATCGGTTCGTGATGTAACGATCGATGAAGCCGCAGTACTAGCCGGCATTATGCGCTCTCCAGCACGCTATAACCCGCTCTTACGACCTTTGTCTTCGCAACAGCGCAGAAACAATATTCTTGCTCTTATGCTCAAGCTCAATTTCATCGACCAACAGGCGTATCAAAAAGCGATTGATACAGAGCTGACCACCGTCAAAGCACTGCAAACGCCATGCGCTCCGCACCTACAAGAACATATACGCCTTACTCTTGAAGCTCGCCTTGGCAAAAAAATGCTCTATACGGGCGGCCTGACTATTCAAACAACACTTAATAAAAAAGCGCAAGGCGCTGCACAAGATGCCTTTCACAGGCAATGCGCTCAGTTGAAAAAGACTGTCCATGCAACGATTGATGGCGGTCTTATTACCATCGATACAAGATCAGGAGCCATACGCGCATTGGTAGGCGGTTATGACTTTAAGGAGTCAAAATGGAACAGAGCATTACAGGCTCGTCGACAGATGGGCTCAACCTTCAAACCGCTCATTTATGCATGTGCGCTCCAAAAGGGCATGACCTTTAGTGACACCTGCCTGGATGAACCAATCACCTTCAATGATGGCGCAAGTGGTTGGAGCCCCGGCAACTATCACGGTAAATTTGAAGGCGAAATGACACTTGCCCGCGCACTGTCACGCTCCAACAACATCGTTGCTATCAAAACATTGTTGCAGGTGGGCTATGATCCTGTCATACGTTTGGCTCACACATGTGGCATCAGTAATAAAATCAATGCTTTCCCTTCATTGGCGCTCGGCTGTGTTGATAGTACCGTCAAAGAAGTGGTAGGCATGTTTAATATTTTTGCCAATAATGGCGTCTATGTTGAGCCATACGCAATTTCGTGGGTGAAGGACCATTCTGGTAAGAAAATATGGCGCCACAAAGTGAGGGCTACGCCAGCGCTTGACCCAATCGTCTGTGCTCATGTGACGAAAGTGCTGGAGCTTGGCATTAACCGCATGAAACCACCATCTACGAGCTCATGGCTCAATACGGCAATTATTAGCAAAACGGGCACTACGAACGATTGGCGCACCTGTTGGTTTGTCGGGGCAACACCAGATTATACAACAGCACTCTATGTCGGCAGAGATGACAACAAACCGCTGGGGGTTAATGTGTGGCCATCAAAAACAGCCTTGCCTATCTGGCTTGCTCTCCATCGAACACTGCCTATCACACATACGCTTTTTGCCAACACAAACGCTTTGAGGACTACGTATATTAATGAGTGGACAGGACAACCAACCTCTGCGCATGACCCGCAGGCATTAGCTATTTTTGCCCCATGATCATTGTAACAATACCCGTAGCTAACAATGGCAACTTCTCTTATACTGGTTTGCGGAATTAACTGATGCATACTACTATCGAGGAAATAGGAAAGGCTGCTCATGAGCGTACTGCATAAATCCTCTATCTTAAAAAAAACATCCCAAGTAAGTGGGCTTACCCTTATCAGCAGAATCTTTGGCGTCGCTCGCGAAGTACTTATGATCCGGTATTTAGGTGCTGGTATTATGGCAGAAGCTTTTATCACGGCCTTTAAGCTACCCAATGCATTGCGTAAGGTGTTTGCTGAAGGAGCCCTTTCTGTAGCCTTTATCCCTACCTTAGTAAAGCTCGTGCGCGAAAAAGGCAAAGAGGAAGCCAGCAGCCTTATGATGCTTGCCTTCCTGCTGTTTGAGGGAATCGTGCTGCTCTTATGCGCGCTGACCATGTGGCAGGCACCACTGGTGGTCAGCTGTTTAGTACCAGGCTGGACTGCTGAAAAAATGGCCTGCGTTGTGCCATTATTGCGTATATTGATGCCTTTTATTTTCTTTCTTTCAAGCAGCGCTCTCCTAACTGGCGCATTACAATCGGTTAACCATTTTTTTGTGCCTGCCTTTTCACCAATTGTGCTCAACAGTATTTTTATTGGTGGCATCATGCTCTGTATACATTTCTCTCTGCCAGTAACCTGCCTGTGTTATTTCATTATCTTTGCTGCATTCATAACATTTCTGGGTCACGTAGTAGCCTATCTCCAATTGCAATTTTCATTCGCACCGATCAGTAAAGAATCATGGTCACAGATCTGGTCAGTACTACTGAAATTCTTCCCTTGCATGCTAACGGTCAGCTTTTTCGAGCTCATGCTGTTGATCAGCACAAGCTTTGCCTCATACTTGCCAGAAGGCTCAATTGCCTTGATCTATTACGCAAACAGATTCATGGGGATTCCTCTTGGTGTTTTTGCGACCGCATTTTCGACCATTTTATTACCCCATTTCTCACGCGTTGCAACCTATGCACCCAAGCGTTTGAGTTTTTACTTCTTAGAAACCACTAAGTTCATATGCTGGATTACGATTCCTGCTTCCGCACTCATGATCTTTTTTGCCGACAAAATATTTCTTACCTTTTCCTCCAAATTTACTCCCGATCAAGCAGCTTTAGGAGCACACATTCTCATCGCCTATGTGGTGGGCCTGTTTGTCTTTTCGCTCAATAAAATATTACCCAATATCTACTACGCGTATCATGTAACCTGGATACCTGCAGCGGTCTCATTGTTTGCCGGTGTGGTGAATATTGGCCTTGATCTTATACTGATGCATTTTTTCCAGGCTGTCGGCCTAGCGTTGTCCTATACTATTGCGGCCACGCTACAAGTATGCATTCTTGTCTATCTTCTGAAAGCGCGTTTTAACGTGCGGTTATACCTGCGCCCTTTTGCTTATTTTGCCACGCGCTATGCGGTGCAGCTGTTTATAGCAGGCGCGGCATTCGTACAAGCCTATTATGCGAGCATTGCCTTAATCAGCCGCTACGCAGGGTCATTAAGCCTGTTTTTACTCAAAGGCTTCGGCCTCTGGCTGTGGGTAGGCCCTATAGCACTGATCACGATGCTGTTCATCTTCAAAACGCGTCATCTTTTTGGCATCAAAGTCCACTTTTTAGATTAGAGCTTTACCATGACCATGCATACCATCCAAGCAGCAGGCGTTGTCCCCTATCGCTACAGACAACAAAATCTCGAATTCTTATTGGTTAATCATCGCCATGGCCACTGGGAGTTTCCCAAGGGTAAGCTTGACGCAAGGGAAACCACAGAGCAAGCCGCCATTCGTGAACTTGCTGAAGAAACAGGCCTTACGGCAAATCTGCATGAAGGCTTTTACGAGACTATTTCCTATACTTTTTTTGATCGTCACACAAACCAACAGGCAGCAAAAGAGGTCTATTTTTTCCTTGGTCACGTTACGGGAGAACAGCAGGTTGCTATATCGCATGAGCATGCGGATTTCATATGGCTTTCATATGAGCAGGCCATGACGCGTATTTCGCACCGGCAAGCACACACGTTGCTTGAAAAGGCATACTTTTTTTTGAGAAACGACAACCCTTGATCGTTGCACGCTACCCCTAAAAAACGCGCCCCAATAAGCTTTTAATGCTTGACCGAATTTATTATCGTCTTATCATTAAAAGCTACTAGTACTTTGTATCGATCAACTTTTGCCTGTACATTTTTACATGAGAAGGAACACAAAAGATTATCTTTTTGCCCTATGCCAATTTTTTAAATAGAGTTCTTCTGAAACCGGGTACTTACACCAAGACCTGCGCTACAGTCGAACCAGGACAGACTCAGTATCAGAAGAGATCCAATATTTGATAACAACAAGAAAGAATTTTATGAATAATCAGAAAAATCTGTACTTGAGAGCAGCGCTTGCGTGCTTTATTGCTACGACTACAACCAACCTATTTTGTAACTCCGAGTTCGCCATTAGAGCAACAACCTCTAACCAATGCGCCGGAATGGGTCCTTTCGAGATGCACGGAAAAAGAGGGCAACCTAGAGACACAACTTTAGCGCAAGTACGTGAAAACGTAGTTCCAGCGACTGCAATAACCAAGCACGCTACAGACCAAGAGATCGCAGAATATTGCTCTGCTCATGGGCTCAAAAATTCGCGAACCGAAGCCATTAAACATGCAACGCAACGCGATAAAAAACATGGTTCTACACTGAGCCAAGACTTGCCACAAGAACTACAGGCCGAGCTTTTTGGCCCTATCGCAGCTCAACTGAAAGCTGACAAGCAAAACGTCAAAGACTTAGCTGCTTATTACGCAAACAACGCGAATGAATCGAAATTCTATTCTTTACGATATGGCGTAACCGCATTTTTAAAACCTGACAAAGCAGCCAGAGATAATGACATACAACTGCCAATACTTGACTCTTTTGTACAATTAGAAGGCAACAACCCGACTGAGATAAAAAGAAATCTCATGCATCAGGTTATGACTCCTGACTTTCTGCAGAACTGTACAACCATGCAAAAACCAGAAGCTACCTGGAAACGTTATTTGCCAACTGTTGTAAGCAATGCTCTGAAAACTAAAGCAGATGATCAAATAAACAAAGAAAATGCAGCTAAGAATAAGACTGAAGCGGCTCTTTACAAAGCTGTTATGGAAAAAGATCCAGCGCTTGCTCCATTTACTACTCCCTTTGGCCAACAGGTGCGTATCTTTCAATATTGGTGTAATGAATTAGAAAATGCTCTTCGCGTTGCTTCTAAAGAAGATATCAATGAAATCAAAAAACACGCAAAAAAAACCATTGGCTGCCCTGAGTTAAAAGCAAACATTTTAAGACAGCAGGCTCTTAATCAAAAGTCTTCCATTATCGCAATCCAAGAAGCTAATGAAACTATCATCCGTGGCGTAACCAGGAACAATGATTTTGTTATGCCTCAAGGACAATTTCTTAAACAAAATGATACGGTAATTGTTTTGGATCCTAAAGTTTATTCTGACTTTAAAGCGGTCGCATATCCCGATTATGCTCGGTTCAGCCGAGGCGCGCTTAATGGCGTTGTTACAAGACATACTGCATCTGGAAACCTTGTCCACGCAGTTTGTTGCCACGCATCTTCATCTGACCCAAAAGATGCTAACGAAGTTCTAAAGGCTGCTAAAAACCGCCACAAAGAACTAGAACAAGCATATGGTGAAAAAATATATCTTGTTGTTTTGGGAGACCAAAACGTTAAGAATAAAGACAAGAAAGACTACGAAAAAGAGCACAGAGATGCTGTAGCGGCCAATGGCTTTGTTATGACATCTGATAAAGTAATCACCAACGTCAAAACACGTCTTATAACCGCACAGCCATCAAAAGCTGAAGAAAAGGTCATTTCATCGGGCGACCATGTTTATGGATTAGCAGAGCAAGTCAACACAATAAGAGACATTCAAGTTGGGTTCTCTCAAGGCTATCTTCCTGAAACAACACCATTGCCTAACACTGAATTAGAAGACCCATACAAATGGGAACTGTCTGATCATAAGACAAGAACGGTTGAGATCACCTTTAAAAGATAAAACCTTTGTTTTAAACTCGAAGAGGGCCGGGAATCTTAATCAGATCCCCGGCTCTCTTTTTCATTGTTCGCTACAATCATTTCTCCATCTATAGTCCGCGTAACGCATACCTAAATACCCTTTAATGAGCTGATAAGGCTTTCCTGCATCATACTCTTGATAGGGTGTATCGTCACCATAGCTCGTCCGAAAAATATCTTTAAGCTGCTTGTGTTGCAGACAGTAACGCAAGCCCATGTTATAGGTTGCTTGCCGTGTTTCTGTTTCTAACGAAAACATTGAATCTTGTTTTTCTATCAACGGCTTTGCCGCCACCAGAGTGCGCCATGAGCATTTCTTTAATGCTGATGCCAAATCAGGACATATGTTGACAATATTGGCAACATCATTGGGCTGAACCAATGCGCCTGCCTTTAAAAATTTTTTCAGAATTTTTTTGCGATAGGACGCCGAGCAGATGCCCACTGAAAAAGAGATCAGCAAGATCGGCACAAAGTTCTTCATTAATACCCCTATTAAGCAGTTTAAAAAGACCGCCTGGAGTATACATCAAAGTAAAGAGGAGAGAAAGAGAGAGAACGGGCCAAGGAGCCTTTAGAGCTGTAAAGAAAAGAGTAAACTTGGCTTTATAAAAAGAATTGGTTGCGGGGGCTGGATTCGAACCAGCGACCTTTGGGTTATGAGCCCAACGAGCTACCAGACTGCTCTACCCCGCGATGTACGTATAAAGATACGGTCTTTTCACACTTTGTCAAACTATTTTATATATAAAACCGTCTAGATAGGAAGATCCATAGCCAAATAGTCCATATCTCCCAGTTTAAAGGACCAATCGGGGATTGGCGACAGAAAGAGCTCTGTGGCGACAATTGCTTTTTTATATGGGTTTTTTATACTTGAATTATACTGACAGTGCACTGTTTTACCCCATCCAAGTAAGGAACCGTTTGTGATAGCCACATCTGACTTCAAAAAAGGCTCTAAAATCTTGTTTCGCGGCGAACCATACATGGTTCTCGATTTTCAGCATGTAAAGCCAGGCAAAGGCGGCGCCTTTATGCGAACCAAAATGAAAAATATGATTACCGGCCTTACCCACGAAGAAACATTCCGCTCTGGTGAAAAATTCGAAAATCCAGGTCTTGCTTACCACGACATGCAGTTTCTCTATGAGGATGATGGTCTTTATCAGTTTATGGATCAAGAAAGTTTTGAACAGATTGCGCTCGAAAAGAAGCAAATAGCTGAAGTGCTTGAATACCTTAAAGAGCAGGTTGTTTATACTGTACTATATTTCAAAGAGCGCCCTATTGCCGTAACCCCGCCTATGTTTATGGAACTTAAAGTAACAGAAACAATGCCTGGTGTTCGTGGGGATACAGCACAAGGCGGCGCGACAAAACCGGCAACCATGGAAACTGGCGTTGTTGTCAACGTGCCTCTCTTTGTTCAAGAAGGTGATCTTCTAAAGATAGACACGCGTGAAGGTATTTATATCGAGCGAGTGAAATAGTCGTGAGCAAATCAGCAACTTCACCATGTGCCTTTGAAGAACAGATTTTCGATGTCGAGCAGCTGACTGAACTCAGCTGCTCCGATCTTAATCAACGACAAATACGCGCACTGGTTTTCCATTTTCTATACGCAGCAGACGCCTTTGAGTACAGTGAATCTCTTGATGCCTTAATACGCAACTTTAATCATGCCTACAAGCTGAATATTGTGCATGGCGATGCGGTTGAAACAATGGCACGCGCCATTATAGACGAACGTGATGAGCTTGATGAGCGCATCAAACCATTGTTGCACAACTGGCGTTTTGATCGCATAGGGATGAGCACAAAACTTGTCTTGCGCATGGCGCTTTGGGAGCTTAAGCAGCGCACACTGGATCATAAAATAGTTATCAACGAAGCTATTGAGCTATCGAAATGCTTTGCAGAAGATGATGCCTTTAAATTCGTCAATGGCTTACTTGATGAAGCACTCAAGGTTGATCCTTCTTTGTGTTATGAACCCAAAGGCAAAGCGGCTGACGACACAACAGCATAACGCTTTCTTCTTATCAAATCAGGCAAGCACAGACCCCTTGTTATGGCGTACGCCATTCTGTCTCTGGTATAGGTCGTGAACGCTGCTGCAACTGCTCATGTGTAGTTTCAGCAGCCGTTGTCACACCATTAACATCAAGATGCTGTCGGGCTTTCTTTAAGATATGCTCACTTATTTCATACACAGCGCCAACTTCTGTTTTTACGCTTTTCAATGGCGTGACACACTCAAAGCTCATAAGAACGCGATCACTGCTATCAAGTAATTGCACATAATATAAGGCCCGCGATGAGACTGTCGACCCACACGCTGCACAAACCCGCGCATAGGCTACTTCCGGCTTTTCGGTGATGCGCTTGGCGTACGGCCCACCTTGCGTGCGATCACGCTTGCCAGGGATCGGATCAGCTTCAACAACAGTTATCTCACCGGTAGGCAAATGGTAGGTTACGGCTTTTAAGCAGAGATCAAGTAATGGCTTAACGCGCACCTGCTCATGATCAGAGCAAGAGCTGGCATCATACTCATGTATAAATCCTCCTGCATGGGTACGACAAAATCCCTGTTTTCTATGTCTGGTATAAGAAGCTACTTGATCAAGAGGCTCTGAACCTGCTTTAAACTCTTCGATATGGCAGTTTGCGCACCGTTTAATCTCTGACCATGAACGAGCAATACCATCTACCCAGGAGCTACCGGCATTATTACCCTTGTTAGATGGCAAGTCTCTTGGCTGATCAGGAAAAACGAACTGTACACAAAGCATGGCACAACTTAGAAAGACAACCGCGCGCGAACTCGTAGTTGCTGTACGCTTCATACCCGCTCCTTATGGTATTTGGTTCTATACGTGGCTCTTGCAGATAGTTATCATTAACCTCAATACCATTGCACATGATTTATTGTCTAGAGTTGACAACAAGTCTTTATGGATAATTTAACCATGACAAACACATCAACTCTTGTTTTATCTGCAGTTTATCTGCATTCTTTTATAGTTAGCCATGCAGATAAGGAGCCATTATTATGCCGATAAAGTTCGTCCCAAACTATGTTATTACCCCAAAAATAATGGGGTATCTCATGCGCATTGAAGCTGCAAAAGAAAAAGTGTTACACCTACCTTTGACGCCCAATGTCCTGAGATCTTTGCGAGAAACAGCCCGCCTGTATACCACGCATTATTCAACCATGATCGAAGGTAATAGGTTGACAGTTGATCAAATTGAGAGCGTGTTGCAACACAAGGGGCACTTTCCTGGGCGCGAACGAGATGAGCATGAAGTAAAATGTTATTACGAAGCTCTCACACAGATAGAGCAGTTGGCCGCGCACGACAAACCAATCACTGAAAACGCTATTCAAATAATTCATGCCTTGGTTATGTCGAATGGGAAAACTAAGGTTAAGCCAACGCCCTACCGTGGTGGCCAGAACGTAATTAAAGACAGCAGAACGAGAACGATCGTGTATATGCCCTCAGAAGCGGGCGATGTTAAACCACTGATGAGCGCAATGATCTCCTGGATCAACAAAAGCACCGACCTGCCATGTCCCATTGTTGCAAGCATTGCTCATTACCAATATGCAACTATCCATCCTTATTATGATGGCAATGGCAGAACAGCGCGCTTGTTGACGACCTTCATTTTACACAAGGGTGGCTATGGCCTAAAAGGCCTGTATTCTTTAGAAGAATATTATGCACGCAATTTAAACGCGTATTATGAGGCTATTAGCGTTGGCGAATCACACAACTATTATATGGGGCGCGCCGAATCGGACATTACGCAATGGATCGAATATTTTACGCACGGCATGGCAATCGCCTTTGAAAACATCATAAAGTATATGTCTCAAGAAGATCAACACAACTCAAGCGATCAGACAGCACTGATCAAACAGCTTGACCCAAAACAGCGCAAGGCGCTGGAACTGTTTCAAGAGTTTGAAACGATTACGAGTCAACAGATTGGTCAATTGTTTGGGTTCAAACCGCGTACGAGTGCAGCATTGTGCGCCACGTGGACAAAAAACGGTTTTTTAGAAATGGCCGACCCGTCGAATAAAGGCAGAAAGTATACGCTGTCAAAAAAATATCAGGAACTGATTAAGGCAAAGAAATAGCTTCTGGAATAGAGGAAAACAATTCATTTTTGAATCATCTTAAAAGACTGGCTCTACTACGCTGCTTATGCAGCTTCGAAGTGCAGGCCTGCCATACGTAGCTTACCGAGGCTGAAGCCCCGGATAAGCGAAGCATGGAGGAGAGAGTGGGATTCGAACCCACGGTCCCTTTCGGAACAACGGTTTTCAAGACCGCCGCATTCGACCACTCTGCCATCTCTCCGACATTATGAGTGCTCAGAAGGAAAGTGTACCAATTTTACAACAGAAATCAATCACAAAAAAAGTTGCAACTATGGTTTTGTCTCTATTGTAATCAGGCATACCCTCAAAGATCTTTTGCTAAAAGAACCTCTTTTGTGATACCATCAGACTCTACGCAAGACGATACGAATTATACACGCTGCGTGCATAGGTTATTTTAGGGAGAAATTATAATGATTACAGGACTTTTGGCAAAAATATTCGGGACGAACAACGCTCGCCAATTGCGGCAACTGCAGCCAATTGTAGTACGTATCAATTATTTTGAACCACAGATCAGCAGCCTCACCGATGAAGAGCTCCGTGGAAAAACGAATGAATTTAGACAGCAGCTTAGCCAAGGAAAATCGCTTGATGACATTCTGCCGGAAGCGTTTGCTGTCGTGCGTGAAATGTCGAAACGTAAGCTTGGCCAACGCCATTACGATGTTCAATTGATCGGTGGCATGGTTCTGCACAGCGGCAGAATTTCTGAAATGAAAACGGGCGAAGGAAAAACGTTGACCGCAACGCTTCCTTTATATCTCAATGCACTCGAGGGCAAAGGTGCCCATCTGGTAACCACTAACGATTATTTGGCCCGGCGCGACTCGCAATGGATGGCTCCTATCTTCAACGGTCTTGATTTGAGCATTGGCTGTTTGCAAAACAGCATGAATGATCATGAACGAAAACAGGTGTATGGTAAGGATATTCTCTATGCTACCAATAATGAGCTTGGCTTCGATTATCTGCGCGACAATATGAAATTCCGCCTAGATGATTATGTGCAACGAGATCTTAACTACGCCATTGTCGACGAAATAGACTCTATCTTAATAGATGAAGCACGAACACCACTCATTATCTCTGGTGCAGCCGACAAAAGCAGTCGTTTATATGAAGAAGCAAACAGAGCAGTCAAACGACTGCAAAAAATTGAAGATTTTGAAGTTGACGAAAAAGCACGCTCGGTACAGCTTTCTGAATCAGGTAACGACAAGCTTGAGCATGCCTTTAATGTTCAAAATTTATATGCCATAGAAAACATCACACTCTTGCATCACTGCATGCAAGCGCTCAAGGCACATGCACTGTTCAACCGTGATGTTGAATATGTGGTACGTGATGGCGAAGTTTTAATTGTTGATGAATTCACTGGCCGTATCTTGCCAGGGCGCCGTTACAGCGATGGCTTACATCAAGCAATTGAGGCTAAAGAAGGTGTCGACATAGAACGAGAAAGCCAAACCTTGGCTTCTATCACATTGCAAAACTACTTTAGATTATACAAAAAACTATCCGGCATGACCGGAACTGCTGCTACCGAAGCTGAAGAATTCCATAAGATTTATAAGTTATCGGTTGTTTCAATCCCAACCAATAAACCAATGATTCGTAAAGATGAACCGGATCTTATTTTTCTCAACAAGAATGCTAAATATTTGGCGATCGTTGAAGATATAAAAAAACGGTACGAAAAGAAACAACCGGTACTTATCGGCACAATCTCGATTGAGACATCTGAATTGCTAAGCACCATTTTGAAAGCCAATGGCGTTGCCCATGAAGTGTTGAACGCAAAACAGCACGAGCGAGAAGCCGATATTGTTGCTCATGCAGGCGAGCCCGGACATGTTACGATTGCTACCAACATGGCAGGACGAGGAACCGATATAAAACTGACTGCTGCTTCGGTTGATGCAGGCGGTTTGTATATTTTAGGTACTGAACGGCACGAAAGCCGCCGTATTGATAATCAGCTTCGTGGTCGCTCCGGACGCCAAGGAGATCCTGGCGAATCACGCTTTTACATTTCACTCGAAGATGATCTAATTCGTGTCTTTGGTGGTGAAAACCTCAAGAAAAACATGGAACGTTTTGGCATGAAAGAGGATGAAGTTATTGAATCTCCTTTTGTATCGAAACAGATTGAACGCTCACAAGAAAAAGTTGAAAAACAGAATTTTGAGATACGTAAAAATCTGCTTGAATATGATGACGTTCTTAACCAACAACGCATGGTCGTCTACCGCTACCGTCGCGACATCCTCGATAGCCACGAACAGATTTATGACCTGGTACGCGATCTGATTATCGGTGCAGTGCAAGATGCTGTATCGTTCCACATCCGCCATGAAGTAACCACTGAACTACAAAGGCAGAAGACATTTGAAACGCTCTCTATAATGACCAACTGCCCAGTGGCAGAATTTGAGCGCGTTACGGGCACTACAAAAAGCAGCGATGAGCTCACCACAAATCTGATCAACTACCTGCTTGAGCAATACTCTTTATATCGCGGGCAAGAACAGCATGAAGTTGTACGAGAGGCTGAAAAATGGTTGTTGCTTGAAACGATCGACAACACATGGAAGCAGCATATGTTCAACCTTGATCACCTGAAAGAAGGTATCGGTTTGCGTAGCTGGGGCCAAAAGAATCCGTTAATCGAATATAAGCGTGAAGCATTTGACATGTTCCAAGATATGATGCGCCAGGTCAAGGCTGACATTGTGCATCATATATTCCATCTGAACCTTGAACACTTTAATCAACGCAGCCTTGAAGAGCGCCGCCAACAAGAGCTTGATGAAGTGAGCTTGAGTGCTGCAGCATCTGGCCAAGACCAGCAGGTTGAACAACGCCGCGTTGAAGACAAAGTGGGCAGAAATGAGCCATGCTCATGCGGTTCAGGCAAAAAATATAAAAAATGTTGTGGTGCATAAGCACACTTGAGTAAACTGACCCCTGATACGGCAAGCGGCTGGTTATAAAAAATCATGCTGACAAAAAATACGTTTCAGGGGAGCATGGTATGAAACGGATCTCCTTACTACTCTGCATTCTGTTTGGCGCAAGCCTAATCGTGAACATTGTCTGTTCTGATGAGCAGCCTAATGATGATGAATACACGGTAGACGAATCTGATGAAGGCGAAGATGAAACTACTAAAGAAACTGAGGATCCTGAAGAGGTCAATGCTGACGCTTTACAACAAAACGGTGCATCTATCTCCACGAGCACGCCAAATACTCAAACACAACCTTCTTCTCCAGAGACCGAAACTATCCCTGCCGTAACAATTCCGGCTGCATCTGCAGCAGAAGAAAAAAAACCCACAGCTGCTACCGATACCCAAGCAGCTAAGAGCACAGCAGAAAATCAAAATCCTGCTCCCTCAACACAAAACAGCTCAAGCTCTGAAACCGCTCCAACAGAAGCAGACCGAACAGATCAAGAAACAGAAAATACCACAGATAGACTCACTGGCTCAAAATCTCCCGAGCAGAATCCTGAGGCAAAGACTGATGCAGCAACAGAGAGTACAGAGGCTTCTGCAAGCACGCCAAGCTCCACACACAGCTCTGAGACAGCACCAACAAACACCCAAATCGATTGGCCAACTACCGCATCGCAAGCGCAGACTATCTCTGAACAACCTACCACTCCAACAGAAACAGAACAACAAGAAGCGGTTACTCTATCTGCACCTCTAGAACAGAAGACTATTGCCGAGACTCCTCAACTGGCACTAGCTACCCCTCGTGCTGCACCAGTTACCGCTCCTAACCCTCCTCTGATCTCATCATGGACTGGCGACTTCAATCTCTCACCAGGCAAACCGCAGAGCATCTCTGCACAAGAGATTGCCAATCAAACGAGAGCCTTGTCATCATCACAAATACCGACATTGGAACAAGAGCCCGAAAATACGGTACTGACAGGGCCACTAACAGGAAAATCGCTCAAACAAGCAATGACGCACCTAGCGCCACTTGTTATGACGCGAAGCGTTGAAAAGGCGGTTGAACAGTTTACGAATTTGCCAGCAGATAGAGCTTTAGAAATCCTTGAACATCTTATCAAAACAAGCAGAATCGATTTTTCAAAAAAAGGGAGCGGCCGCCCTTTTGAGATTAAACGGAACGATTTCTTACAGATTATTTTTGGTGTTGCCAGTCAATATCGCGACCCTGCTCTATACAGATCTTTTTTTAACCTTATCGATCAGTATCCAGGGCTTGAGCATGGCATGCGCCCCATACTCTTTATTTTAAGCATCAGCAGTTATCCGGTACTGATTCCCGATCTAATAAACTGGCTAGAAGACAAAGAGCATACGAACTGCATCGAAGAAACAGCGCGGTACGCCATTGACCGTACAAGCGGACGCTCGCTCAGAGCTCTTGCCTCATACGTGCCTGTGCTTCTCAAACCGCTTCTTGGTTCATTACTGCTCTACGCTATCAGCGAAAAAAAACCGCGCGTCATAATAAGTGCGCTCATTAATGCAGGCGCTAACGTCAACTATCCGGACGCTTCAGGATATACACCGCTGATAAAAGCCGTAGAAATGGGAGATCTTGCCATTACTAGACTCCTCATGAGTAATGGTGGCGATAGCGATCTTGTCGTGCAAGATGAGATCGGTTCTGCATGGCAAAAGGCAAGCGAGCTGCATAACGAGCTTATCACGCAATATCTGGAAGCACAGTACGCCAAACAACCTAAAAGAGTTCTTAGGAAGAGTAGTTTTTCAGATATAAGGGAACCAACTGCTCACTGACATGCTCCTGCGCACGCCATTGTTGATACCCATTGGTAGCAACGATCTGCAATGAACAGGTCTCAGGATTTGGTGTGGGAATATGGACACGACCACCAAGCATCTCACGGATCAAGGCTTCATGCGAATGGACACCGTTGCCAATAAAGCGAATGGTTGTTTCTGTCAATTGTTGCAAAAGCTTTTTGAGCTCTTCGCTGCCATACAAAATGCCCGTCATTATCTGCCCATCACTATCAACGGCATAATAAAGATCACCGCTATAAGCATTAAGTAACGCCACCGTAACGGGATATTCTGTCGTACGGTACTCATCAAGCAATGCGCGTAAACCATCTACCGCAACGCACGTAAGATTCTGTGCCATAGCAAGACCATTGGCCGTTGCCAGCACGGTGCGTAGCGTGGTAAAAGGTCCGGGGCCAGCGTTGGCAACAATAAAGTCGATCTGGTTACTCGTTATAGACTGGCGCCTGCAGAGTTCGGCAAGGGCAACCAACAGTTGCCCACTTGCCTGAAATTTATCAACGCACAACGCGTCAACAACGGTAGTGTGCGAACATAACGCTACTTCAACCATGCTGTACGTACTATTGAGCACTATGTGCATACGATTAATTTCCTAAGAACGGTTTTTACATTTTGCTTGTTGATAAAAGACACTAAACGTATCGAATTCAATTCCTTTGTCCTTTTTTAAAATGATTCTGCCACAATTCAAACATTTCCAACCATTAAAATTGAGAAAATGATCAAAAAATGATTGCAAAACCATTAGTCCATCACACTTTTTACACTTCATGACAGCTCCTTTTTTAAGCTTTCACTCACACAACTTCTTTAATTTTACATAGTAAAAGAAGATCTGTCTTTTTGTCAATGAGCATAAAAGTTGCTTTATAGCTACGCTAAAACAATACTAATCGATTACTCTGCGCGCATAAAGGCTTGATGATCTAAGTATGAGCCCAGAATAAAAGCGGCCGCAATAGCATGAGATGCTATCTTTGCATCCTTGGTCTGTGCTTTTTTAAGAGTATCGGCACGCCGACTACTCAAGCGCTCATCCCATAAGACCCATTCTATCGTACCGAACAATGTTTTGAGCTCTTCAAACTGCGCCTGCACCAGTTTCGTCTGATCACTTATCGTGCCACGCATAGTCTTTGGATAACCAACAACAATCGCGCTAATCTGCTCTTTCTTAACCAGCTCGATCAACGCCGGTATAAGCTCTTTTGTGTGTGCTGTACTGTGTGGACGCGCAAACATCTGTGCCGCATCGGAAATCGCTATTCCTGTCCACACATCACCAATATCAAGGCCTGCCAATTTCACGAAAATTCCCTTGTTTATGCACAACTACTGCGTTATGCTTACATACTATACTTATAGAGTATAATACCTATTGTTCTTTAACCGTACAATCCTCTAAGGAGTTTCTTATGGATTATGTTCAAGTGCTGCAAGAATGGACCGCTTGGTTTTTAGGCTGGCCAATCATTTTTTACGTAGTGCCGATCAGTATTTTTTGCACGCTCTTTCTAGGCTTTGTGCAGATTCGTTATTTCTTTACCGCATGGAAATTAACCTTATGTCCATCAAAAGAAGCGGCACCATCATCTGGCGAGATGACCTCTCTACAAGCATTTCTCAACACGTTGAGTGCTAACCTTGGCAACGGCAGCCTTGCTGGTATGGCGACTGCTGTCTATGCTGGCGGCCCTGGCGCTGCGCTCTGGGTCGTCATTATTGGATTGTTTCTCATGTCGGTGCGCTTTGTTGAAGTCTTTTTAGGCGCGGACTATTCACGCGAACGCACACGTCCTGGTCTTGGTGGGCCGATGCTCTACATGAAAGATGTTCCAGGCGGCTCATTCTTACTCTGGACCTATGCGATTGTGGGTACCTTCTTTGGTATTATCGTTGGCAATGGTATCCAAGCAAACTCAGTCTGCAACAGTGTAACAAGCACCTGGGGTGTTTACCCAATCATTACCGCAGTAATTCTCTTGTTCTTTTCACTCTACATTGTCAGTGGTGGTGCACAACGCGTTGCAAAAGCATCTGAAGCTATCGTGCCGATAAAGGTTATTCTCTTTTTTAGCACCAGTCTTTTCGTGCTCTGTTACCATTATCAGAACATTCCGCAGGCATTGCACCTTATTGTACAAGGCGCATGTGGCTCATTGGCACTGGCTGGTGGCGTGGTCGGTTTCTGCATGCAGCAAGCAATCCGTTTTGGTATGTCACGCTCTATCATGGCTACTGAATCTGGTCTTGGTACCGCCGCTATTTTATATGGAGCTACCGGCAGTAAAGAACCGGTGAAAGATGCTATCATGTCTATGCTCAGCACGCTTATCAGCACTATTGTCTGCTTTATCATTGGGCTTGCAATCGTTGCCAGTGGTGTATGGAGCAACGGTATGACCGGCATAGCACTAACCATTGCAACCTATCAAACCGTGTTTGGCGCTGCCGGCGGTTGGATCGTCTCATTCCTTTCAATCAGTTTTGGTATTGGTGTGCTCGTTGCATTCGCCTATATCGGCAGAGAAACATGGTTCTTTGTGACCGGTGGGCGGTATGGTCGCCTTTTTGAAGCAGTATACTGCATCGTTTCATTCGTCTGTGCACTAGCAAGCGTGGAGCTTGTTTGGATTATGGCAGAATTGAGTGGCGCGATTATGTTGATCGCCAACTTATGGGCACTCGTATGGCTACTGCCACGCACCAAACGCGCATTGAAAGCATTTAAAGCATAACAAGTAACATGCTACATAAACAAGACAGTTCTTTATGCATGCCATCGGTCTGGCCGGTGGCATGCCACACTGACCAAGTTGGTTCTGGATCTACGTTTATTGCCATTCAAGGGATGAAAAGCAATGGCGCTGATCATATCATAACCGCGTTGCGTAAGGGTGCTACAACCATTGTGGTAGCTACCGATGCTGTGCTGCGTGATGAAATCGAACAAAAAATAGCTGAAACTGGTGCCAAACTGATGCGCGTTGAGGATACGCGCCTTGCGCTGGCACAGCTCAGTGCTCAGGCTGCTGGCAACCCTGCAGATCAGTTGAAACTTATCGCTATTACCGGCACTAAAGGTAAAACAACGAGCTCATTTTTACTCACGCACCTACTAGAGTCTGCGGGATACAACGTTGCATTGTTAAGCACTGTCAGCAACCGCATCAACGGCGTTGTGCTGCCTGCATCACTGACCACTGCACAGCCTGATTATCTGCATCAGTTTTTCAAACTCTGCGTCGAGCAGGGCGTCACTCATGTAGTGATGGAAGTAGCAGCTCAAGCGGTTACCTTGCATCGCGTGCATGCGCTTTTGTATGATGCGCTACTCTTTACCAATTTCTCTCAGGAGCATGGCGAATTTTATACGAGCATGATCGACTATTTTGCGGCAAAAACAGCCCTTTTTGATCAACGAAAGCCTGGTGCTCCAGCGCTTGTCAATGGTGATGATGCTGCATGCGCACCATTAAGGAATACCTATGCCAACTGTTTTTCGATGCGCATGCACACGGCAAGCGACTCGGGATCTGCATTTGTTGGTACTTTTGTTAGTTCAAGAAGTGGCACCGTACAAGGATCTGTTGATTGTTTTGGCACGCCCTACACAATTACATGCCCTGCTCTCGTTGGTAACTTCAATGCCTATAACAGCATGGGTGTAACAGGCATAACATATTTTCTCGGTCTGACGCCAAAGCACGTTCAACAGGGGTTTGCAACGTTTTCGGGTGTCCCTGGACGACTCGCCCATTACCCATTGCCTAATGGCGCTTCATGCTACATCGACTATGCGCATAACCCTTCTTCATATGAAGCGGTGTTGAGCACACTACGCACCTTAACCGATCATTTGATCGTTATTTTTGGCGCCGGCGGCGAACGGGACAAAGCGAAGCGACCCGTCATGGGCGCTATTGCCGCAGAGTATGCATCATTGGTTGTTTTGACCTCTGACAATCCACGCACCGAGCAACCAGAGGATATTATCGAAGATATTTGTGCCGGTATTCCTGTCGGCAAACAACAGAATGTCATTCGTGAACTTGATCGCGAGCAAGCTATAAAAAAAGCATATAGTTTATCACACCGGGACAGTGTGTTAGTAATACTTGGCAAAGGAACAGATGAGTATCAGATCGTCGGTACTACCAAAAGATTTTTTAGTGAAGCAACAATTGTACGATCATTATAACCAATACTTTATTATTCCAAAGGAAGCTTCATGCACAAACATTTTTCTCGCGTTATGGTTCTCACTCTTGTAGGCCTTGGTTTGTTAGGCCTAACACCTATAACAGATGCAAGCGAAGATAAAGGCCAAACAGCTGACACGTACATATTAAGAGCTATAAAAAACGATCCTGCTCTCCCTCAAGAAACATACACGGCTTTTGTTGGACGATTGATAGAGCAAAGTAAACTTGGCGAATCTTTTCCAAAAGAGGCATGCGTATATATCTTTGAGCCTTCAAACAAAACAATCCAAGCTATACAAATTCTATATTTCCCTGCAGATAACAAAGGCGAAAATAATCTTTACAAACCAGAAGTTTTCAAAAACTCAACAATCTTTCACTTCTATCCATCTTCAAAAAGAACATTTTTATCTACAGGCTTAGGCTGGACTTGCAGTAAAAACCCTAATGAGCCTGTCCTATTTACTGCAGAACTATATAAACCAGCAATTGCGCAAGCGCTTACACAATCTGCGCCGCTACAATCAAAGAAAAAAGTCAAGCCGAAAAAGTATAATGCAACAACATCTTTTCTTGAATCCAAAAGCCAAGCCTTGTGAGTCCACTAGTTAAACTAGTGGTTTACCTGTCTTAAATTAGGTCATAACTTTAAACATCTATATTCAATAGCCAATACTTTTAGATAGAATATTGGCTATTGAGCAATCCGGATTGATACAAAAAAAGTACAAGGAACTGCATCATGCTCTCAAAAAAATGGTGGCGATCATCTGTGTGTATTGGGTTGTGTCTAATGCTGAGCTCTGCACAAACAGCAGATGCTGGCAGAACAAAAAGGTCAAGAGCAATCAGTGCCGCTGCACAAGCACGAAAACAGACTCAACAAGAACAAGAGCGTTTAGATAAATTGTACCTATTTATTATAAACCATACAAAGTTCCAAACGAACCAATTAACGCTGGAAAATCTGAGCGGCAAGACAGAGTATGGTAACGCTCATGTCGAATTCATGCAGCTACTACAAGAAGATCTACAACGCGATGAACAAAAGGGCTCTGTGAATGTAATATCTTGTCCTACATCACAAAGAATATTACGGGCATATAATTTAATTGATCGCCAGTACGAAATACCACACCTACTGCATAAGGCATGTATATGGTATCGAAACAACAAAACGCGTGTGCCGCAAGATAGATAATATCTTTTACTGGCTTACTAATAGTTATAACGTACACTCATGCTCAAGCGGTTGCGACATCAGATCATTGAGTAAGGCGTCTAACGAGCTAGACTCAAATATAATGCGGTAAACACCCTGAAATAGCGGCAAGCTTAGATTAAGCTTGAGAGCTAGTTGATTGACGGAGACGACGGTATTAACACCCTCAGGTATAGCTCCTGATTGAGCAATAAGCTGATCAAGCGTGCGACCGGCACCAAGCTGCTTGCCGACGGCAAGATTTTTACTGAGCGACCCCATGCAGGTAAGCACTAAATCACCCAATCCAGAAAGTCCATAGACGGTCTGATGCTGACCGCCCAGTGCACGCGTGAGCATGATCATCTCTTGCAGCCCGCGAGCGAGAATAAAAGTTTTCGTATTGTCGGTGTAGCTTGCACCATCGAGCATACCGATGGCAAGCGCTACTACATTTTTGAGTGCTCCACCGAGCTGAGCACCGAGCATGTCATAACTTATGTATGGGCGAAAATAACTGTTTGCCAACAGCGCTATCAGATCACTACTTACCTGATAATCGGTTACTGCCAACGTTGCTGCAGTAATTTTTTTGTGTGCGAGATCACGTGCAAAACTTGGGCCAGAAAAAACGGCTTGTGTCGCCGTATAGCCAAGCACCGCATCGATTATCTGGCTGGGGAGCATCAGTGTATCCTTTTCAATACCCTTGCTGAGCACAATCCATGCTTGATCAGCTGTAACGTACGGCTTAGCTTTTTCTACCGTTACACGTAAAAATTTTACCGGTACCGCTTCAAAGATCCAACGAGCTCCTTGCATGGCCTGTGCGATATCGATGGTTGGAGTAATCGTGTTAGGTAGTGTGATGCCTGATAGATAGCGATCATTGCAGCCATGGTGAGCGATAGTGCGCGCAACTGATTCATCGTTACACCATAGATTTACGCTATGGCCATTGTTGGCTAATAATACCGCAATCGCGGTGCCCCAAGCGCCATCACCCAACACGCAAATCGATTGCTTCATGCGCCAAACCTTCTTGATCGCTGGTTAAACTCTTCTAGCGCCTGCTCAAATAGTGCTTCTGTCATATCTGGCCACATACAATCGAAAAAGATGAGTTCGCTGTAAGCTGACTGGAACAACAAAAAATTACTCATGCGATGCACAGCTCCCGTTCTAATAATAAGATCAGGATCGGGAGTATGGGGTGGCATCCACAGGTTCTGCTGAATATGATCTTGGGTAATCTCATCGGGTAACAGGGTGCCTGCTGCAACCTCGTGCGCTATTTTCTTAACGCTGCTGAGAATTTCTTGTCGTCCACCATAACAAAAAAGGATATTCAATTCTAACCTCGTTGCATGCGCAGTCGCTTGCTCGATTGCCGCGCAGGTCGTTTGCAGCGACTCAGGAAAGAATGAGCGATCACCGATAAATCGTATGCGTACTCCTTGCTCAACCAGATCATGAGTGACTTGCTGCACAACCTCGTCGATGAGATTAAATAGGTATGACTTCTCTTCAAAAGAGCGCTTGAAATTCTCAAGCGAAAAGGTGTAGAGCGATAAATGAGGAATTCCTCGCTTTAAACAGAAAGCGGCTACCGTTTTGACGGCATCTACTCCCTGCTTATGACCAAACAAGGTGGGTAACCCGCGACTGGTAGCCCAGCGACGATTGCCATCCATGACACATGCAAGATGTTGCATCATACTGCTGCCTAATACGTCTTATACGTGCTTATACTGTTGTACTGCTGTTTTTAGGCGAGCAATAAGGGCATGCACAGGAGTGCGCGCCATCAGATACGCATAGCAGACGCCTGCCATTCCTGCAGCACACACCAGTCGCTCAACAGCAACAACCGGTAGCAACGACAACCAAAGTGCTGCTGTCGTTGGCACAGTATAAATCCAGATAACCGATCCGACAGCATGCGCAACAAACGTGCTGCCCAGCGCATCTGCCCAGATGTTTTGACGGTTGGTAAAATACAACGCAACAGGAATCAACCAATAAAAGCTATATATGAATGCGTCACGACCAGCCGGATGCGCTATAAACGCGGCCATACAGCTCAATGGTAGCCAAAAGCGCAGCAGGCTATGCTTGGTAGTCCAATAGAGCGATGCACAAAAGCCCGGTATAACAAATGACAACAGGTGCAAAGAGCCTGAACTAAAAAGATACCAACTACTTAATCGAGCCAAGAGAAACGCAACACTGCCTAATGATCCTACGAAAAAACCGATCAAGGGAATTGCCACGGAAGAACCGTTGAAAAATGCTGCCTGTGAGCCGAAGATAAAGCTTATTTTATACAAAGAAACGGCTTTTAGAGCCAACCCTATCACTCCTAATTTTACCAGATCCAAAGCTCGTGCACGCATATTCATTAAAATCTCCTGTACTTAAAAAAGATCTTTTTGGTTCATGTATAGCTGATAAGGACAGTCTAGCATACGAATAACAATCATGAAACATGCAGTAACAATCATTAATCTTCACTGATTTTTGAGCAAATGCTACCAACCAACAGCGGCAAACCGTTACTATTGTTGACAATAAAAATAAGGAGACATATGAACGGTATAGAACAATGTTTCAAAAAACCTACCCTGTTGAGTATTTTAAGCTGGTCACGTTATAGTATATTCTCTCTGCTGTTCTTAGTCCCGGCGGCTCATGGCTACACCTTTTTTAGCCCACGGTCTCAAACTGTTAATGCCGCACGCGAACTGGTCGGCTGGCAACAGTTTATTAACATCCCAGCCCATGACCGTTGTAGTTACAGCACATTCTCAGCAACCCCTGAATATACACAATCATTCAAAGAGAACCAACTTGCTGAGTATTTCTTTGGCTGCCCAACGCGCATCTTTTCCGGCAGCCAAGTAAGCGCACGCGGCGAACATGATATACTGGCTGACTATTTTGGATTGCCCACCGATTTTCAAAGCAGTGTGACCTTTAAACCGCGCGTCCAAAACGCTCTGCTCGATCTTGATTGGTATCAATCGCTGGATAATCTCTGGTCAGGAGCTTATATTCGCGTACATGCTCCTCTCGTTTATGCTGCATGGGAGATGAATATGTGTGAATCGATTGAACAACCAGGCACAAACGCCTATCCTGCCGGTTATATGGCGAGCAGTGCTGTAGAGCGTTCAGTTCTGGAGTCGTCGGTGACCAACGCTTTCTGTCGTAAGCAAACGGTTGGCGACATGCAACCATTGACGGCAGGTCGCATCTGTTGCAGCAAACGCACCAGAACGAATGTTGCTGAAGTACAGGTTGCTCTTGGCCATAATCCCATACTGTGTGATACCCATCACTTTGGTTGGAACATACGCACCTCAATTCCAACCGGTTGCAGATCGCGTGGCGATTTTTTATTTGAACCGATGATTGGCAACGGTGGCCATTGGGAATTGGGTGCAGGTCTGACTGGCCATGTCACCGCATGGTCAAGCGCATGCGAGAACCATGCAGTTGCACTTTATAGCGATCTCAACGTAACGCACCTATTTACCGCACGCCAACGGCGATCATTCGATTTTACTGCAAATGGTTGCTTGAGTCGTTACATGCTCTTGGAGCAGATGAGCGCTCCACTGGTATCGGGACTCGAGGTGAATCGCGGAGCACCGATTGTAGAAGTTCCCGTACAAAACCAATATAGCGGCAAACTGATACCAGCAGTCAATGTAACCACGTTGTGGGCCAACATTAGCGTCGACGCACAGGTGGATTTTGTTATAAAGGCTGCTTACACCTACAAAAATTGTACCGTAGATATTGGTTACGATCTCTGGTTTAGAAGCAAAGAAAAGATGGGCTGCAGAGAGCAATTTCCTAATAATGCCTATGCTCTAAAAGGTGATACTCAACTGTATGGCTTTGCACTTGATAACCCGTCAGTTTTTGTTGCGCTCAATGGCACGCAACATGCGGCAACCATTCAAGGCGGTCAAGCACCAGGCAACAGCGATTTCACTAACGATAATGTAGACAACCCTGGCCCTGCAACCTTTAACTCTCTGCCCCTTTTCACACCAACCGCTACGGTCAATGGTTCTGCACAAGCGATACTACTGACAGATGCTGATCTGAATAACACGTCAGGGTTAGCACCACGGGCATTGTCTCAGATGCTCTTTTTCCATGCCGGTTACGATTGGCACACCTGCAATGGCACCAACCCTTTTGTCGGTGTCGGCGCATCGGTTGAATGGGGCAACCGTACAGATCATGTAACAACGGCGCTCTCACAATGGGGCGTCTGGTTAAAAATTGGTTTTAATAGATAGCAATAAACCGGAGATTATTTTATGGTACGTCTACAGGTTATTCTGGTAACTGTTAGCATGGTATGCAGCCAAGCTCTCCATGCGCGTATGGAAACTCGTGCTATCAATTGGAAGCTGTATGCGATACCGCAACTATTGGCACAAAAAGAACAGTCGAAAAATAATCCCGATCTTGTTGCGCAAATTGACCAAGAACTAGCAAACAGAGGGTTTGTTGCAACGATCACACTTGCCAAAGCCCCTGAAGGCCAAGAATGGGTACTCAAAGATAAAAACATTACGCTCGAAAAGCCCCTAGGCGCTCCAACAGAAAGACCATCGGGTGCTGGAGAAGGGCAATGGTTTTTTGTAGCCCCCGATTGGTTCTATTTTGAAAAAGGATCAAGCAAGATTCTTGATAAGAGCGGAAAACTGGTTGGCAAGATCGGATCGATTGATGTGGCAACCCCTGCAGTTGCCCAGATTGCACCAGTATCTGAACAGGCCCAAACGATTGCACAATTACAGCAAGAGCTCAAGCGATTAAAGGAACAAGCAGGAATACCTGCAGAGCTCGTAACTCCTGAAGCTCCGTCAGAATCTGAGGCTCCTGCTGCTCCTGATGCGCCTGAAGCGCCAGATTTTGGAAACGCTCCTGGAGCTCCTCCGGCTCCTCCTGGGTTTCTAGAGTTGCCAGGCAGCTCTCAAAAAAGCGAAAAAACTCTCGCGCCACTCTCATCCGACCAGATGAACAACTTAACGGCCGAACAGAAAAACAACTCCGATGCTTTGTTGATAACCGCTATCAAAAAAATGGCTGTCTATGCTTTGGATAATTCATCGTATATGAACATTATAAAAACAGAACTTGAAGCGTTGGCAAACAACCCAGCTTTTTACAAACGTGCCGAGCTTGCTCAACTCATTAAAGATGGTATCAAAAACTGCTTCAATGCAAAAAAACAGGCTCATTCTCTAGCAACGACCAAGCAATCGGTCACCGAGTGTATGACCGAAGCTTTCAGCAAGCCTTTATTTGATCGTGCTGCAGCTGCATCTTTTGACAACGAAGTGAAAGCTCTTGCCGAAACCATGACTACTACCTCAGACGAGCTCTTCAAGCAGTGTATTAGGCTGTGTATAACAACGTTTCCTAAAGAAATAACGGGCAAAACGTATGTCACTATTCTTAACAACTTATTTGCCAAACTAAACAAAGAGCCTGATTTCTATAAAAAAGATGCTCATGCTTTCCCTCTACGAAATTTTATGGAACAGCTGCAAGACATAGACTATGATTCTCAAAATCCGCAACTCTATTTGACTGAATTTAATAGTAACAAAGAGGCTTATTTTAAAGAGTGGCTTGATGCATGCAATAACTACTTGTTTGACGCTACTCCTGATCTTTCGATGGAAGATGATATTCGTTGGATTATCTCCTTTATCGTTGCCGCTGGGCGTGGGGAGCGCGATTTGCGCGAGTTTGTTAACAGCAAAGTCGCTGAAGAGATATCGGATCACGTGATTATACACTACTTTATACAGTCAAACCCCGCTACCGCTACCGTGCAAGAGAACTGGTTGCCAGCACTGCGTGATTTTTTAACCGACCCTAACTTCTTGAAACCATACGGTCTGATGGTTGATGCTCAATCGCCATCGGCAAAATTCAACCCACCTCTGCTTGAAATCTTAAGAAAACCGGCAAGCCTTACCATAAAAAATCCATCGCTTCAGTGTATCAACTCGATAAGCAAATATCTCACGTTCAATGACGAGAAGGCGAAGAAAGATCTCAGCAACGCAAAAGAAGTGTTGGATGTAATATTGCTCAAACCACGCTTTACTAGTACCAAAACAAAAACGGTTGAACAGCGCACACCTGAAATGGTTGGCGCATCTTTTGCCCAAGATGCTTTTGCTGCCAAGACATTGACCGAGGTTATAGAACAACTCTCTAAGATAAAGGGGGATTTTGTGGACTTAAAAACCGCAATCAATCTTCTCAAAACAAATCCTGACAAGCTTGATGATCTTGCTAAGAATCTCGCCTCCATAGGCTTTTCTGAAAGACAGATCGGTGATATTAAAAAAAGAATCGAAAACCATAAAAAACATTTCGAACTTTTGAAATATTTAACGACCTACATGCAAGAATACAATAAAGAGGTCAGTAAGAATCCAGGCTACAAAAAAGGCAATGAGCTCTATCGATACGTCAAAGACACCTTACAAGAGCCTACTCTTGTTGCTGTCTTTGAAAAGTTTGATCGGGAAGCAGATGCGGTGTACTCAGCCATAGTACATTATCTTAAAGCAATACCAAACAGCTTCACCAGGACTGTACCGGCAGGAGATTTTAGAAAAACGATCGAACCATACGGTATTTTAATGCGAACACTCACAGCATTTAATGAGGATATGAGTTCACCAGCCAAAAACGGTAAAGCCTTGTCCTTGTTAGTTAACGCGTTAACGGCGCTCAACACCGCAAAAATCACCTCTGGTACTGATTACCCCGAGATAATAACCAACTCAAAAGACACAATCGAAAATCAAAAGCTTTATGCTGGAAAATTGACCACTATGCTCGATGCACTCGCTAAGAACGATTTTGCCAACTTTATCACCGAACTTGACGCATTCGTTGCAGATTCAGGTACCATTGCAAAAAGAATCCCCGATGGCACCATCGAACGATCTGCCGACTATGCAGCATTGGTTACCGAATTTCAACAACAGGAGAAGTTCTTATTGCTCAACAGCATTAAAGAGATCGTCACTGCTCTTAATACAGGTAACTATACTGCATTGCCTGGGTTTGCAGGAAACAGTTTCCCTGAGCTACAAGCGCGCGCTGCTTTACATGGCAGCTTAACGCCATTGGTAACCTTACTCGGTCAAACAAAAGATATAGATGCCGACGCTTACCAAGAAGCGTACCGAAAGATCATTAATGCCCCAGAATTTTTACGTAAAGCAAACCTGTTAGCAGGCACCAAAGAGCCGCTTAAGAAAAGCGTACTCAAAGTACTTGATGAAACTGCTGATCGCCTGAAAGCTTTACAAAACAAGGCCGAATAAAAGGCCGGGAAATTGGGGCGGGAGTAAAGGACCACTATGAGTATACGCGTGCATGGTGTATACTCATAGTGTATGTATAAACACCCTACACATTTTTAATTCTCTTTTGGGTGTACGAGGAAACCGCATGAAATACACAGCAGTCATCTTCGATATGGATGGCACCATCATCAGCTCAGAAACCGTCTGGGAACAAGCGCTCATCACCTTATTATCCTCTCGGTCAATTACCGTAACTCCCGAGATCAAAGCTCATTTTGAACTCAACTTGCATGGCGTTGACATGCGCTCAGCCTGCGCACTGATTAAAGAGCATATGAACCTGCCCGATTCAGTAGATGATCTGGTACACGAAAAAAGAGCTATCGCCAACGCTCTCTACCCACACGAAGTTACTTTGATTGATGGTTTTTCTAGATTCCACCGCGATCTGGTCAGCAATGCATGCGCTATGGGCATAGCGACTAATGCCAATCGCTCAACGGTACAGGCAACCAACGCACGGTTGAATTTGACACAATTTTTTGGTGAGCACATTTACCATATTGACCACGTCAACGGCATTGGCAAACCTAACCCTGACGTTTTCTTGCATGCTGCCCAGAAGCTTGGTCATGATCCAGCACGCTGTATCGTGATTGAAGATTCACCACATGGTGTTGCTGCGGCAAAAAAGGCTGGCATGTTTTGCGTGGGCATTACTACCGCCAAACGCCCAGAGCTACTCAATCAAGCCGATCTGATTATCGATCATTATGATGAACTTGATGCTAAAACGCTTTTGCATATAACCAACTAACTGCATGCGTGCATACCTATGTCATATAACACAAAAACAATTATCATAGCCTTTGATCTGCACGGCGTTGTCAGCACCAGTGATTATTGGAAGATCCTTAAACTGGGCCTGCGCAACCCTGGCAGCATACTGCGCTTAGGGCTTTATAGTTTTAATCCATTTTTTTTAAAAAAAGTGTATCAGCTATGGCGTTCGCATAAAGTTGCAGCCGCTTATCTACAGATGGTTGAGACTGATTACCCTTTTTTAAAGCCAACCATAGATTTTTTGATACAGGTGGGTAACGCACAGCAAGCGAATCAACCGCTCGTTGCGTTTATTAAACAGCTGCAAGCACGCGGCTATCAGGTGCATCTGTTTTCAAATATTGGAGATCTTATTTTAGATGATCTTGTTGCCAAACAGCCCGATCTGATCAACCTATTCGATGCCATCTGTTATACGCATGCACACACCGATTATGTTGGCAAGCCGTATGACGCGGCATTTCATGCATACCATGCGCAGTGCAATCCGATGGGCAAACAGGTTATTTTTGTTGATAACACCAAGCGTAACATTACCGCAGCACAACGGCACGGCATGATTGGCATTCTGTATAGATCAGCCAATGACGCAATAGAGCAGATCTCAACACTTTTGAAGCCGTAAGTTAGCTATCAAGGCGCTTAAAGATGCGGGCAACCAAATCATTAAATTTTTGACAGACGGATTTTCTAGCTACAGGATTGATATACCCTAAATCTATCCAGGTTCCGTATGGGTCTTCAGGTTTCTGGCCCATACTTGTGGGATTAGCAAACCGCACACGCTTAACAGGTCTGGAATCATCTGCAGCGCCATAAAAACTGGCCATCGATAACGTACCAAACCCTAACATCAATCTCAACAAGAATGGCTTCTTCATCAACATAGCGATATCTTTATTTATTACTCTGGTTTTATCTACGACAACATCTGCCGCCTAGAATAGCGCTAAATCGTTGCCACGTCGATGAATGAGCTCGTTGTTCACGTCGTAATTGAGCTGCTTGCTGCTCAGCATTTTCCGCGACAATGTGATTAAGTGTCATCGGTCCAACAGGATTCGGAATCTCTCGAGTCTCTACCAATTCTTTTCTAACAAGGTCTCGTTCTTGTCGTCCATTCCTGCCAGCAGCAATGCCCAACACAAAAAACTTAAGATATAAGCATTGGCTTCGAGTCATGACGTCGCCATTACCAAATGAATATCGAAGCTGATTGTACTCATCGCCCAATGCTGCACGCAAGGCATTCTCAACTTCAGGTCTTGGATTATAGCGCTCTTCAACAATTGGTTTTGCTATTCGATCGAAAACCTCTCGAGCTAACTCTGGCGGTAAGCTATTCATCAGTCCTGGCAGATCATAGAGGCGAGGGTTTCTTCTTGTCGGACCAGCAACCGGCTGGGCGCCCGCAGAAGGCTCAATCATATAAAAAGCAGATACTAACAGTCCCGCTATAACAAACTTAGTTTTTATCATAATAAACTCCATAGATTATTGGGCTTTCTTGATATGTATTACAGATGGCGTATTAATTATAGCTTATAGGCCTATTTTGTCAAATCCAGGAATAAAATTTCTTATCCAATAGAAATAATAGGAAAAACAGGTCTAAAAAAATGATAAGAACACGTTTCTCTTAATCTCGTCTTTTGTTGTTGTGAGATGGATCCCCCTACTATGCTGCTTATGCAGCTTCGAAGTGCAGGCCGCTCAAGGTGGAGATGACCTGGGATTAGCGCTTGGTGATGTGTAAGGTATGCACATTTAGATGCGTTTGCCCTGGAACAATTCAGAGACTCTCTGTACAAAAAGATGCTAAAAGAGGAGAATAAACAAGCCGAAAACTGTTAATCTCATTAAGGATCTCTATGAACCCGATTATATTCTTCTCAGTACTGGCTACCTTCATAGCCACGCTCATCATCATCGGCCTGCGTGCTGCCAAGCAAACCAAAACGACCGATGATTATTTCTTGGCTGGCAGGTCACTAAGCTTGCACCAGGTTGCCTTTACCTTAATTGCCACACAGTTGGGCGGCAATATGCTCATCGGTACATCGCAATGGTCATACGCTTATGGTTTTTATGGTTTGCTGTATACGTTGGGTATTGCGATCGGTTTTTTGATTTTGGCCAGCGGCTTTGCAGCAAAACTGCAAGAAGGTGGCGTAGGGACGACGGCAGCATTACTTGAAAAACGGTACGACTCACTGTTTTTAAAAAAATTTGCCTCTATCATTTCGATCGTGTCACTCTTTGGCATTCTCATCTCAATTGTTATTTCTTCACGAGCATTACTGATAAGCATTGGCATGCACAGTGAGGTTGCGTTCGCCTTGCTGTGGTGTGCCATTATCATATACACCATGATTGGCGGATTACATGCGGTTGTTGCTGCAGACACTGCGCAAGTACTTTTTATTATCGGATCTATTGGGAGCATATCGCTCTATAGTTTTTTGATGCGCCCACATAGACTTTTAAGTTTGTCTGAGCTGTGGCAATCACAACAACTGTTTGTAAAAAGCTCACAGCTAGATATCTCTCGCATACTAGCAACGCTGCTTATGCCAGCACTCTTTGCGCTTGTTGAGCAGGATCTTGCACAACGCTTTTTTGCTGCACGTTCACCGCGCGTTGCGTTGATGGCAGCACTGGCAGCCGGTATTTTTATTATCGTTTTTGGTTTCGTGCCGGTCTATTTTGGCATGCAAGCAAAGCTGCTCGCACTGCCGCTGCCAACGGGCGCCAACCCGTTTTTGTCTATGATAGAGTTTATTACTAATGATTTTGTGTTTGCCTGTGCCGCCTGCGGCGTGTTGGCGGCTATTACCTCAACGGCAGACTCGCTGTTGTGTGCTATTAGTTCAAACATCGCACAAGATTTTGATTATGAAGCGATCGGCATCAAACGCACCCTCGTATCATCACAACTCATAACACTTGCCATTGGCATAGCTGCTGTGGTCGGATCATTTGCCATTCACCAGAACATCATTGACGTTGCAATACAAAGTTATGCATTGTCAGTCAGCTGTCTACTCGTACCATTGCTGTATGCCTGTTACAGCGCACAACCTCGTGCTAACGCAGCGATTGCTGCTACCTGCATAGGCGGTGGTAGCTTTCTACTCTTTTTGATCTACCCCTTGGCATTACCTGCAGCACTCGTTGCGCTGCCTTTTTCATTGATTGGCTATCACGTCTGTGCTGCACTTGCCCCGCATTAGAATGCAGGCTGACACATGTAATGGCGGAACCTAAAACTTGAGTGGTTCAACGGTACATTCATCGCGCAAAAGACAGAACACCTTGTTGAGATCATCAGTGATGGTAAAAAGCTGTAGATCCTGCTCGGTGACAAAACCATGCTGATAGAGCTCGTGAGTAAGCCATTCAATCATAGGCTTCCAATACTCAACACCAAATAAAACGATCGGTATGCGCTTTGTTTTCTTATTTTGCACCAAGGTAATTAACTCAAAGAGCTCATCAAGCGTGCCAAACCCTCCTGGAAAAAAGACGACTCCTGATGCATAGCGGGTTAAAAGCCATTTTCGAGCAAAAAAATAGTTCAACTCTATATACTCATGCACACATTGATTCGGCGCCTCTTCTCCCAAATCGGTTACTCCTATACCGATCGTTTTACCTTTGCCTGTTCCGTCAAGCTGCTTAATGCCGCAACTGACCGCTTGCATAATTCCCGGACCACCGCCGGTGAGTACCGAAATATCGGCTTGCGAAAGCATGCCGCCAAGTTCGGCAGCCTTTTTTGCGTAGTGATAATCCTGCCCGATGCGAGCTCCGCCAAAAATCGACACAACGGGCTGCGCAAGAGCCGCTACTTTCCAAGCGCCACGAATAGTTTGAAAATAAGAACGCAAGAGATGCCACGCCGTTCTGAACCAATCTCGTATCCTCGATACCATGGAGCCACCCTTTTCTCATCTAAATATCAAGACTCGTAAATACCTGAAACTCTGTTGCTGGGTCTTTCCATACCGCGGGAGGCAGTCCAGCTTTTTGTGACAATTGCGTTAAGGTCGTTGGCAAATCCCACCCAAACTCTACAGCTACTTTGGGTAAAAAGAGCGCCTGCTGATTGCCGTTTTTTAAAATAATGCCATGTTTGCCCAGCTGAATATCACGATATGAAGCGATTTTAACCGGCATGGAAAGGATCGACAACGTGACGGTAATTGCTGGCAACTCATCGGCCGTGACCGGTTTAAAACGTGTATCACGTACTGCAGCAGCTTCGGTCATGCTCATTATGCCTTGCTTTAACGGCATGGTTGGCTCAATAAGACCTATGCATCCACGAAGATCTCCTAGAGGATTAGTAGGTTGTGCATCAAGCGCATTTTTTTTATACAGCGTCACAAAAACGCCACGCTTTTCATCACCTGCGGTTCCTAACCAAGGCAATAAAAAAGGGCTTTTTGATTGATCATAGAGCGAAGCCAACATACCCTTGCTAAGCTCAAGAAACAGGTACTGCTCCATGCGCGTAAATTGATCAGACAATTGCTGTGATGCACGTTTTTGCGTAGTAAAAACTAAACCAACGTAACTTACACTACTGCCCGTTACCTGCGCATCGCTTGATCTTTCATACGCAATAAAACGAGATTCAAGATCACCAAATACCTGTTGTTGGCATAATGCTAGAAATAGGGCAAGTGGCATACGTCCGCATACGGTGGCACCCGTTTTTTTGATCACCTCTAAAAATGGTTCAAGCTTTTTCTCTTGCACTGCCGTAACCACTGCTGCATCAAGTTGTTGAATGCGCTCAGAAATATGGTCACTAAAAGGTGTATACGCAAACTGCTTGCCATAATGGGTAAAATCGGTGCTCACTATCACCAGCGTCTTTTTGTCTATGAAAGGAGCAAGCGCTTGTGCAACTGCAATGATCTGTTGCGTAGTGAGATCACCAACAATGAGCGGCACCACGGGGACATTCTTTAAATACCGTTGGACAAAAGGGAGTTGCACTTCAACTGCATGCTCCTGTTTAAACAGACCATCATCTAACGTAAACAGTTTCTTCTTCGACAGTTCTTTCACCACCGCAGTATCGATAAGAACATCACCTTGTGGCATAACGTAGCGACTAAAGGTTGGCAACCGTACACCAGCAATAGCTTTGTAATGTGATGGCGCAAGAATAATCACGCGCGAAATAGCTGCATGCTCTACCGTTTTATAGGTTGCTGCCGCAACTACACCTGAGTATTCAAGCGCTGCATGAGGCACTACGAGCGCACGAATCTGATGTGGGTCAAGTGGTGTGCCCAGCCGCGCCGACTTTCTTTCAAGACCATTCAGCAAGGCTTCCAGAGCAGGTGCGTCAGATGGATACCAGGCTGAGGCAAGATGTGCTTGCATGCTGATAGATTGCGGCGATTGCAACAGTGGCGCTAATCGTTTTGACTCAGCTTGGCAATCTATAATCTGGAGAGATACCAGAATGGCCAGTGCGCCATGAAACGTTATGATAGGTCTACATCGAGAGAACATATGAGCTACCTTTTAGTATAAAAAATAATATGGTAACTCAAGTGTTATATACTGAGGCGCTTGATTACAAGAATTTTTGAGATGGCTATTCTTGCTTTACAATAATATTCGGTCGTTGTGTGATCAGAGTGTCTTGCGTTATACGATCATGAATCATTTGCTCTGCGATTTTTTTCGCAGATGCAACGTCTTTTCCTTCTTTCAAAAGCATTTCTTCTTGGGCAGCTACATGCACAGCATATCCAAAAGAGTTCATTGTCCTATAAAGCAATTCTCCTTATTTGCCGGTTGACCTTTTACAGAATCTAAAACTCGATCTCTCTCGGCAAAATATTCTTCACTACCGACAGCAACGCGTGCGTTTAGAAATTTTTCATACTCAAGAGGATCAGTAGTAAACACGTAGTGAGAAGACAGTGCATCTAATTTACGTTGGAATAACATCTACAATAGAATCTGATGTTATGAGAGCAAAATGCATAACTCCATAAAACTGGTCCGATAAACCGCTAGATTCTTCTGATAGCCTTTGCAGGTAGTCTGAACCCTCAACAATAAAAAAACTCCAATTTTTGTGAAACTCAATCCCGTATTTTTTATCTATCGAAGCCAGGATCTCGTAAGCAAATATTTTATCTGTTCTTGTACATGAGTGAACAGAATTCCTCCAAGTCAATCTAATTTTTCTACTTTTATCCTGCGAATGTATAAGAATTATTTCAAATCCACTTAGATCATCGCATAGTTTTTCTATATCGTATTTTCCTTCAAGACCTATAATAGGTTCCCACTTGATCCATTGCTCATTCATAGTCTTCATCATCACTTTCTGGCACTGGCAAATCATGCGTAATCCAACTAACTTTTGGCTCATGCGCAGAGATAATATCGGTCATGGAGTCAGAAGTGATAAAGACAAAATGCCTAAGATGACAAAAGTCAACCACTCCATAAGCTCGCTCAGATAGTCTTTTTATATAGTTAGAATTTTCTACAATAAAAAAACTCCAAGTCGAATAAAACCTTAATCCATATCGAACATCAATCCCGTTCAAAACTTGTAAAGTAAGTGTCTCATTAGTATTTGTATACGCATAAACATGTTGATCAAACAGCAATCTCATATTTCTATCAAGGTCTTGATGCCTGCATATTACTTCAAGCCCATCTTTGCTTTCACATAGTCGATAAATACCATACTTACCTTCGCTATGCGCTACAGGTTCCCACTGCTTCCATTCTTCATTCATTGCATAGACTCTTTATTGACAAAACGTATCTTTATCTTTTTATCATTTCTTGGGTTATATATTTCTACGGTTGGAGATCCTTCAGTACTTCCCCACCTCCAATTAATTCTTCTTCCGTCAGGTAAGCACCCGCGCTCCCCTTTATCTATAGGAACAACATCTATCGGCTGAGCTAATTTAAATTTTTCTTTTGCTGCATCGATTGCTTCTTGTAGCGTGTCATACATAGAGGTATCGTATTGGATAGCCCTTCCTGATGTTTGTTTCGAACCTGATCTTTTAATTGAGAACTCATTAATTTTGAGCAATGCAGCAACGCGTTCAATCAACGAGCCATAGACCAGTGACTGAGCATTTGTTACAAACACCTGTATAACATGTTGCACCGGAATGCAATATTCAGGATTCATGTTAATAACCATGCGTTCAAAATGCTCTGGAGTCTCCGCTAGAGGGCCATAAGCGCGCTGCTCTACTATGCTAAAGGAAGCTTTCAATCGTTGATTTGGCGCACGGTACGTAATACCTCGTTCAGTTAACTCTGAAGTCCATCCATGACTCCATTCCTGTATTTTCATCTGTAGTTGATTATGTGCATTGGCTTGCGCAGAGAGCATCGTCTCATGACAACATTGCTCCATCTGCTTATGCCAATCAAGAGCAACGTGACGAACTAGTTCTTGTGAAGCTGCTTTGTCGGCCTGCGTAATTGCGGCATAGGCTGCCTGAACTACTTGTTCGTGAGTAATATGGGATACAACTGCACGTGCTTTATCGGCAACGTTGCTCGTTTGTTTAACTGACGCTGACGATGTCCGCACAAGAGGCACAGGCCTAATAGGAGTTTCATGCACATGCGACGATACTTGCGATGAGTTACTTAGAGCAGATGAAGGGCTGCCGATATGTGTATCATGCTTAATAATGCTTGGCGTGTGAGTGATCCGGTCAACTTCTTGCCTGTCAGGCGCAACGCGCCGAGGTAGAACCCCCAAAGCAGAAAAATCTGATCGTAACTGCCGATCGACTGCAGAGTGATTAGAATTGGTACACGCTCGCCAGATCATTGAACAACCAAGCGTCAGCGCATAAAGCGCCTCTTGCGTAATAACGACCGCACCAATCTCAAAAGGATGTGTGTTGGTTACCCAGCCTTTTTCAACAACAGTCAAACCTAAACACAATAATATTATTCTTGCTACTCGTGATTTTTGCCTACAATTCATAGACACCCCATGCCTAAGCTCAATATATTGCTAGAAATGGTACGTCTACAATAGATTACTATATGCTTTATCAGGTATTACATACTGCTGGCAACAGCGCAATGCTTAATACTTCATCAAGCGTTTTAACCCAGGTGACCTGAATATCGTTCAGCACATCTTGCTCACGCATAAGATCATGTCGATTGCCATACGGCGCACAGACATGCGTAAAGCCATCACGTTTTGCCGCCACTATCTTTTCTTTGAGACCCCCAATAGGTTCGACCGATCCGCGCAAGTTAATCTCTCCGGTCATCGCCACCATGCCATTCACCGGCCGCTTAGTAAAGGCAGAGATAATTGACGTTGCAATAGCAGCGCCTGCCGATGGGCCATCTTTAGGCGTTGCTCCCTCAGGTACATGAATATGGATATCAGATTGACGCACAAGATCTTGCGAAATACCTAATGTGTCGGCATGAGCACGCACATAACTCAACGCAGCTTGCGCTGATTCTTTCATGACATCACCCAAATTACCGGTCAATTTCAGTTTGCCGCTGCCTGGCATAATGAGCGCTTCGATCGCCAAGGTATCGCCACCAAGTTCAGACCATGAAAGCCCTGTTACCACACCAACAGTTGGCTGATGGTCATGCACATTGCTTTCTGGACGTGCGGGCCCCAACAACGTAGCAAGCGTTTCTTGATTGATGACGATAGGAGCGGCTTCAAGCTTTGCTCGAGCAACTTTTGCACATAACGTTTTTAAAAGGCGACCAACGGCACGCACACCCGCTTCGTGAGTATATGCATTAATGATCGAGGTCAATAATCTTTTGCTTAATTGCAGCTCTTTTGGCTGAATGCCACACTCACTCGCTATTTTTTTAAGCAGATGCTTTTCAATAATAGTGAGCTTCTCGGCGGTGCTATAACTTGAAAGACGAACTATCTTCATTCTATCGCGCAATGGATAAGAAAGATTATCAATACTGTTTGCTGTCGCAATAAAAATAGTTTTTGAAAAATCGAGCGGTATCTCTAAATTTTCGTCACGAAAGGCATCATTCTGTTGCGGATCAAATAGCTCTAACAATGCTGCATATGGATCCCCATGCATCGTAGAATGTCCCATTTTGTCGATTTCATCGACCAAAATAACCGGGTTCATAGAACCAGCACGGATGAGCGCTTTCGTAAAAAGCCCTGGTTCTGCACCAATATAGACGCGCTGATGTCCGCGCAATGCGCTGGCCTCACTAACACCACCAACTGCTACTCGCTCAAAGGAACGATTCAGTGCTTTTGCTATAGAGATTGCCAACGACGTTTTACCTACGCCTGCTGGGCCAACCAAACAGAGTATCGGCGGCACCTGTTCAGGTTTTAAGACATATAAGGCAATGTAATCTAAAATCTCATCCTTAACCTTGTCCATATAAGCATGATCGGCATTGAGCATGGCTCTCGCCGTTGCAAAATCATTGGTCATGCTGGTGAAGTTGCCCCATGGAAGCTTAAAGATATGTTGCAACATTTGACGCAGGCTTTCAACTTCATAAGGGTTACCATGCGCTTGCTCCAGTTGTGCAATCTTCTGCAAGATAAGCGCTTTAGTTGTGTCTGCCATGCTGACCGTTTTCAGCTTATAGCGCATAGCTGCTGGTGTTGTAAGCGGCGCGTGAGCGCCGTGACTTTCTAACAAGGCGATAATTTCGTCAGCATTATTTTCATACGCATAAGACAAAGCGGTAGCGCCTAAACTATCATACGCGTTAATAGGCGCTTTATGAGTAATCAACAGTTTCACTATCGTCAACATTCCCTGCTTAACCGCTCCCATTAACGGCGTGGTACCTTGTTTGTCTGCCAGCGCAACATGTGCGCCACGGAGTATAAGCTCCTGTGCACAGGATTGATTACCATTGAGAATTGCATCAAGCAACGCTGTCTGAAAATTGTGTGCATCTTGATTGTCCAGAGGAAGGCCCAAATCGATAAAATATTTTACGAGGGGCACATGTCCATGATAGGCGGCGTATTGCAATGCAGTATCTTTGTTATGATCAAGATAAAATGCATCAGCACCAGACTTAATCAACATTTTTACCAAAGATAGATGTCCATAGATAGTAGCGCAGAGCAACGGTGTCCAGCCATTTTCATTGATAATACATAACGAGCCACCCTTTTCAACATAAGCTCTTACCTGTTCTTGATTCCCGTTCTTGCACGCCTCAAAGATAAATTCTGAACTGACACTTTCTTTATCATTCGACATAGCGCCACTGTCGACCGAAAAAGCGAGTACCATAGCGATTATCACCACTCTAAAGATCTGCTTCATACATACGCCCCCCGCAAAAAAACAATTCTATAAATAATTAAAGCCTCTAAAGTTTTTTAGTAGCTATAATAAAAAACTCCCTGGCAAGCATAGCAGGCCTTGTTTTTTTTTCAACGCATAGATTACGGTTGGAATCTTAAAATAAGACTCTTTCTTGTCGATTCCATTGAGTAGCTAGCGCCATTTTTTGATTTTTTATTAGAAATTTCTTGATAATAAAAAGATCTTATTGTTATGCTTGACTTAAGAACACCGATACAACGTTGTGGTAGTATTTTGAAAAAAACGACAGCGTATAGCGGAGAAACGAGCATGACAACCAAGCTGATCATTGTAGTAGTCGTTAGTTGTTGCATGCAGGCTCTGTGTGACGAAAAGACTGATCCTCTTTTTAAACTCGGCGTTGAAAATATTTCTCCCGCAATGATTCGATGGTTGTCAACGCAACGCATAGGATTAATAACCAATCAAACAGGTCGCTCTCAACAAGGTCGCGCCACCGTCGATATACTCCGTGATCGCGGCGTTAGAATAAAAGCTCTACTCGTTCCTGAGCATGGCCTACTAGGCACTGTCCTTGCTGCTCATGATGTGCATGACAGCGTCGATAGACATGCTCTGCCTATTATAAGTTTATATGGCAACGGTAGCGGCAAACAGCTTGCACCAGACGTACTCGATAATATCGATACGTTCGTCTTTGATATACAAGATTCTGGCATGCGCCATTACACCTACATATCTACCTTATTTTATATACTTGAGGCTGCAGCTCGCCATCACAAGTCGCTCGTCGTATTTGATCGTCCCAACCCCTTGGGTCGCATCGTTGAGGGACCACTCGTTGACGCAGAGTTAAAATCTTTTATTGGCGTAGCACCAATTCCATTGCGTCATGGCATGACGGTGGCAGAGCTTGCTCGCTATTTCAATAAAAATTGCTTTGATAATAAAGCTGATCTTCGAATAGCTCCCATGATCGGTTACCAAAGCACGCAGCACAATGTAGCACAATGCGCTATGAATCTGTCACCTAATATTCAAAGCTTACAAGCTTGTTACGGCTATTCCTTTTTAGGGCTACTTGGAGAGATACGCCCTTTTGATCTAGCAATTGGTACTCCATTGGCATTTCAATGTATCATGCTCCCGCACGATCTCAACGTATCGGCTGCGTTTTGGGCAGCGCTACGCCTTATCTTGGCACAACATGCTATACACAGCACCAATTTTACCTACTACAGCGCGCGCAAGAAAAAGAAAATGGTTGGTTTGCGTATTACGATTCAAGACATAGAGAAGGTATCTACCTGTGCATTACTGGGAGCACTGATTAGAACAGCGCACAACCATGGCATACAGCTGAACTTTTCTCAGGCGTTTGATAAAGCTATTGGATCAAGCAAGGCACGGCCGAGCTTTCCAGATCCCATTGCATGGTCACGCTTTATGCAAGCAACGACGAATGCTGTAAAAACATTTTGCAAAAAAGCAGAAGGCGCGTATCTGTACAAACCACTACCACTGTGTGTCTCGCTCGTAGCAACCAAATAAAACCTGACTATCTTGAGCTGCATGTTCAGACATACAACAAGAAAGCTTTAATCTTGGCAAGCAGCATATGGATAGAATCCATAAGATCATACGATGCGGCATCAGTCTTGTTGGCCTCTATCGCTTGCTCCGACGCGCACGAATCGCAAAGCTGTTGTTCATCTTCAATGACTGATTGCGTCTCTGACTCTACTAGGATCACAGGGAGGCTAACAACTTCTTGTTGTTCCGTGAGCTGTCCGGCGGTAGGCGTATCGCTCTGCGGCTGCAGCGACACAAGATCGGCTGAACTGACCAAAAGCTCTTCTTGCTCTTCGTAATCAACCGTCTCTATTTCTTCATCGCCAAGATCAACTTCGTCATCCTCTTGTTCGGACTCTTCATCTTCTTCATGCAATTCATCGAAAGCTTGTTCATAATCTATTTCAGTCTGATCTTGCTCGAGACAGGGATCATTGATAACAGCATTGATACCATCGATCTGAAAAATAGGCTCTTGTGCATTCTCCAGAACTTCACTATCGCACTGAGACTGATGCTCAAAAGCAAGACTAGACACAGGAACTACAAGCATAACCTGCAGCAGGAAAAGAGATACCCTAACAATGTTCATACTCTGTGCACCTACAAAAAAAATCTAGCCTAAAAATCTTTCTACATGCTCGCATACGATATACCATACACCGCATACGCTTATTAGCCAAGAAAGCGCCACAACAAGAACGTCGGTGCACAACGCAGAGAATTGCTGTTAGGTATTATAGAGAGCGAGAACATTCCATATATTTTCTTGTTTCATTTCTTTGTTGCTACCAACACACTCAAGATAGTGAACCAATCAGGGTTTATAGGTATACGCGAACTTACAATAAAAATTCTCTATATGAAACGTTTGTGTTTAAGTTGTTACGAAAAAATTCAGAATAATTTTTCGAAAAAAAAAGAGCAAAAACTATTTGATTCAGCGGTATCAAACCGCTACATTAGATAAACCATGAAACGACAAGCTCTTCTATCTGTCAAGAAATAAAATAAAAAATTGACACTGATTGTAGTCGCTTAAGGTAACAGAGCGAAATGATATGTGATAATACAATACGATAAAGAAACTCTATCGTATTACCACATGATGGCATAAAAAGTATAAGGCGTAGTACCATTTTTTGAGTAAGCGAAAGGACACCATGGATCTGAGTAAAAATAGTGCAGCAGCTCAAGCTGCTCATCCACGCGTACAAACAGAATCATATACTGAACAATCATATCGTGGTACTGCTTTTTCGGTTACTAAGCGTGACGACACGATTGAATTATTAAGTATCGATCGTTTACGCGACTTAGTTCTGTGGGCAAGTTCTGGCAATCCCGTCATTGATGTTGATCTTGTTATACAAGAATCATTATGCAACATTTTTGATGGCATCAAAGTCCAAGAACTTGAACAGGCCTGCATTATGGCGGCAGTAGCCTTTATTGAGCGCGACCCTTATTATGGATCGGTAGCATCACAACTGCTCTTAAAAAAACTGTTTAGCGAAGTCACCGGCAATTCGATTATTAAAGATCAAGATCAAGCGATCTATCGGCAAGCATTTATAACGGGAATCGAACGGGGTATTGAGCTCGGCTGTTTATCAAAAGAATTAGCTACTTTCGATCTACCATTGCTCGCCAAGTCTCTAGAGCCTTCTCGTGATCAGCTGTTCGATTTTATGGGCATGAAAACGTTATATGAACGATATTTCTTGAAACATAAATCCATACGCTTAGAATTGCCACAAGCATTCTGGATGCGCGTTGCTATGGGCTTAGCGCTTAATGAACCGCACAAAAACGCACGCGCTCTTGAGTTCTACCATGCTATGTCCTCATTTGAGTATCTTCCTGGCACTCCGACATTGCTCCACTCAGGCCTTGTACGGCCACAATTGAGCTCCTGCTTTTTAAATACAGTCTCTGATGATTTATCCCATATCTTTAAAGTGTACGGCGATAACGCTCAGCTTTCAAAGTGGTCGGGCGGGATTGGTACCGATTGGACGAATATACGCGCAACCGGGTCATTCATAAAAACGATCAACACCGAAAGCCAAGGGCTTATTCCCTTTCTAAAAATCGCCAGTGATGTAACAGCAGCAATTAACCGCAGTGGAAAACGGCGTGCAGCAGCCTGCGTCTATTTAGAAACATGGCACCTTGATATTGAAGATTTTATCGATCTGCGTAAAAACACTGGTGATGATCGCCGACGTACGCATGATATTAACACCGCAAACTGGATACCTGATCTGTTTATCAAGCGCGTGCTCAATGATGAGAATTGGACGCTCTTTTGCCCAAGCGAAACGGCTGATCTACATCACCTGTATGGCAAAGCGTTTGAGCTGCGCTATGCCGAATATGAACAGAAAGCAGCAGCAGGCGAAATCGAACAGTTTAAGACCGTATCGGCTACTAAGCTCTGGCGCAAAATGTTAAGCCGTCTTTTTGAGACGGGCCATCCATGGATAACCTTCAAAGATGCGTGCAATATTCGTTCACCACAAGATCATGTGGGTATAATACATTGCTCGAATTTGTGTACTGAGATCACACTGAATACATCACCTGACGAAACAGCGGTATGCAATCTGGGCTCAGTTAACATCAGCAAACATATTATCAATGGAGAGGTTGATCAGGCCAAGTTAGCAAAAACGGTAAAGACTGCTATTCGCATGCTCGATAACGTGATCGACATCTGTTATTACCCAACACAAGAAGCACATGATTCTAACGTACGTCACAGACCGATAGGTCTTGGATTGATGGGCTTTCAAGATGCGCTCTACAAACTTGGCTTACCATTTGAAGACACCAAAGCGCTCTTCTTGGGTGATGCTCTTATGGAGTTTATCTCATATAATGCGATTCTTTCATCATCAGAGTTAGCTGCTGAACGAGGCACGTACAGCTCTTATAAAGGCTCTAAATGGGATCGGGGATTATTCCCTTATGATACTATGGCGCTCGTTGAACAAGAACGAGGCATACCATTGGATGTCGATAAAAGTAGCCTTTACGATTGGGCTCCGGTTCGTGCACATGTCAAGCAATATGGTATGCGCAACTCAAACACCATGGCAATCGCGCCAACGGCAACGATTTCTAATATTGCCGGCTGCATACCCTGCATTGAACCGATCTACAAGAACATATACGTCAAAGCGAATATGAGTGGCGAATTTACCATTGTGAATCAATACCTCATTGCCGATCTTAAAAAATGTGGCCTCTGGGATACACAGATGCTCGATGAGCTGAAATATTATGATGGCAATGTGGCTATGATTGAACGTATTCCGCAATGGGTTAAGGATACCTATAAAGAGGTGTTCGACATTGATCCTGAATGGTTATTGCAATTTACTGCACGTCGCACCAAATGGATCGATCAAAGTCAATCACACAACGTCTTCATGAAAGGCGTTTCAGGAGCAAAACTAAACGCGATCTATCTTGCCGCATGGAAAATGGGCTTGAAAACGACCTACTATTTGCGTACACTCGGCGCCACACAGATCGAAAAGGCAACGCTGGATGCCAAAAAATTTGGCTATACGCAAAAGCGTGAATATAAAGGGTTTGCTCCACAACAAGCAGATGCTGCATCCCAGACACAGTCTGACGCGCAAGACGATTTAGGAGTTACTGAAGTAGTAGCAACAGCCTGCTCAATCATGGCTGGACCAGATTGCGAATCATGCCAATAATTACCATAAAAAGAGGATACTCTCATGGCCCAAAAAGGCATTATTAATAATTCAAAAGTTGATCCGAATAAAATTCTGCCCATGACCTATTTGTGGGCGCGTCAACATTATAAAGATGGTGTTGCAAACAATTGGACACCTGAAGAAGTGTCCATGCAGCGAGACATTGAACAGTGGAAGTCGCCAAATGTGCTGACGCCCACTGAGCGCCGTCTGATCTTGTGGAATCTTGGCTTTTTTTCTACCGCAGAATCATTAACTGCTAACAATCTTGTTTTGGCTGTTTACAAACACGTGACCAATCCTGAATGTCGCCAGTACCTATTACGCCAAGCGTATGAAGAAGCTGTCCATACGGATACGTTCATCTATTGCTGCGACTCGTTGGGTCTAGACCCAGAACATATGTACAGCATGTATGAAACGGTGCCTACAATCAAACAGAAAGATGAATTTGTCGTAAAGATGACAACTTCATTGTTTGATCCGAACTTCACTACCGATACCATCGAGGATATTCGCACATTTTTGCATGATCTCATTGGATATTATGTCATTATGGAGGGTATTTTCTTCTATGCTGGCTTTGCCATGATGTTGGCACTCAAACGCCAAGACAAAATGGTGGGTATTGGAGAACAGTTCGAATATATTATGCGTGATGAAAGCGTTCATTTAGCATTCGGCTGCGATTTAATTAATACGATCAAGGCAGAAAATCCTGCAATCTGGACGCAAGAATTTCAAGATGAGATCGTCGAGCTCATCCAGCATGCCGTTATTTTGGAAAAACAGTATGCACTTGATGCCTGCCCGCAGGGATTATTAGGCATTAACGCCGAACAGTTCTGCGAATATGTTGAATATATTGCAGATCGCCGCCTTGAACGCATCGATCTTCCTAAGGTCTATGGTAAAAAGAATCCATTCCCATGGCTTTCTCAAGCAACTGACCTCAGCAAAGAGAAAAACTTCTTTGAAACACGAGTAACCGAGTATCAAACTGCCGGCTCTTTAGAGTGGGATTAATACTCTATAGAACTCTCACTTGAGGGCGGGAGAAAATCCTGCCCTCAATCACTCTTTCACCACGAGCCCTCCCACAAACAAAGCATCTTCCTCCATCATTGTCGATTTTATTTTAATTTCAAATAAGATAGTGATATCATGGTGAAAATATTTAGATGATAGAGCGTTTTTTATTATACTAAATGCTTATCAAGCACTAACACTGACAGCCCAAGGAAATGCCGTGATAAGAACAGTATGCAAAGCCTTTTTTCTCTTATCGCTTTGCCTTGCAATACAGCCTAGCCTGTATGCATACACCAACTTTCCTAGCAACTCCCAACCACACCAACAAACAGATACCGTACAAACCTCAACAACCGAAACCTGCTTGACCGTATTCGTGCACGGCATCATGAGCGTTAAACCTCACTTTACCTGTGCAAACTGCATACGCTTCATATTCGATAGAGTACAAAACACCAACTATGCGCGCACCGTTGAGATCATGCGCCAAGACCCAATCTTCTATCAAAACCAGGCAATGCAAGAAATCGGCCTGAAAAAAATCGATACTACTCATATACAAAAAAATAATGCCTCAAGCGCGTTAGCTGCCGTCTTTGAGACGGTCTATCAAGCGAATGCTGATGTGCCCACCGATAACCATTATTACACCTTCGGGTGGACGGGACTACTCAGCCCATCTCAACGCTATCGGGATTCCTATGATTTTTATAGAGCGTTCGCTGCCGAGATACAAAAATTTCGTGATCGTGGTATTGAGCCAAAGATACGCATCATAGGGTATAGCCATGGCGGCAATGTCTGTCTTAATCTCGCCAAGGTATATCAATGTAACCCAGAGCTACCAACATTCACCGTAAACGAACTCATTCTGCTTGGCATGCCCGTACAATGTGAAACCGATTACTTAGTAAATGACCCTATGTTTGAAAAGATCTATCATATCTATTCGCGTGGTGATCGTATTCAAAAACTTGACTGCTTCTCTTTTAAACGGTTTTTTTCGCGCCGTCTTTTCAGATCGCGCTGCGACTTTAAACTGCCAAACAAATTGATTCAGATTCAGATCAAATGTACACGCATGATACAATCGACTTCTCGGCGCATACAACAACGCCGATGCAACTATAAAAAACATGCTTATAACGTAAAAAGCGCACCGATCGTCAGTGGCAAGGCACGTTTTATGCGCAATGCATCACCGGGCCACATAGAGTTATGGTTTTTTGGTTGGACACCGGTCAGCTACCGCCATCATTTTCCGTTGCACCCACTGCCAATTGTTGCGATTATGCCGATCATTTTACAGGCGGTTAATGATTTCCAAGAAAAGAGCCTGTTCCATAAACCAACGCTTATTGATATTAGAGCGGACCATGAGATCATGGTTATCAAAAATCAGAAATCGCAGCGTGTGCTAACCTTTGCACGCTTTTTGACCCATGCTGAAATGCAAAAACTGGCACAGCTTGTGCTGCAATATGCCCCTGATCATTACACGTCCAAGATGTACAATAGCCGTATCCAAGTTGCTTCCGAACAGGCATTTAGTGAAGCAGTGATGGCGTATCGCACGCGAAAAAAAGCCACTCGATCACGCTGCAAGATGAACAACGATGAATGGCACCAACTTGTTCCAAATCTGTATTAGGTCTTGCATACTCATCTGCTGCGCCCGTAGATTTAGTTCCTGCTCGGTTAATGCTGACACTTGATAGTGAGACTGCAACAAGTTGTTGCGTAACGTGCGCCGCGGTTGGTGAAAGCAGATTTTAATAAACTTCCAAAATTCAACTTCATGCGCAATCTCGGCCACCTGTTCTTGCGGCTTAAAATACAAAAGACGTGACATCACCTTGGGTGGTGGTTCAAATGCTGTCGGTGGCACCTTATCAAGCTTTTTCCACGCAAAATAGCGTTGAAAAAAAAGAGATGGGTAGCCATATCCACGGCCAGAAGTTTTCAATATTTTTTCAGCAACCTCTTCTTGTATCATAATGATTCCTTCACGCAACAGGTGACGATTGCGCTGCAAAAAATGCAAAATGGGGAAGGTAACCTGATACGGAAGATTTGCCAACAAAACCCAGGGAGCATGTGACGCTAATTTTTGTGCATCAATATCAAGAATATTCTCTTCATACACGGTTAAACGGGCATCAGGCACGGTGCTGGTAACATGTTTGACCCATTCCGGATCGATCTCAAATACCCACAACCGCTTGACAGCCTTTTCAAGGATCGCTCTGGTCAAAAAGCCATCACCGCAGCCTATTTCAAACACTGATGCAGACTCTATATCGATCGTGTCGACAATAGAGTCTACGATTTTTGTGCTACGCAAAAAGTGTTGTCCATACCGCTTTTTTATTTCTATACCGTGAGAAAACGTTCGTGACATAATGTGTGCCTATTTCATCAACGCATCTTTGAAGAAGTCGAGCTCTTCAAGTACTTTGCCTGCGCCATTAACTACGCAATATAATGGGTTGTCAGCAACGCGCACTGGCAATCCGGTCTCTTTTGAAATAAGACGATCAAGACCGCGTAACAGCGACCCGCCACCTGCCATGACAATACCGGTATCAACTAAATCTGACGAAAGCTCCGGCGGTGTGTTTTCAAGTGTAACGCGTACTACATCTATAATGCTTGCAATTGTTTCGAGCAATGCTTCGTTAACTTCTGGACTCGTCAGCGTAATCGTTTTTGGCACGCCCGTTACTAGATCACGCCCTTTTACCGATACGGTCTCTTTGCTTGAACCAAGCATCGCCGATCCAACTTCAATCTTAATACGTTCTGCTGTGCGTTCACCGATGAGCAGATTATATTTACGCTTTACGTACTGAATAATAGCCTGATCCATACTGTCACCACCAACACGCACAGAGCGACAAAATACAACATCTTTAAGCGTGATAACAGCAACTTCTGTAGTACCACCACCAATATCGATAATCATGCTTCCTGATGGATCTTGAACCTGTAGTCCTGCACCAATCGCTGCAGCCATCGGCTCCATAATAGTATATACTTCGCGCGCGCCGGCCTGTTTGGCAGTGTCTTCAATAGCACGACGCTCTACTTGCGTAATACCTGACGGCACCCCCACAATCATCCGTGGACGAACTAACGTGCGACGATCATCATGCACAACACGAATAAAATGGCGCAACATGCTTTCCGTAAGCTCGAAATTAGCAATAACCCCATCACGCATAGGGCGACAAGCAACAATGCTTTCAGGCGTTTTACCTAACATCTCTTTGGCAGCTTTTCCTGCCGCAAGCACTTGATTACTGTTCGCTTTAACGGCAACTACGGTCGGTTCATCGAGTACTATGCCTTTATGGCGCACATAAACAACGGTATTGGCAGTACCAAGATCGATAGCCAAATCATTAGAAAAGACGCTAAATAAGCGGCGAGCAGGGAAAAAACGCATAAGTGCTCCTCATAAATCTTATTTTTCTCAAAAGTTAAATTCAAAACCGAAGGCAACTTTTTGCGTTTTCGCACTGTTTTGTGCATCGCAAACGTTTACCGGAACATCCCATTGAACCGTCAAAACAGGTTCAAAGTTGCGCTTCACTTTCATTTTACCAAAATCATAAAAAGCATACAAAGTGACATAACTCGAGCGCCAATAGGAAAGATCTTCGAGCGCTTTAGTATTTGCCGGCACAAGCCACTTATTGCATCGTTGGTCATGCCAACTATCTTGAAAATGATTCGTAAGGGTAAATTGTACTAAAGCACCAAAACCATCACGTAAATTCTCAAACATTGCGTATGGCGCAAAAATAATAGTACCACCCGGGTTAACACGTGCTTTACCAACAATTGCTCCAAAGAGTGCCGGTTCTTTGCATGCTGGCATACGATGCAGGCAGGCGCGTGGTGATCGCTTACTACCGCGCAGAATGAGCCCTACCTTAAAATCTTCTTTCAGTTCAAAATCTGCATCAGCACTAAAATAAAAACCGGGATGTCCATTGCCACCAAAAGGAACGGATGCCGGTTCATTAATAAGACGACGCTCACCGGTTGGCACCAACGCACCTACTGAAAGACCTGCTTGAATACGACGACACTTGAGCACATAATCCCATATATCGCCAGCCCGTACATACAGATCTAAGTCGCCCATACCCACCTGATGGCTATGCGCACAGGTAATGCCAATCTCTCGATCCATCTGCGTTCTTAATTCTTCAAGCTGGTCGATTGTTGTTTGAGATTTTATAGCCTGTTCATTAAAGGTTGGTATAAAGGTCTGACTCGAATTGACACGCATACATAACCATGAAAAACCGACTGAAAGCCAATGGCGCCAGATCGTTTTGCGCATACCAAATTGCAGACCTTGCGCTTGAATCTTGCCTCGCACTTTCCACGGCAGCTCCATCATTAAAATATCATTGTCAGTAGGAAATGCAGCAATTAATGGGTTTGGCTTGCCTGTCTTTGCAATAGCGGTTGCAAGCTGATGTTCATCATAAGGACCAAACATTTCTGGGATGCCAAGTTCTTGATCATTGTCACCCCATGCCGAATGGGCTGTCGTGATAAAGCAGTCTATATCAGCATATGAGTAACGATCGAGAACCGTTATGTATGGCGGTTTGATAAAGGGGAAGAATCTATTGTCATAGATCATTGCGCAGGCAGTCTGTGCCCATAATGCTACAGCAACTGCTACTACTACATGCTTTTTGTTCATTACCATACCTTATTATGCTCCAACCACGAGTAACGTGTGCAAATATCTGATCACGGTTGTTTGTTACCGCATGGTTTCTATGCGGCATACGGCAATACAGCCTACTCATTTCTTATTTTTTTAAAAGGCTTTTCCACTGATGTGATGCTTAGCTGACAAAATAGAGCTCTCGTTGCGCAAAGGATCAAAATAACGTGGGCAGCTACACAGGGCAAACCACGCGCTACATAAACTCTTAACATACGCTGTCTATTTTGTTTTTGAATCTTGTTTTAATTGTTCAGCTCGTGCATACACCGACTGTGCGCGAGCAGGATACGGTGGATGAGTACTCACGAGACCTTATGCGTAATAAGAAGCCCGGGTTAACGGATTAAGAAAATTTTGGTATAAAAAATAGCCGAACCATCCAACCACAAGTAGGAGATCCGGCTAAATGAAGCTTCTAGAAAAACTTAACA
>JAFEAZ010000017.1 GCA_018266085.1 Candidatus Babelota bacterium
AACAGCAACATCAACATCTACGCGAAGATTCGGTACACCAACAACCGCAACAGCAACAGCAACAATTGCATGCAGAAGCGTCACCACAACAACGCCAACAACAACAGCAACAGTCACACGCGGTACAGTTGCAACAACAACAACAACAACAACAACAACCGCAACAACAGCAGACGCACATGAAGCAGTTACTCACACACGTCAAACCGCCACAACAACCACAACAACAGCAACGACAGCAACAATTGCACATTGCAGTGCCGCAACACCTGCACCAACAACCAAAACATCAACCAGCTGACATGAGATCAGAAACAGCGTTACGAGCAACAACACCAACGGAATCGAGACGCGAAGCAATGTTGCGAGCAGCAACACCAGCAAACATGCGACCAGCACCAACGTTACCAGCAGGAACACCAGCTGACACGAAATCAAAGGCACTGTTACGAGCAGTTAAATCAGCGGACTTGCGACCAGAAGGAATGTCAGCAACACCTGCAGACATGCGATCAGAAGCAATGTTACGAACTGCAACACCAACACGCATGCGACCAGAAGCAATGTTACGAGAAACTACATCAGCGGCCGGGCGACCAGATGCACTGATACGATCAGCAACGCCAGACACGAGATCAGAGACAGCGTTACGAACAGCAACGCCAACTGCCATGCGATCAGAAACAACGTTACGAACAGCAACAGCGGACATGAGATCAGAAGCAATGTTACGAGCAGCACCGCGCGCAGACACGAGCTCAGGGGTAACGTTACGAACAACAACACCAGCTGCCACGAGATCAGAAGCACTGTTACGAACAGCAACGCCAGCCGCCATGCGATCAGCAACACTACTACGAGCAGCAGCACCAGCAGACATGAGATCAGAGGCCGCGATACAAGCAACATCACCAGTGGACAGGCGCACAGAAATACCGTTACGACCAGAAACACCGGCACCACAATCATCTTGCATGAATCACCTTGCATTGATGGCGAAAGAATCAGCATTAGGAACACAAGATTCGCCGCTAAGGACAAACGCATCACCTACACCACAATCACCTTGCATGAGTCACCTTGCATTGATGGCGAAAGAATCAGCATTAGGAACACAAGATTCGCCGCAAAGGACAAGCGCATCACCTGCACCACAATCACCTTGCACAACTCGACAAGGCAAGAAGATGACAACGGCAACACCACCACAGACAAGAGCAGCATCACCCACACACTTACGACCAGCCAAGCTCGAGTTACAACATCGAAAGCAACAAGAACACACACAGCAAGCCTTAGCACATCAGCCTCAGTTGTTCTTTGGAGGTTCCATTCAAAGAGGCAAGGTGTCGAATCTCGACATCGATTCGATCCTTGCCCGCTTGAACACACCATTCATCTGCAAGGCTTCGCGACTTGAGGAGATAAACCCGCATTTCGTGGATAAAATCGGTCACGCCCTCATACCTTCCTTTTATCGGCAACATTGGTTTCTTACGCATATCGCCAAGGCACGGCGTTTAATTTCAGTCTTCGATAGCGCACCGGCCCAATTTGTACACACACACATAAGACATCATTTTGCAGAAAGCTTTAGAGGATTCGCAGTTGTTTTTGTTGAAAGCCCACGCCAGAGGAGAGACTCCGAAGACTGCGGCATATACACCATGATCGCAATACTTCGTGCAATATCAGGTCTAGAACATTCGGAGGTACAAAGTGGCCTTATTAGTTATTTGCGCCAGAACCTAGCCAGCATGAACAAGGATGAACTATTGAGAGCTGTGCGAAACGCTTCAGTTTTAAGAGACACCGAGATGTCGGGCGGGGCCCCCACACGTCAGCAACGGGCTGAAGGAATCATACAGATGCTTCACCGAAACAGTCCGAAGTCATCACACCAAACAGGTGACGCAGTAACGACCACACGAGGGGAGCAAACAGGCCGAGCGGCAGCAAGCAGACAGGGCGAGCAGCAACACGCAGTATTTCGAGATGCGATGCCCACACAACAGCGAGCAAACCGGACAACAGCGACGAAACAAGGTGCACAAAAACAAACAAGTGGAGAAACGAATGAGAAAAGCGTACAGCAACAAGCAGGTCGAGAAGCAATGAACAGGCAAGGCGACGAGGCTCAGCAGCAAACAGGCGAAACAATAATGATCAGACAGGATGTGCCAACAGTTCAAGCAGCAATGAATGAGCACGATAACCGCAGAGCTCGGGCAGCAAAGATAGTCGAGTCCTTATTGGAACAAGAAACAATTGAAGACCCAATGCCACGAAAATCACGACCTCCAGGACAACAGATGACACGCGACTCCCAGCCAGCACAGACAAATCCTATACCAGCTTTTCCGAAGGGTCACGGCACGGTGTCGCTGCCAGTCGTGGCCCTTCTACACCTCGGCGACATCTTACCACTCCTGCGGAAAGAGGCAATTCCTCAACCTCCATGGCTAGTCAACGCTCTGAGCACACACACACGAGCGGGCCACGAAAGAGCACTCAAATGGCTGACAACCTTACCACCAACTTACCACCAGGTGCCACTATCGAACGCGATCGGAGATGCAATCGAGGAGCAACGCAAATCGCGAAAATGGACATGGGCCACGACGCTAAGGTTCATGCTGACTGTCCAAGGCGCATTGGCCCTGCTGCCGATCTACAGACCAACCACTCACTCTATCAAGATGCAGGCAGATGTCAGATTCTCGCAGATGACGGCCGCAGCAGCACGAGCAGCAAAGGCGGAGAAGCCAAGGATCCCGAACCCGATGACGAAGCCCCTGTTCCTCGCAACCCTCCAGGCCACGCAGAACTCAATCGAGAGAGTGGCGCTCATCATCACTTGGGTAACGGCAGCTCGTATAGGATGTGTACTCCAACTCGACACCAGAGACATCACTATCACGAGAGACCGCACTTTGTCAGTGACGTTTTACAGGGGAAAGGCAGCACAAGTCAGAGGACCTTACACAGTACACACAGCACCACTTCCGATAGAATGGTTGAAGGAGATTGTGACAGTCATGAAGGTATTCCCAACACGCATCTTCATCACCCTGACAACGAAATCCATGCTGAAGGTATTCCGATCAGTGGACAAGACAATGGAGGCAAAGAGTTTACGCAGAGGAGCGCTACAATGCCTAGCATCCAACTTTCCACTCCCTATGGTACTTCACTTCTCCGGACACACCAACGAGAGAACCTTACTCAGGTATTTAAATTGGGGAGCTTCGGCGGGGCAACTAGCGTCGACAATGGCACAGGCGGGCGAATCCTTGCTCCCGCAAGAGCCCCATCGTGGTTAGCTCTACGTGATGACAAAGAGGAGGAGAAGCGACACAAGAATTCGGCACCACTACATGTCAAACACGTCACCGCTTCCCTCAACCTCAACCACCCTATATTCCAAGAATGCGCCCCACTACGAGACAAGTGGCTGAGGATGTCACAATTTTACTACGAGATTCGAAAAAGCACAACGAAGGACAGTCAACAAAGATCCCGCACGACACTCACAGCAAAAGACATAAACCTCCTTTTGGAAGCAAAGAAGCTAGAAGAATGCAAGCACGAAATTGACGCCGAGGTCAATGCATTCACAGTACTGGAGGAACGCCCATCTGGCTTCAGACGCAGGCCGATATTTGAACCATTAATCAACACTAAGATCTGCGACGATGATGCAGCAGTACAATACCCAACATACCAGCACATTCGAGAATTACTGTCAAGACATAGGTGGGTAGTTTTATTCGACTTCGCAAGTTGGTTTGACCAATTCCAACTCGACACAGAGGTGCGAAAGTTTTTCACCTTTCGACATAAGGACCGGTGTCTAAGACTGACAACGTTACCAATGGGTTTCCGCATTTCATGCAAGATAGCACAGTCGTACAGCAACGCAATCCTGAAATCTCTAGAAATGAGTCGCACCGGTGTCGCATATGTCGATAACATCCTCATAGCTAGCGACAACGAAGAACAGGCCTCGACCCACAGGAATTCTTTCATGACAACCTGTAAGGAGATCGGTGCGATTATCAACGAAGACGAGATTCAAGTATCACAATGCTTCTCATTCTTAGGCGAGCAGTACAATCTTCAGGACACAAATCCTACACGATGTAACACAGAAAAGACATTGAAGAAGCTTACCTTTCTAGAGCAATTCTTGATGACAGCCAAATCAGTCTCCTTACGACAATGTTTTGCTATCTACGGTTTGTTGTTTTTTGCACGCAGAGTGCTCGACATCAGCATAGCCAAGTACCACGACGCACTCCGAGAACTAGCATCAGCCTCACGACAATTCGCCTTACACCAAAGCTTAGCTAGTCGAATCAACATTCAGACGAGTTCTGAGCAACTCCTAGACTGGACACGCCGCGCTTTGAGAAACGAACCAGTCCCAATTGTACAACATCAGAGGTCCCCCAACCTAACAATTTACGTAGACGCAAGTGCCAATGGTTGGGGAGCGATCAGTATTGACGATTCCGGCGCTATAATGACAATCAGTAGGAGATGGACACACACTCAACTCA
>JAFEAZ010000018.1 GCA_018266085.1 Candidatus Babelota bacterium
TAGTTTTTTAATAGACCACTGAGGTTTACATTATGAATATACGCTCAAAAAATAGCGCTGTTCTCTTGAGCTTATGCCTCATGAGCTCAGCTCTGGTTGCCAGTGACGCAGCTACGACCCGTCAACTTCCTTTTCAAACTACCAGCAGCGCTTCTTCAACGTTGTCCGCTCCCTTAGCGTCGACATCTACAAGCAGCTCTTCCTGGTCATGGTTTACCTGGCCATCGTTACCCTCTTTCTCTTGGTCGGCACCATCACGCGAGACTACCTACAATATCGCACTTGCCAGCCTTCTTGCTGCAACTGCCTATGGCGGATGGCGCGGATGGCGTTATTACCAGGAGCGACAGCGACAAGCGGATGTGGGCAGAAAAGAAGCTTCCTGGGCCAAAATCGAAGAGAGCGACATAGATGAAGCCCTAGCCGCACAAAAAGAAAAACAAGCGGGTGTGTACAAAAGAAGAGCTTTATGGGCCAATGAAGAGTGGCAAAAGACTGAGAAATCGGAACAGACCAAGCCTTTAAACCCAAAAGGCAAATCGGTTACCTGGTGTCAAGAACCAACAAAAATAATAACTGATGAGTGAAGATTATCGAGCATACGCCTTGATAAAGAGAAGCCGAAGATAGAAGATGGTGGGTGAGGTTTGCGCCTCACCCGTTGCTTTTATTAACGAAAAAAAGCTGAACAACACTCATTTTTGTCCCTTTTAAGAAAAATCCTTTACTCGACAGCTCTCTCCTTTTTTACACTGTTGCTTCCGGTATACAACAAGGGCTGACAACATGCTTGCAAGAAGCAGTTTTTTTATATATAAACGTACAAAAAAATCCTCTCTTATTATGTGCAAGGAGTACACTATGTATAGCAAAAGAGATCTGGCTATATTTGCAGCTGGTGCTTTAGCAAGCCACACCTTCAGCCATATTTTTATACAGATGTCCCACACGCTGCCCATTCAGGTCTTCTCGCGCAGCTTTACAGAATCGATAAACCTCATGGCAATCGCCATTAATGCTTTGTTAACCATAGGCATGCTCTATCTAGCCCATTGGCTAAAAGGCAAGTAACACAGAGCCCTTCTAAAAAGATCAAAAAACGCACACAGGCATTCACAATACACATATACCCTCAACAAACGGTTTATCTTTACCTGCCTGCGGCAATCTCACCATAGCGAGGCAATATTATCGGATATGTGCTCTGCCTTGTGTGAGCATCCTTTTTTGTTGCTTTTTGCACGAGCGGCTTGGTACGCTTAAGAAGTCATCGGTGGTGTGTTCAAGCAAACCTTCGTTATAGCTTTTGTGGGAATCTGTATGAAGCGTATACAACAGATCTTATGTGGCAGCCTTTTAAGCATCCTGGTATGCATCTTTGCACAACAGCTCGATGCTAAACAGGCACCGACAACACCAACCTCTGGACTACCAGCACAAACGGCAGAACCTACGCAAACCGCACCAGCCACACAGACCGATACTAATACGGCTTCACCAGCACAAAACACTTCTGCGCAACCCTCAACAGCAGCGACTACTACTCAAGCCCCAATAGCAAATACAACGACCGATGTGGCATCGGTGGCAACGGTAACGCCTACCAATCAACCAGTTCAAAATGCTCCTACGCCTGACCAAACAACAACAGCTCAAACGGCACCTATAGCTCCAAACAGCATGCCGTCTCAACCAGCTGCAACAAGCCAACAGGGCATAACGATAAAAAACCCTACGCAATACCCAGCAACGATATCGCTGCATATCACACCAAGCAACCAGGTCATTCAAAAAGATGTGGCTCCTGGACAGACGGTTGCCCTGTTCGATCAAGCGCTCAACAAAACCGACACCTACACGGCCAGCGGTTCGCTGTTCAGAACGGTTATTACCAAAACGACCGTCACTACTATCTCTGGAGCACCACAAGCTCCTGCACCGGCCGAATTTATAACGACCAAAACGAACAGACTTTCGAGCTCTAAAAATTGGTCCAGCAATGCGAGCAGCGCTCAGAAAATAGATCTTACCATCAAGCTTGTTGAAATACCGGGAGCTGAGCCTATTTTTGAGATACAGCAAGAATAAGCTCTTTGTAGATTGTGCAGTCTTGCATGATACGAGAAACTGGCTATACTCACCCTGACGCGCAGAATAACCTTTTTTACGCTCGCAAACAGGCACGCACCTATGCTTATTCCAACAGCTTACCGATCACTGGAATCACTCATACAGAACCAACGGTTGGCTCACCAACGCGTTTTTTTACGTGCCGATCTTAACGTGCCTACTGCTAACGGCGTTATACAGAGTGATTACCGCCTGAAGGCACTGCTGCCAACGCTTGAGCTGCTGCTCAAACAACAGGCTACGATTATTATCGCAACTCATATCGGACGTCCGACGAGTCCCGATCCATGCCTTTCGACCGCACAGCTGATTCCTTGGTTTGCTCAGCATGGGTATACCGTTACGTTTGCCGCACATCCTGAGGCCACTCGCACTGCTAGTAAGACGAACAAACAGCAGATTATTATGCTAGAGAATCTTCGTTTTTTTCCTGGCGAGAAGAACGGCGATCCCTTTTTTGCCCGACAGTTGGCAGATCTAGCTGATTATTATGTCTGCGACTCTTTTGCAACGCTGCACCGCAATGATAGTTCAATTGCACAAGTACCTTACCTTTTTGCAGCCGATCATCGTTGCATAGGGCTTCTTGTTAGCAAAGAGCTCACAGAATTATATAACCTGATGCACAAGCCAAAACGCCCTTTTGTCGTGCTGTTGGGCGGCGGCAAAATAGCAGACAAAATACCCTTATTGGAACGGCTGCTTGATACGGTCGATGTAGTTTTACTCGGCCCCGCCATCGTATTTTCATTCGCACATGCGCTGGGGTTGCCGACCGGCAGCTCATTAGTTGATACTGCATCCCAGAAACTCTGTTTAGCGCTGATCGAAAAGGCTCGCAGCCGAAACATCAAGCTGCTGTTTCCTTCTGACTATTATGCAACATATGACAGCTTCACTGGTCCGTTTGAACCAATGCCGATTAAAGCTGAACAGCTACAACCGGGCATGGTAGGCATTACGATCGGTCCTGATACGATAGATCAATACAGAAAAGTACTGGCATCTGCCGGCAGCATATTAATCAATGGACTTATGGGAGACGTTAATCGTCCAACAACGCTGTTGAGTAGCGGCACACTGTTTAAAGCAGTAGCTCACAACACAACAGCAGTACGTATTGTTGGTGGTGGCGATTCGGTAGCAGCTGTTGAGCAGCTTGGTCTGCAGACCACCATTGGCCACATATCCACTGGAGGAGGCTCCTTGCTAGCACTCCTTACCAATCAGCCCGTACCCGGCTTGCAACCTTTTGTCGATTAAAAAATAGGGCAGAAGCTTAAGAGCGTCACACCACTCAGCACATGCTCATCGGCAAAGGTGTCATCAGGGTGCGCTTTTTCAAAGATGACAAAGCCGTTATTATCATGCTTCATACCCCATGAGCAGTAGGTATAATGCTTAAAGCCAAGATCTTCAGCCAACTTTTTTGCTAAAGTATCATGGTCATAGCCAGCCATTTTAAGTGATATTTCACTGATGCCACGTACCTTTTGGTTGAATGAAGAACCTTGCATGCATTTGCTAAAAGCTTCTGGGTTGTCCCAAATACCAGAGCATTTATCGCGTATCTCGTCACGAGAAAATCCGGCAATACCTTTAGTGCAATTGAAATCAGGGTTATCAACAAAATAGGCTGCTCGTGACAGATTAAAGCAACATTCGTTGCACAGATCATGGAGTACAAATTCCGTAACGTTTTCTGCTCCATGCAATGATAATATTTTTTTGGGAAGATTCGTTAAGCAGATTAACATCTTATTTTGCTTATCAAGCAATTCCTCTCGCTCCATACCATACTCCTTTTTTAATTGATGGCATTTTTTGTGCTTCTTCTACTAAGAACATGTATGATCATACTAGCAGGAAAAAAAAATAAAAATCAACCGCCCTTCTAAAAGTATCGACAAGGGTCATTCGATAGGCTTATGCTGATTTGGTCACCATGTGGTAATGGACTGTGATTGATTAAAAATACTCTTTTATCGCTAAACTGCTATACTTATATAACCCTTTGTTAATCTTAAACCAAAAAAAAGAGTCTCGTTTGAACATGCAAAAAAACTGGTATATATCCTTCTGCCTGGCCGGCATAAGTCTCTTGCCATACATGACAACTCTTGGCAGAAGTATCCATCGCCCGATCGATTATGGCTTGCCTGCAATAAAAGTGCGCTGGTTGGGCAACACGCACTATGAAGAGTTGCGCAGTACACACCTTGAAAAAGATGCGCTTTTTTCTACCTATGATGCGGTACATTTTAAGAAAAACCAGCTCCCTGCAGGCTCAATCAGCTTTCGGTCCGCTCCACACAAAATGGTCTCGACCAAGATCTTGAAAGAACAGATCGAGCAGCTGATCGCCGAAGTACGCAAACATAAAAAACGGTATACCCATTTTATTACCTTGCAAGACAAAAATTTCAACCGCAAGCAGGCGTATGGCTTCTTAGTCGTCCGCTTTAAGAAATTCCCTTTTGTCGTAAAACTGTTTATTGAAACCCCTCATAGCTTTGTTCACCCTGATTCCAAGGGGTTTGAGCCTATCTTTTTCTTTTATATGGGTGGCGGCATCAATAGACACCTTCTCGGCTTTACACGGATAAAGAATCTCGCTCACATCAATAAGAAACTGAAAGAAAACGAAAATTGGGCATCCTTAATTAAAACGCCACGCAAATGGTTCTGGCTCCCCGAAGATCCCAACTGGATCGAAATTGAGGGGGAAAACGTAGATGATGAAGGCAAGGCTTATACTGTTATTCCGGGTACGTATGCTATTATTGCCGACGCCATTACCAGTAATCAGAGTTTTTCTATCAAAAATGCTAAACACCGCAAAAAAGCACTCAAGCTGTGCAACTATCTTGATCTGTATGTTGATCCGCACATCGATAATTTTATGATAGAAGAGGGAACCGGAAAAATTGCTCTCATTGATACTGAGCATTTCCCCAGCCTTGTTGGCTTTAAAGAGAAAAAATTTATCTCGAGCTATTTTGATTGGTATATGAAGCTTATGTATAAATGTGCTGAGAACCTCTTTTTCTGTTCAAAAGAGAGTGCAAAAAAAACACATCGTAAAAAATCTGAACTCGCTCTACCCAGGGAACAGTAACACTGCTCCTCTTCTTTGCTAAACAACGGCCGTTATTATTTTGGCTTGCTATCTGAACCGAATCGCTTATTGAACAATGCTTTTGCACTGCTTGCCGCAGCACTCACCTTATCTTTTTTTTCACGGACCGCAAGATTAGGCCTGTGTAATAGCTGCTGACGACTTACCTGCCAGACCGGGTAATGCAACCGGTTCTGCTTCCCGATGACTAGCTGCCATCGATGCAAACATAGATCTATTCCACGCTGCTTTATGTTCATAGGTCCGCATCCTTTTTTATGGATTTACTACAGGAACTGTATCTCATTCGCTTGCTGCAGGATAAAGCGGCTTTTGTGAAGGATTTTCCACAGCAGCAGGCTCCGTATTTTTTGTGCTTCTACTAAAAATTTTTTTCCCTTGCTCTCTAATTCGTGTCAACAAACTTTCACTCCCTTGCTTCTGCCGCGACGCGGGATACACACAGCTGCGCCTATCTTTAGATTCAATCCCTAATTTTCCCTTATGTTTTGTGACTATGAACTGAAGCTCATCCATACAGCATCCACCGGTTCTTGACGTTATCCTCTTTGATGCTACCAATTTTTTCTGATCTGCCGTTGCCGACCCTTTCAATACAGCATCTAACGCGTCTTTATTTTCTGCAACAAAAAACATTGCTTTTTGCTTGTTTTGTAAAGCAGGAAACTCGTTACGATCAACCGTAAAACCTGTTGGGCGGTTATTGGTACTACTCGTGTACTGCTTAGTAGGTTCGGCCAGTCGTTTACTGCCGCTGCCTGTATAAAATCCATACCAAATATCTATCGGTACATTGTGTGATAATATTATTTTCACTTCATAATCATCGCGATCGCTCGCACAATTGCTAGCCGTTAACGCGGTCCAGCTGCAAAAAACAAGCACTGACAATAGATCTATTCCACGCTGCTTTATGTTCATAGGTCCGCATCCTTTTTTATAAGAAGAGAGAAACATCAGATATAGCAACAATAAGCTACTCACAGAGGATGTTTTTTAGGCATCACGCACATACATTTACTATATTTGCTCCGCCTAGATAGCGCATAACAAGAAAGGTGCCACTGCCGCTTCCACCTTCAGCTCCGACAACTATTTTGCCATCCGTCTGTACAGCCACGCCATAAGCCCCGACAAAGCCTGTAATAGGAGTTGTTGCAACGCCGCCGACGCCAAACGTCGCATCCAAGCTACCATTAGCTTTCAAGCGCACGAGAGGATCACCACCGGAGACAACTATTTTACCATCCGTTTGTAATGCCAGCGCTCTACCGACGACCCCGGTGAGCGTTACCGATATACCGCTCGTACCAAATGTCGAATCTAAACTGCCATCAGTATTGTAACGAGCGAGCAGAAGATTGCCTGCACTATTTCCCGTAATCAGTAACTTTCCATCCGGCTGTATTACAACTGCATTTGCTTGAGAAGAGCTACCTACTGCAGTAGTCACAATTCCTCCCGAGCCGAATGTCGAATCGAAAGTACCATCAGTATTATACCGTATTAGAAAAACTAGGGTCGACCCTATTGTCGCTATACCAGCAATAACTATTTTACCATTCGGTTGAATTGCTACACCAAATGCTTGTGAGGTAGAACCTACACCTGATACTACTATACCAGCTCCATAACCGCCCGTTCCAAAGGTAGTATCGGCGCTTCCATCAGGGTTATAGCGAACAACTATAATATTAGCTGAAGAGCCCACACCAACTCTGCCTGCCACCACTATTTTACCATCAGATTGGAGCGCTATGGCAAATGCTGCTGAGTTTTGAGCAGCTCCTCCATAGGTTAATACTTTCCCTCCAGAGCCAAATGTTCCATCTAAAGTTCCATCAGTGTTGTAGCGAACAAGAGCGACATAAACAGTACTTCCAGAAGCACTAGATCCAGCAACAACTATTTTACCATCAGGCTGAATAACAATACTGTTACCCAAATCGATCGTCTGTATCACAGTTACCACCGTTCCTCCAGAGCCAAATGTTGCATCTAAAGTGCCATTAGTGTTGTAGCGAGCAAGAGCAAAGTATCCCGAAGCATATCCTGCCACAACAAGTTTACCATCAGCTTGCAACGCTATACCTCTTATCGTTGAAAAACCTGATACAGTCGTGGAATTCGTCCCAGGCTGTGGGCCAGTAGAGTTAAATGTTGTATCAAGAGATCCCGCTATCCCAACAGACAGTTGAACGGTAAAAAAACAGAAACTCATAAGTAAAACAACTTTGTTCATTTCAATCCTTTTTTAAGATATGAGTAAATAGGCTGTTCTATTGTATTGTGATATATTCTGTAGCTCCTTTATCTAAAACATTAACAGTATCGCCATAATAATCTATATGCTCTGGATCATTTTTTGAATAGCTTTATAAAGAATGACTTTTCTGAGAACCATATACAGGCATTATTAAGAAAGAGAATGGTCTGTTTATAGTGATCTACTCATACGCCTATGAAAAAAGCTTACGAACGAGTAACTTCTTGCTCAATACGGCGCAAAAGCTCGCCAAACGCATGGTCAGCCAGCGCGCGACGCTCGATGCAACCAACCGCGTGCATGACGGTAGAATGATCACGACCACCTAAAAAATGGCCCACATCTCGCAACGATTTGCCCGTTACCTTCTTCATCAGAAACATGGCGATCTGCCGAACGGAGGCAAGATCCTTGCCTCGCCCTTTTGATCGAAGCTCTTCCAACGAATAAGGATAATGCTTACTCAAGCAACGAATGACCGAGTCGAAATCGACCAGGTGGCTATGACTTTCGCCACGGCGCATTAATACTTTTTTGGCCAGCTCAATCGTGACCGATTGATTGGTCAATGAGGCGAATGCCATAACGCGAATAAGAGCACCTTCCAACTCACGCACATTCGACACTACATAGGACGCAATAAAGCTAGCAACATCATCAGGCACCTCTTGCCCCGTATAGTCAGCCTTCTTCTTGATAATTGCTATCTTGGTCTCGAGTGATGGCGCATAGATATCGGCAACGAGCCCCCATGCCAAGCGTGAGCGCAAGCGTTCCGCAAGCCCTTCAATATTGGCAGGAACCGTATCGCTTGAAAAAACGATCTGTTTTTTTGTTTCATACAACGCGTTAAATATATGAAAAAAAGCCTCTTGTGTCTGCTCTTTATTTGAAATGAACTGGATGTCATCAACCAACAGTACATCGACCGCTTTATACTTTTCTCTGAATTTGTGTACGCGGTCAAAACGGATTGCACTAATAAACTCTGTTACAAAGCGATCGATCGGTTGATATAAGATGATCGCCTTAGGGTTGTTCGCTTGTATCTCTTGCCCAATGGCATGCAATAGATGCGTTTTGCCAAGGCCAGAGCCGCCGAATAGAAATAATGGGTTATAGACCGTACCGGGGTTTTGGGCCACAGCCTGGGCTGCAGCATAGGCAAGTGCATTGCTAGGCCCGACAACAAAGCTGGAAAATGAGTAGTTTTTATTGCCAAGCCCTGGCGTGCGATTAATTGAAAGTTTGTTGGCATGAGTTGGTTCAAGAGTCGCCGACAATGACTCGGCAGGAAGTACCGCAGCATGATCTCTGTCGAGTCGCTCCTTCTGCTTTTGAGCCTCTGTGGTTATGACGATTTTAGGCTTCACCACATTAAACAATCTGCCAAGATGCTCTTGAAGCAATAAGCCATAGGAGCTCTGCACCCAATCACATACAAAGTGATTAGGCGCCTGCAAATAGACTACCTTGTTTAATGCATCCCATCGTTGCAACGTGACGGCTTTAAACCATGTTTCGACGACACGGCTGCCAGCCTCTTCGCGCGCAATCGTGAGAAATTCTTCCCAAATTCCTGCCAGCATGTTTGCTCTTATGATCATCAACTAAAGTGTTTAGAGTACGGTACGAATTCAATCGACCTTTTGCGCCGAAGATCTCCGTTTTTAAAAGAGCTCTAATTACTGTATAGCAATCGATGATCATCCGCAACCAGAATAGAAAAGTTTTGTAGTAATAAGGAGATAGCGATGCTGGTTATACTTGTGCTGAGGCTGTAAAATAGGCACAGATACCATTCAGCAATCCACGAGCAATGGCCTGTTGATACTCATCTGAGGACAAGAGCGCTGACTCGATTGGATTCGTCAGAAAACCGACCTCTGCAAGCACGACCGGCTTGGTTGCACCTAATAACAGCTGAGAGGCAGCCTGCTTCACGCCACGACTAACAACGGTACATTGTTTTTTTTTTGCTTGCTCTATAAGCGAGCCTTGTATCGACTGAGCAAGGGATAAACTCTGATTGCATCGCGAGAGAAGCGCTGCATTATAGGTCTTTTGAGCAGTGCACGAAAGATCGGAAGCGCTACTTGTATGGATCGGTTTATAACAGAACGTCTCGATACCCGACGCACTGGATTGCCCACTATTGGCGTGTATAGAAACAACAATATCAGCCTTGTCACATCGATTGCACAACGTAGTCCGCACATCTAACGGTACAAAGCTATCATCTGAACGCGTACAGGTTACGTCAAAACCAGCAGAACGTAATAATGTTGATAATTTCATACCAATGCCAAGCGTAATATCCTTCTCGGCTATAGAGTGCAAACTCAATGCTCCATGATCTTGTCCACCGTGGCCCATGTCGATAACAATGCCACCCCTTTTAGAGGTGGAAACCGTTTTCAAAATCGGCATGGTACCAGAAAGTCTTTGCAACAAGGGTTTATTCAACAAGGTACACATAAACCCTTTTTCATGCTTGATAGCATCAAAAAGATCAGATTCAAAACCGACCATTTCAGGATTATAAGCAATACGCAAAACAACTGATGGCCGATTACCTTTTTTTGCTTGCAGCTCGATAGTGCACATAGCTTTATCGATCTTGGCAAAAAGCTCACGTGCTGCGGCCAACGTGCCTCGACTAGCATGCGCACCGTCAAATCTGAATTCTACCCGTTTAATGCCATGCTCTATGCTCTGCGTAATGGTTGGCTTTTCCAGTGGCACCTCTTTTGCAAAATAGAATACCACTTTCCCAAGCTCAATACTCGAAGGGCCGGCAGCATGATAAAAAACCTGATTAAGCTCTGAAACTGGTTCTGGTTTTGCCGATACCAAACAGAACCATGACAGAGCTACAGCGATTACGGGAACACTCTTCATGAACTCTCCTTTTACAAATAGATACTTAACAAGGGCAAGTTGATGATATCAAAATACAAATGAAGAATTCAATGAATCGTTCTGCGAGTCCATTACAAGGTGTCTGTCATTGCAGATGGCATGTTGGTTCGGCAAGATACATGAGTCTGTGTGAACGCTCCCATGCTTTCAAAAAATTGGGCAATGAGTACCGCGTCTCAACCGCATGATCATGCGCAAAGGCTGGATCATGACAAATAACCGATTGACGCACACGATCCCAGCCAACCACCACGAGCAGATGTCCAGCAAGGTAGCCAGAGGCAGCTCCTTCAAGAGGCCCTCTGACGCTGACTGCTACCGGAATTCCTTGTGCGAGTTTATGATAGAGATCCTTAAATGATGGCGCTCGAGCTGTGGCAAAATGGACAGTGCCTTCACTCCGCTCGAAAGCATGAGCCATATTAAAAGGCCAACTACCGTACGCATCAAGCCCCGCGTCGAAAGACATACGTGCAAAATCGGTCGGTTCAATCAATCTGTTGGTTAAAAAACCGACAAGCATGCTACAGCTGGTAGGTGAACAGAGCCCTTCTTTGCGATGATGATCAAGCATGAATTGAGATTGTTTGGGTACACCCGTTATATGCAACGATGGCAGTTGCGCATGTGCATCGGTAACAACTTCTGGTATGAACCGTGCAAAGTCTGACAAACAGACTGACAATGAATGCACATTCGAAAGCGCAACGCCCGCTGTTGCAACCACTTTAATGCGAAAACCGTCAGCTTTTGTCTTAGGAACTTCAAGTCTCACATGAAGATATTCACTTAATCCGCCCGGCTTACTCACATATGAGCGTTGTATCTGGTCTCCCCATTCGATCATACGATGCCACTTGCCCCAACTGCCATTGGTAGCATCACGTACTTGAACCCAAAAGGTAAAATGGCCTGCTTTGGGACGGTAGGCATTCCAACTCACAAGAAGCTGAGAGAAGAGCGGAGTATTAATCTTAGTAAGGGCTATTTCCTGCTTTTTCTCTTGTTGTTCATATTCTTGCGCGGTAAAAAGCTTGTGATAAAGCCATGTCCATTCATTGGCTAGAGCACACCGTGTGACGAGTGGCAGAAGCAGGAGTTGTAAGTAGACTGCAATGAGATAGCAACGATACTGTACCATATACATCCTTGTCATACTGAATTCCTTGTCTCACACAACCGCGCACTACACTGCTAGTAGCATGAATATCTTTGTCGGTTTGGCAAGAGCGCTGCGCACACAAGACCGATGTTTTATTTCTACTATGGTACATCTTTTTGGTTTTGGCTATCAATAGTTTCAGTATGAATATTAAAAAGGGGCGATCGAACGAGTATTGTTTGATCGTTCTGGTCTAATATCTTCCCTTCCCCATCTATTTTTGTGCAGACTGATAGCGAAACCAATGAGGAAATTATGAAACGCTACATGCACTATCTGTATCTTCTCGTACTGTGGTTATCCCATACCATCGCCTATGATGCGTATGTGATCGTACCCGTTGCCGATCTTGTGGGTGAGCCCTTGGCATCACCAACGAGCTACACCACCATCCCTCTTTCTGGTGATCAGACTATCTGTCGGCGGCTCCATCAGCTTCTCTATCATGATCGTGTACGAGTCCTTGAAATACGTAACAAGCAAGCCCATATAGAATTACCAACCGTGTTTTACAAAACACATGGCAGCAATAAAAGAGAATCAACCTTCTGGACTGCGCAAGCCTATCTGCTGCCAGCAGATGAGATTCAAGGCGACCTACACCAATTGCCACTACAAGCATCCTATCAAACGTGGCAAGCCAAGCGAAATAATGAGCAACCGATTGTCACCTTGGCGCATCCTTACCACGATCACTTGCACGACATACGCTTTAGTGCTGGCACTCAATTTGTACGTGTGCCAGCGAATGACAAGACCCAAGACAGGATTAAAGTCTACCTGCTTGACCCAGCCACAAAACGGATCAGGTATACGCACCTGCCGGCCAACCTATGTCTTACAACAAACAGTCAGAACTCACCGCAAACGTGCATCAATCTTTTTATACACCTTATTCGTTCATGGATTACCAACGCATCGCCCACGGGCCACATCCCCTATGTATGGGGCGGCACCAGCGTTGGTAGCCCCACCAAAGGCAGCATCAAACGCTGCAGCAAAAAGAAGGGAGCTTCTTGGTATGAATCAGCACGCAATCGACAGAGTACACAAACAGGGTGCGATTGTTCTGGGCTTATCATGAGAGCAGCACAGATAGCAGGCATCCCTTATTTTTTCAAAAACAGTTATACCGCAACCTGTTATTTGAAGGCTGTAGGACCAACACAGCCACTTGCTCAAGGAGATATCATCTGGGTGCCCGGCCATGTTATGATCGTTGCCGATATGTCAAAGAACAGCCTTTTTGAAGCACGCTCTCATGATCATGGTTATGGCAAACTACAAGAAATAGCGTTGGGCGATGTATTTAAAGGCATCCCTACCTATCAAGCGCTACTGCACGCGTATGAAAAAAAGATACCGCTCGAAAGAATCGACAAAGCCGGTGTTGTTAAAGATCACTTTCCAAGCTTTAAGCTTCTCTCATTAGCAAGCGCCTGGGACAATCTTTACACACGGTAAGAAGAACGTATACAACAATATATATCAACTACGCTACTGAGAAGAATGTAGGCAACTGGCAGCACCACGATCTGTCCCGCTTGATAGAGAGCAAGAACCACCAAGAAACAAAGAGCAGCGACCGTGAGCTTACGCGACAACCTGCCCTGCATATGCTTACAAGCCGGAAAGCGCACGCGCGAAACCATCAATACCGCCAGTAGACTGACTACCACCATACTTGTCCAACAGTGCCATGCTGCGTGCACAGAGCCTGCATCAAGAAAAGGCCTATAGAGCAATAAGCTTGCCAAACAAAGCGCAGAAAAGGTGGTAGGCAACCCTGTAAAATAACGTGTGTCGACCGCTGCACTCAGATTAAAGCGCGCAAGGCGAAAAAGTCCACACCATAAATAGAGCGCTAAGACGATGATCCCCAGCAAACCTTGTGTATGCAGGCACCAACAGTACATAACGACCGCCGGGACAAAACAGAATGAGACGGCATCGCACAATGAATCAAGCTCCATGCCAAAGGCGCTCGTCAGACCGAAAAGGCGTGCCACGCGCCCATCGATCATATCCATACATGCGGCACATACTATGCAATAGGCTGCACTTAAGAAATCACCCTCAAGCGCCTTAATCACGGCAAAAAAACCGAATAATGCATTGACCAGCGTGCAGAGGTTTGGAATATAAGAAAGACGTTTTTTGCCTACTTGAGCAAGCAGTTTTATCGTTACCATTGCCATACTGCACCTTCTTAAAAAATTTTAATGACTGCATTCATACGCACAATCGTAGCAACAATAAGGATACTGCTTTGTGAAAAAAGGGCAAAAGTAGCCTTTTTCCAAAAAACAGCGCGCACAGGCTGATTATACACTGCGCAATTCCTGTTCAGAGATTGGTTGTTGCGTGAGTAATGCACGCCGACAGGTCATGGCAGCGGTAGGAGAGGCGCCGATAAGGGAATAGGCTTTTAATACACCCTCTTCGAGTTCAAAAACGCTATACGCCCGTTCAGAAGCAACTACCACCGACTGACGCTCGGCAGATACCTGCAAGCGACCACAAGCAGCAATAGTAAACCCAAAAAAATGTGAGGCAGTGTTGCCAACAACACCGGGATACAGACGTGTTTGGCCAACCATGCCATAGGCTGCTACGCTCCCTTGTAACACCGCATCGGGCCAGGTCGTGCTTGGTACCAAGGCACCGGTCAGACTGCATGGTGCGGCAACCAGATCACCACCTGCAAAAATAGTTGGTATATTCGTTTGTAATCGGTTATCAACGGCAACATGATGGCCATGCAGAGCAATGCCCGCCCGCTGCGCAAGGCCTGTATGAGGACGCATACCCACGGTAAAAATAACCAGATCTGCAGGAACCAAAGTCTCATCTGCCAAAAGGACGCCCGCAATAGAGCCATCTTGACCAATAAGCTCATGCGCCTGAGCATTGGTCATAATCGCCACACCGGATTGATGAGCAGCCTTTCGAATAAAGTCAGATCCTCCACGGTCGGTGTGATGAGGTAAGATATGATCTCCTCGCTCTATCATAGTTACCGCTATACCGCGCGCATGCAACGCATTGGCACACTCTAAACCACTAAGCCCTGCACCAACAACAACAGCCTTACACACAGCGCGTTGTGCCGTATAGACCATGATCTTATCGATATCTGCCAACGTATAAAACGTAAAGACACCCGACAAAGAAATACCGGGCACTGCTGGTATAAAAGGTGAACCACCCATACCCATAAACAGTGTGTCATAGGATAGCCGTTGGCCGTCACCAAGCGTTACCGTCATACCAATAGGATCAATGGTGGTAACTGATGTGCCCAGTAACAACGTAAAGTGAGGATGCTCGGCAAGCGCCGCTCGCAGCGTAAAAAGCTCTTGGCGTGAGCGATCTGCAGCTACATAATCGACCAAGAAACATTTGTTGTACGGCTGCTCAGGCTCATCAGAAATACATATAATGCGCGCTTGAGGATCAAGACGAGATAGAGTGGTAGCGGCCGAAAGGCCGGCCGCTGAACTACCAATAATAATATGCGTTGTATGCATAGGTATTGTCTACCGTTATGCTGCTTGCAAACGTTTTGCTAGATAGTCTTGCGCAAACTGACTCGCGCCACTGACGGTATCCTTAAATGCTTCCGGTAGCTTTTCTGCCGCAGCATCGATCTCAACACGGACATCTTCGCCATTGTACATCTTATTAAAAAATTCCATGTAACGAGCAACATCTGCATCATCGGCAAAGCGCTCGTGACCAACCAAAAATGCATAGGTGGTAAGCAGACCAAAGATCATTTCTGCAACAACATGATCATTCTCATCTGCGCCGTCGAACGGTTTGTCACTGGCATCATTCAGATAGCCGATCCAAGCCTCTTTTTTGCCTGCAATTGCCAAACTTTTTTGCATTTCCGGCGTTGCCAATAGTCTGGTTACTTCTAATTCCAAGTCGAATATAGGCTCGCCTTGGTTTTTATTCTCTTCCATGCACAGCTCTTATGGTAATAATTGTGTGGTATACTATCTTCTAGCTAACGTATAAAATTGTACCCTACTTACCATAATACTCAACCCTTATGACCGAACGACACACCATATATCTGACGCCGCCACGCATCGGCCCAGCGCACATACGAGCAAAAATAGTCTGTATTCGCGCACACCGTGAACGCATCTTCCAAGTCAATACAACGCATCACGGCACACAATTGATCTGCAATAATTATGGTCATGGTGGCGCCGGCTGGACATTTCTTTTTGGCTGCGTCAACGAATCGGTGCGCCTTTACAACCAACAGTGCCATGAGCGCCCAGCACTCATTCAAGAACCGATTGCTGTTATAGGCGCTGGCTGCCACGCGCTGCTGTCGGCAATTATGCTTGCACGGCAAGGACGCACGGTTCGGCTTATTGCTGAACAAACAACCGATATACCGTCTTACAAGGCTGCTGGCTTTTTCTTTCCACGCCCACGCACATGCTCTAATGAGCAGGAGCGCGCTCTTTTTGAGCGTCTTGGCATGGAGTCATATACCACCTATTGTCGGATTACTCGCCATGAGCACCCCTTCATTGCGCAAGGAGCGCATCTACTGCCAGCCTATTACGGACTAGATATAGATCCTGGCTTCGCTCCATACATAGAACAAGGGCTTATGTCACCGCCAGAGCCGGTAAGGATCGATTTTGGCAATGGTAAGCAGTACAACGTTATGGAATATATGACACTCTTCATCGATGCCACGCGTATGATGGCAGAACTCAATGATGAACTGGCAATACTGCAGATACCAATAATGCACCAAACGGTGACCGACTTTGCTCAGCTGCCTGAACAGGTTATCTTTAATTGCGCAGGTCGCGGCGCTGGGCCACTTGCTGGTGACAAGCGCATGGTGCCCGTGCAAGGGCATCTGATTGCGCTTGAACATCAACCTGACATGAGCCAGCTGCGCTATATGATCAATGTGAAAGTAACGATGCGGGATGCGCAGGGCAGAACACGCGATGAATTGATCTATTACGCGCCTAAAGATGAGGGCATTCTTGGCATCACGTTCATCAGAGGGCAAGATTGCCCGACCGCCAATCCGCATGAATTTGATCGCTTGTTACAACGATCGATAGATTTTTTTGGTGAGCCCTCGATAAACTAAAAATAACTACTCGTCGTTATTTGCTCTTTAATTCATATCAGAGGTCTGTATGAAGCAGGATCTACCTATAAAAAACGGCATCGTCATCCCCGAACATGAGCTTGAGATAACAAGTAGCAGGTCAGGTGGCGCCGGTGGTCAGCATGTTAACAAGACGAACTCACGCATCACGGTACGTTGGAATGTACGTACAACGAATGCTCTGACTGAAGAGCAAAAAGAGCGTGTCATTGCCAGACTACAATCGAAGCTTACGAGCGAAGGTGATCTGATTATTCATCACAGCTCCTCCCGTAGCCAACAACAGAATAAACAGTTAGCACTTGAGCAGGTAGCGCGCGATATCGCCTATGGATTGCATGTACCGAAAAAGCGGATGGCGACGCGTCTATCGGCCGCAAAAAAAGAGGCGCGTCTGCAAAAAAAATCTGAACATAGCGCGCTGAAAAAATTACGCAGCAAAAAGCACCACTATGATGAGTAGTGGTGCTCGTATGTCAGGTGCTCAATCGATTTAACTCTGTTGTGCAAGCTCTTGCTGCATGGTGTACTCCTGCCCACAACGAGCAATCAGGAGTTTAGTATCACCAAGTGAATCTTGCTTGGCTGCCCAATATTCAGACAACCGTTTAAGTGGGTGCGTTAGCGTATCTTTGCTCAAAAAGAAGGTGCCATAATGCATCGGTATAAAGCAACGCGCCTTAAGGTCAAGCGCTGCATCGACCGCTTCTAATGCATCGACATGACAATGCTTGTGGAGATTTTCACCCGCATGGGTAGGCCCAATTGGCATTAACGCGATATCAATTGCGGGAAACTCATGGGCAATCTGTTTAAAATGTTCGCCATACGCAGTGTCACCAGCAAAAAATATGGTGGTATCGGCTGCGCTGATCATCCAGCCAGACCATAGCGATTTGCGATAACTCTGCAATGAAAAACGGACCGACCAATGGCGCGCTGGCAGACAGGTAAAGCGTATCTGCTTGTCCAGTTTAGTTTGAATTTTGGTATCCCACCAGGTAGCCTCTACCACGCGAGAGAAGCCCATACTCGCTATCAGCTCTTTGTTCCCTTCTGGCACATAAACGACCGGGTCATAGGCTTTGGCGAGCGCCATTAGGCTTGCCGTATCGGTATGGTCGCTGTGGTTATGAGAAATAAGAATCGCATCAATGCGCGGCAAGTCTTCAAGCTTGATCCCTGGTGGCATCGTGCGTTTGGTGAGCGTCATGCGCCCTACTTTAACATCACCAAAAATCGGATCAACCAGTATATTAAACCAACCGACTTGAATCAGAAAAGTTGCATGTCCGATCCAGGTTATACGTGGTTCTTGTGATTCACGACATGGTACTGTTTGGGTTGGATTTAAGAGCGCTGCAATATCAAACTGTTCTTGTGGCTCTTTCTTATGAAACAACGAGGAGACCCATGCTACAAACCGCTTGGGCGACTGTAACACTATTTTTGTGCCTAAAGTTTTTACCGCCTTTGCAAAATCGATATGTTGAACGGCCATGTCAGCTTTGTCATAATAATACTGTCCATCATAAATAGGCATCATACGATCGGTTGGTGCAGCTACACAAGTGCCGAGACTGGACAGTGCGAGAACAAAGCTCAATAACGCTAGTTTTTGACGAGATATCATACCCTCTATCCTTAGTTTTAATGAAGTTTTTGCGACCATGCATACTCTAAAAAGCATAAAGGGCCTGGGATAAAATACAAGCGCTTCGAGCTACGAAAAGAGCCTTTTTGACCTTTTTGCCCTGACAGTGCGATTTTCAGGTTAAACTCTACCAAAAGCGCGATTGAATCGTGGGCTTTGCACCCTTTACCTAGGCCTGTTATTCTGTATACAGTATTTCAAAGAGTAATATCACTGGTCTAACCTAGAAAAAGGGGTTAATTATGGAAACCAAGAGATTATTGATAGGCTTAGCCTTGGCAGGTCTTATAGCCAGCCAGGCACATACGCAAGATGCATATTTACCTGAAACTATAAGCCCAGAAACATTCATTCCCAAATGGGACCTTGACGATACGATCCTAAAAAAAGTGCCTTACAGACCGTTAGTCGCTAAAAACAGTGCTGCAATCCTGTACTGTCTTATGCGTCACCCGCTTACTTTCTTTCAGCTGATAAAAACGAAAGCATGTTCTGAAGAATGGCAAGAAACCTTCAAAAACTTCAACGCTCAAGAAAATTCTTACGAACATCGTTTTGCAAATATGATTCAAAAGATCAGCCAAGAAAAACAGTTGCTACCTGGCATGTCTGAGATCGTACTAGAACTCAACAAGCTTGGTTACGAACAACATGCGGCTACCAATATGGGTGAAAAAGATTACCAATATCTGGTAGGCAAATTTCCTGAGCTTTTTAACTGTTTCTCACACGTAACCTATGTGACGTACGACAACAAGAAAAAGAAGATCAAGAAACCGATGCCTGAATATTTCGAGAACGTTGTGAAAAACCACAACAACCCAACAAATAAAGAGTGTTGTTTGATTGATGACAAAGCTAAAAACTGTAAAGCGGCACAAGAAGCTGTCGGCTGGTACTCAATACAAGTGCCTGGCAACGAAAACAATGCAAAATTCTTAACAAGGGTATTGCAAGAGCGCGGTGTTCAACTATAACGCCTGCTAGAACGATAAAAAGGTGGTCCTGCAAAGGGCCACCTTTTTTTATTGGGTACCTGCAACGCTCGCTGATAACTACCACCCAACGAAACTATCTTTTAAAAGAGCCGACAGCATAAGTCTATCTTCTGACGGCATCACCTGAATGTGAGTTCGCCTATTCTTTACATAGAACGACGACTTGTGCAAATCTTGCCTACAAGAGAAGCCGAAACTACTACCTCACACAAAGAAAGGTTTTCATGACAAAGACAATCATTTCAGTTGATCTTAATAAAAAAGCAACCGAACAGCCGTTCCCGCTGCATAATCGTTGGCACCCTGATATTCCGGCAGTTGTTATGGTGGATCCTGGTGAAACATTCCGCATAGAATGTTTAGATTGGACTGGTGGACAAGTAAGCAATAATGATGACGCTACCGACATTAAGAATCTTGATCTTAAACAAGTGCACTATTTAAGCGGACCTGTTGCCGTGCGCGAGACGGAACCGGGAGATCTTTTAGTTGTTGATATCATCGACATTGGACCACTGCCTGGCAATGAATGGGGTTATACCTGTATCTTCGCACAAGAAAATGGAGGGAGCTTTTTAACGGATCATTTTCCTCATGCAGCAAAGGCTATTTGGGATTTCGACGGTATCTACGCAACATCAAGACATATCCCTGAGGTTAAGTTCGCTGGCATACCTCACCCAGGCTTGATCGGCGTTGCGCCATCAATTGATATGCTTAAACGTTGGAATCAACGAGAGTTGGAGCTTATTAAAACAAACCCAAAACGGGTTCCGCCGCTGGCTTACCCACCTGATCATGAGAGTGCTGCTGTAGGAAGCCTTAAAGGTGCTGAAGCAGAACGCGTTATGCGCGAAGGCTGTCGCACGGTGCCTCCTCGAGAAAATGGTGGAAATACCGATATCAATTCTTTCACTAAAGGTTCTCGTATCTATTTCCCTGTACAGGTCAAAGATTCACTCTTATCGGTCGGTGACTTACATTTTTCAGAAGGTGATGGAGAAATCTCATTCTGTGGCGCGATAGAAATGGCTGGCTGGATAGAACTCAAAGTAGATGTCATCAAGCAAGGAGCAAAGCTGTATAATCTAAACCAACCTGTATATAGACCAACTGAATCTCAGCAAACATATTCTAATTACATAACGTTTGAGGGATTTTCAGTTGACGAAGAAAATAAACAGTATTACATGGATGCAAACATGTCTTTCAGACGAGCTTGTCTTAATGCTATTGATTATCTTAAACAGTTTGGATATACCGGTGAACAAATATGTATTCTGTTGAGTGCTGCACCGGTTGAAGCGAATATTAAGGCGATCGTTGACGTTCCAAATGCGTGCACATCGCTGGCTATTCCAACCGAGATATTTAGCTTTGACATTTGGCCATCAGATAAGAGACCTACCAAACATCCTGTCAAAAGGAAACTCACCGTTGTATGAAAAGATCGATTCTTCAGAGGGTCGTCTCTACGCATTGCGAGGATGACCCTCAAGTGACAGATACCATCTAGAATAAACAGCGGTGCACATAATAGGTGAGATTACCATACAAATGTGGGGCATTCGGTTGCGCTACCAATGCCTGACGCACAGCAGCCTCTCCCACTTCATAGTCCTTCGTGTACCAAGCACATTGGCCTATCAGGTCATAGCGAACATAGTCATACACCGCTTTTTCAATGAATAAATAATCATGTGCTGGGTAAGGCTTGTCGAGTGTTCGGCGCAAAAAGAGATAGCTCAATTCATACTTATGCTGCCCAAGATAATGCTGCCCAATGCGTACCAGCGGCTCAATACGTGTCGGCCGCATAGAATAGGCTTGTAGATAGCAACTCAACGATTCAGACCAATTGCCTTGCTCCTCGTAGACCTGACCAAGCCGGTAGCGAGCCATAAAATTCTCTTCATCCCAGCCTGGAAGCTCACACCGTTTTGCATAATAGATGCGCGCGTTTTCCGTATCGCCTAAGCAGGCGTACGTTTGCGCTAAATAGAAGGTAGTACGCGGATCGTTCGGATTGCGATCATACTCTTGTTGCAATAGAGCGCAATCACGCACCCATCGAGCTTTGGTTTTATCATACCCGTATCGTGTGGTATGCAACTCAAAAAACACATCGCGAGGCACACAGGTATCACTAACGCGATCTAAACATTCATGTACGACACCGACAAAATGCACACCGCGACGTGGCCGGATTAAGCGTTGCGTATAAAAATCCTCATTCGACGATGAAATAAGAACCGAGTAAGCATCCTGATTATCATGCAGATGTTCAGCACAAAACTGCACAAGCCCAGCAACATTATGCAGATGCCATTCAGCATCGAGCATCAAAAAGAAACCGGCATTGGGAAATGCCTGCTCTGCTTGTGCTAACGCTTGGTTGCGTGATGCTGCAAAGTTAATAAATGGTTTCTGTTCTATAACGCCCTGCGTAATACCACGCTGATCAAAAAATGCGCGCGTAACAGGAATTGTATCATCATCAGAACCGGTATCAAACACGAAATAGGCGTTGACCCCCGCATCGGCAAACGGTTGCAAGGTAGCTGCCATCACCGAGGCTTCATTTTTTACCATGATCACAACAACGAGTAGCGGGTTGCCTGTTTCGGCACACCGCAACGTTGGCACGAAAAGCAGGCAGAGCAGCAGCCTTTTAATACCTGCATGTAATGATGTAAGGGATAGACGCGTGCAAAATCCAGTATATGAGCTCATACTAAAACACCCTTTTTTGTCGGTATACTTATGTTGTAACGGTAGACAGGGCGCAGCCTACAACAATTTTTCAGATAAAAAAAGGTGTTTTTACAAAAAAAGAGGAGACCGAAAGCCTCCCCTTTTTTATAACATTACTTAACTGAGAGTGAGATTACTCAATATCAGCTGAAACGTTTTTGCCACCATGTGCTTCACGTCCCTTTGCTTCGTCGTAACCAGGCTCATCTGCAAATTTAGCGCAGCTCATTTCTTCTGGGCAACATCTGGTAGAACGTTTTGTGCAACAGGTCGTTGTTTCTTTAATTGGGCAGGTTTTGTAACCATCTACGCAGACCATTTTTTTTACAGGAATAAGCTTTTCCCCAACAATTTGCACGTCGGTTGTGCATTCTGGCGCACATGGCTTTTCGCATGATTGTGCCTTTGGCTCACATTTACGACGGCAACTACGCGCTTCAGCTGAAGGCACTAAAGACAACGCTGCTACAGCAAAAGCTGCTGTTAATAGTTTCTTCATCATAATGAAGACTCCTCAAATAAGGTTAAACGATATATTCAAACTACTCTCAATCTCAAGGTTAAACGCCCCGCTTGCATCGAGGCCTTAACTTTCTAATTGAAAATATAACAGGTCGACAAGCCCAAGATCAATGGTTTTTGCAAAAAATTTTTACCGATGAGCTATTTTCAGGTTGAAATTAGCAGAAAAGAGCCGCTTTGTGACGACAAAGAGGCTACTGGATAAGAGACCTTATGCGTAATAAGAAGCCCGGGTTAACGGATTAAGAAAATTTTGGTATAAAAAATAGCCGAACCATCCAACCACAAGTAGGAGATCCGGCTAAATGAAGCTTCTAGAAAAACTTAACA
>JAFEAZ010000019.1 GCA_018266085.1 Candidatus Babelota bacterium
ACTTATTTAGAAAAGAGCGCGTTTGGTCGACAGACGTGACACTGTCTAGAATGGTGACTTAACTCGGTGGACGTTCCTTCGCTCTCGTCTGAAATTAAATGTAAGTCTTTCCCAATTGCTGTCAACAAATATTTTTAATCCATAAAGATTCAATATGAAAAACTGACGTGCTAATTCTTCGATAAAAAGGTCTGAATGATGCATACCGCAATAAATCATGTGGCAAGTTTTTATGTTCGCATGAAAAAAACGCGCTACGAAAATAGTTTTTACAAAACCCATGCAATCTAGAAAGGATGTTCATCGTGTTTGTATATTCGTGATGAATTTTTGATGCAAACAAGCTGAGTATGCCACCGCGAGTTATAGGCGTCCGCGCTAAGACATGCACACGTATAGACTCGCTGAATGTACTCAAGAAGTTAATCGTTGCCGCGGGGGTGACCCGAGAAGGAGAGATCAAATGTTTGCAAAAGTGATGGGTCAAGCGCTTGCGCTGCTTTGCCTAATGCATCACCCGACAAAAGGCCCGTTTGAGCACCACAATCGGCAATAACTGCATGGCTATTTGCCATGCCATAACGAATCGCCTGCTCGACCGTGCCACCGCGAGCAAGATGCCCTACAAAGCCTGAACCAAACGCATCGCCAGCACCAAGCGTACTGACCACTTTGATCGGTTTGCTTGGGTAGAAATAGAGGCAATCTTGTGTGGAAACATAGACACCTTCGGCACCGTTAGTTACTGCCACGATTTTTGTGCCATATGCATTAACACGTGAACAAAAAAGAGCAATATCTAAAGAGCTTGTTACATCTAACAACAAAGGTGAGGCGATAATTTTAGGCAGTTTAGGATGATCTGAAACGGCAGGCTTGCCATCAGATTCTGCCGCTTGCTGCAACGAAGACATCAAGAGTGTTGCTTCATAACTATTTAAAATGAGCGTGTCGATAGAGCTCAATGCCTGCCGTAATGAATCGGCACCGGCACGCAATTGGCTACTGCCAGGGTTAACGGCAACTGGTATGCCACGTTGGCGTGCTTTCAAAGCCAATGACGGAAGTAATGCAGCAGCAGAGCCGCCAAGTGATGTGATATACAGTTGATCAATACCCACAAAAGCTTGATCCGAGAAGTGATGCTCAGCAAGGGCACTATTTGCACCGCGATTGACAAGCACGGTACGGTCTCCCGTCTTGAGCCTGATGATAAAAGAAAAGCCGGTAGGCTTATCACTGATACGCGTTACAAAACGCGTTGAAACATTATTGTTGTTGAGATTATCAATAATAGAGTCGCCAGGACAGTCGGTGCCAACAACACAAATGATACTGGTGTCAAACTCTTGGCGCGCATACGAGACTGCTGCATTATGCGCGCCACCACCAGGAAAATAAGCAACGCTTTCCAGCTCAATTTTTGCTCCTTCAAGCAGGAGCAAAAATTGTTGCTTGCCGGATGGTGTATCAAAATAAGCCATTTCCTGATGCGGATAGTACACAGACAGATCTTGTGTGGCACCACCGATAGTCAGTATATTCATATTAACGTCGTCGTTCCCCTTTTGTTGTAGCAGGTCTTTGCAAAAGCACATGCTGCAATACTTCATTGGCATGCTTTACCCACAACACATTAATATCTTTTGCTATATCTTCTATGCCGACCAAATCTGCCTGGTTAGAGAGAGGAAAGATAACGCTTGTCATCTTATTGCGCTTCGCTGCAAGTATTTTTTCTCTAACGCCACCGATTGGCATGACCTCTCCACGCAAATTCAATTCGCCTGTCATTGCACATTGTGCATTGATAGGGCGACCAGTCAATGCCGATAAGATCGATGTTAACATCGTTATACCTGCAGATGGTCCATCTTTAGGCGTAGCGCCAGCAGGCACGTGAATATGTAAATCGTTACAAGTGAACACTTTGCTATCAATACCAAACTCGCTGGCATGAGCACGTGCATAACTTAATGCTGCTTGCGCAGACTCCTTCATGACGTCGCCCAATTGACCAGTTAGTATTAGTTTACCTTTACCGGGCATTAAAATCGCTTCAATCTTGAGCATTTCACCGCCATACGAAGTCCATGCAAGACCATTGGCTATCCCAATCTGATCTTCTGTCGAATGTTTTTCTTCAAGAAATTTACGTGGTCCAAGATAGATATCAAGATTTTTTGCCGATAGCACCAACGTTTTTTTGTTTTCAACCAGTGCGCGCGCTGTTTTTGAACATAAGGTGCGAATCAATCGCTCACATTGGCGTACGCCAGATTCTCTGGTGTAATTCGTGATAATATCGATCAAAAGCTCTTTATTAAATTTCGTTATTTTTTGGTCAAGTCCTGTATCGGTTAATGCCTTCGGCACGAGATGCTTTTGCGCGATACCAATCTTTTCTTCAAGGGTATATCCAGAAAGATCGATAATTTCCATACGATCACGTAAAGGTACAGAAATCGTCTCAAGGCTATTTGCCGTTGCGATAAACATCACTTTGGACAGATCAAAAGGAACCCCCAAATAATTATCATAAAATGATTGATTCTGTTGTGGATCAAGCACTTCGAGCATAGCCGCTGAAGGGTCTCCTCTAAAGTCTGATCCTATCTTGTCAAGCTCATCGATGATAATAACGGGATTTTTCGATTGTGCTTTACGCAACGCTTGAATAAATCGACCAGGCATTGCGCCGACATACGTGCGACGATGACCACGTATTTCTGCTTCGTCTTTGACGCCACCAAGCGATATACGAACGTACTCACGCCCTAAGCTTTTTGCAATCGATTTACCCAACGATGTTTTTCCGGTACCTGGAGGACCTACAAGACACAATATAGGCGCTACACCATCTTTCTTAAGGGTTTGTACCGAGAGAAAATCGAGAATACGCTCTTTGATATCTTTCAGTCCATGATGCTCTTCTTCAAGAATTGCTTTGGCATGAGCGAGATCAAGATTGTCTTCTGTTTCTTTGTCCCAAGGCAATGCAAATATCCATTCTAAATGATTGCGAATGACGGCAGCTTCCATAGAATCTGGTGCCGTACGATCAAGCCGCCCTAATTGGCGCACAACCTCTTTATGCGTGCCTTCACTCAATTTTAACGTGCTTAACTTTTCACGCATTGCATCGATTTCTTCGCCATCATCTTCGCCTAGCTCTTTTTTAATGGCTCTTAACTGTTCACGCAGATAAAACTCTTTTTGAGACTTGTTCATCGATTCGCGTGCATCAATTCTGATTTTTTCTTGAATTTCTGCAACCTCAACCTCTTTATTAAGTTGTCGATAAATTCCATCTAAGAGAGCTTGCAAGCTTTGCTTTTCTAACAACGCTTGTGCCTGCTCTACAGTCAGCGTCAAATGAGACAAAATAAAATCTGCTATTTTTTCAGGGTCCTGCATTTTTGACAATATCACATGAAAATCAGGACTGAATGAGTGACCAGAAGCACTCATTTTCTCAGCAAGTTTTTTAATCATGTTCACTTGAATCGTAATCTCATCAGCATTGTTCATAGGCGTCTCGTCTATAGCTTCAAGACGAGCGTACAGGCCATCAGCCTCCGCTACAATGTCAGTTGTTCGCGCTTTGGCAATACCCTGAACCAATATCTTGATGCCACCTTCGGGTATTTTTATAAGGCGCATAATAGAGGCCACGGTGCCTATTTGATACAGATCTTTGGTGCCAATTGCACCATGCTCGTCAACTTGACGTTTTGCTACTAATAGCAAAACTAGTTTGGATTGTTCGAGTGATTTGTGGATGCCCTCAATAATTTTTTCATCCAAAACAAGCAGCGGTACCAGCATGTGTGGGAACACGACAACATCCATGGTAGGGATGACTGGTAAAATTTCAGGTATTGCTTCCCTTGCTGTTTTATTTACGAGCGTCTTCATATGCCTCCCTTGGATTTGGCGTCAAAAAAAACGCGTACAAAAGGAATTATGCCGCCAACGATTGGCCTCTCTTTTTCTCTAGTGTAAAGGGATGAACTTTTCGAATACAATAAAACTGATTCTGTTGCTTTAAAAAATAGCGTCCAGACGCTATCATGACTATGTGTAATGAAGACACCGGGTCGCGCACCTCTACACGCGAAGGTAAAGCACATGCTTGAATAGCTGTAACATAGAAAGGATCTACCATATGACATTAGCAGTAATAAGCGCTACAAAAATAACAAAACAGTTCACGCAAGGGCAAGCCTCTTTACTCGTTCTGGATCACGTTGATTGTACGCTGATCCAAGGACAGACCTATGCTGTAACCGGCGTCTCTGGCTCAGGAAAATCTACGCTGCTGCATACCTTGGCAGGTCTTGATGAACCGACGACAGGAACGATTTTTTTTAACGACAGGAACATGGCCAAGCTCACTGCTACACAACGCCATACCCTGTTAAACAGATCTTTCGGCCTGGTATTTCAATCCTCATACTTGATGAAAGAACTAACCGTTCTTGAAAATGTGATGATGCCCGGCCTCATTGCTGGCGCTCCCTACGAACCATGCCGTGCACAAGCAGCAGAAATCTTATCAGTTGTAGGTTTATCTGAAAAAGCTTCAAGCCACCCTTTAACATTGTCGGGCGGTCAGCAGCAACGCGTTGCTATTGCCAGAGCATTGTTTAACAAGCCAGCATTCCTCTTTGCCGATGAGCCAACCGGGAACCTTGATGAAAAAACCGGCCACGATGTGGTAAGCTTCTTGCTCGAATGCCAACAACAATGGAACATGGGTCTTGTGGTGAGCACGCATGACATACAGGTAGCCAATCGCATGCAAACGACATTTGTTTTGCATAATGGAGCTTTAACGACAAAGTCGTAAAACCAAATTGCGTTTGCAATCTTATTTCTGAAGACTTAAAATTTCACTAACCTAGGTAACGAAGTCAACCCTGAGAGATTAACAAGTGTGTGAAAAAATCTTATTAAAACGTCTTTGTAGCCACAGCGACAATTATTAGCAATGAAAACAATAACAGCAGGCCCTGCAGAGCCTCTTGATGGTATTATCTGCTTTCATTTGGCAGAACAAAAAAATAATAACGATCAGCCATTTGCTTTTTTGGCAACCTATGCCCTACGGACAGAAACAAGCCAATTACTCTCGCATATACCACTAGGACGCGCCTTACAAGAAACTACTGCCGGCGATAGAAAACTATTCCTCTTGAAGCTGCTTCTGCCTATACAAAAGGCTGCTCAAAAAAGCCAGTTTTTATCTGAACTTATACAAACCGGCGCAATCTTTCAATCAACAGCCTGGACTTCGGCTCAAGCATATTCGTTCCTTAAAGATATTCCTTTCTTTGAAGAAGCTGGGATAACCGTTCGCATACCAAATTGGTGGAATGCAAAAAAACCATCTCAACCTACCGTTACGGTAAAAATCGGCAATGAGCCAGTTGCTCTAGCAGGTCTTGACTCATTGTTAGACTTTAATATACAAGTTGCATTCCCTGATGGTAGTGAATTGTCACCAGAGGAGCTTCAAACTGTTTTAGCCAGCCAAGATAACTTGATACGTGTACGTGGCCAATGGTTAGAAGTTAATGCCACAAAGCTTAATCAAGTTTTAGATCACTGGAAAACTCTCTCTAAAAGCGGCATAACACTTATAGAAGGGTTACGCCTATTTGCAGGTATTCATGATGAGCCAACATCAGAATTATCTGAAGATGTTATCTCCTGGTCGAAAATAGTTGAAGGAGAGCACCTGCAAGAAACCCTGAAACATTTGCGTCATGCCGAGCAGCTTGGTAACAAAAATATTGAAAATATACTTGCCGAGCGCTTACATGCGCAATTACGCCCCTACCAATCACAAGGAGTTTCATGGCTTTGGATGCTTTATTCTATGCGTCTTGGTGGATGCTTAGCCGATGACATGGGGCTCGGTAAAACAATTCAAATCTTATCTCTTCTATTATTGGTACAAAAAGAATATCCCACCAATAAACACCTACTGATTGTACCAGCATCTCTTTTGGGCAATTGGTTGGCAGAAATAAAGAAATTTGCTCCTGGTTTGCGCGTTATTGTGCTTCATCGCTCGGAAACAGACTTAAATCTGCAAAAGGCTCCCGATTTGTCTAGTATTGATCTTGTCATAACAACCTACGGCTTAGTTAGCAAACTGGATTTTTTACAAAGCATTTCATGGGATCTTATTATTATTGACGAAGCTCAAACAATCAAAAATCCGAATTCAAAACAAACCAAGGCTGTTAAGCGTTTAGGTGGGCGCGTTAAATTTGCTTTAACTGGTACTCCTATAGAAAATAGCTTACTTGATCTTTGGTCTCTCTTTCATTTTGTTGCGCCAGGGCTGCTAGGAACAAGTAAAAAATTTGCTGCAACGATTAACACAGATAACAAAGAGCAACAGCAGAAAGTACATGCGGCAATAAAGCGGTTAGTAAGTCCCTATATCTTAAGAAGAGTTAAAAATGACAAGCGTGTAATCGATGATTTACCCGATAAAACAGAATTAAAAGCATATTGCACATTGACAATACACCAAGCAACTTTGTATCAAAAGTCTGTTGAAGAGCTTTCTGCTATTCTTGAAAAACAAGATATCGATGGAATACAACGCCGCGGACTTGTTCTTTCATATTTGATGCGCCTGAAACAGATTTGCAACCACCCGAATCAATGGCTTGGTCATAATCAATACTCACAAGATGCCAGCGGCAAATTTATACGATTGAAAGAACTGTGTACTCTTATTGCTCAAAAAGAAGAAAAGGTTCTTGTTTTTACGCAATTTCGAGAGATAGTACCAACGTTATCCTCATTTTTGGCTACTATTTTTGGCAGGCCAGGTCTTGAGATCCATGGACAAACACCCATTAAACAAAGAGCCGCATTAGTCGCTGAATTTCAAAAAGAAGATGGTCCACCTTTTTTTGTATTATCTCTGAAAGCGGGTGGTACTGGCTTAAATCTTACCAAAGCGTCTCACGTTATTCATTTTGATCGTTGGTGGAATCCTGCTGTTGAAAATCAAGCAACAGATCGAGCTTATCGAATAGGCCAAAAGAAAAATGTGTTAGTTCACAAATTTATATGTAGCGGTACAATTGAAGAGAAAATCGATGAAATCATTACTAAAAAGTATTCTTTAGTTGATGCTATGATAAATTCAGAGGCAGAGGTTACACTTTCTGAATTAAATGATTCAGAGCTTCTTGATGTAATTTCTTTAGATCTCAATCGTGCACTTGGGGATACTGATCATAAAAAGGACTAGCTAGATGAGTTGGAACAACTATGGTAGGTTTCCAAAATATGTCACGGTTGCCGAGCGCAAAGAAAAAATTGCACAAAAAACAGCCAAGTTAAAAAAGAAATCAAGCAATTTAGAGCCAATTATTGTACAAGGCCGCCGCATGGTAAAAACATTCTGGGGCGAATCTTGGTGTAATAATCTTGAGTCGTATGCAGATTATGAATATCGCTTAGAACGAGGCCGTACCTATGTTCGTCATGGAGCCGTAGTAGATCTCAAGATTCAACCTGGTGAGATTTATGCCAAGGTCTGCGGCACACGAATGTATATCATACATATCACTATTGCAGCTCTTGGCGAGAAAGAATGGCGCAATCTTATTAAAGAATGCTCTGGTAAAATAAACTCATTAATTGAGCTATTACAAGGGCAATTTTCTCAACATATCATGCAGGTTATTACACAACCCAACAAAGGCTTGTTCCCGAAGCCGCATGAAATCTCATTCGACTGTTCCTGTCCAGATCATGCGTCGATGTGCAAACATGTGGGCGCTGTTTTGTATGGCATCGGCATTCGGCTCGATGACTCTCCTGAGCAGTTATTTATATTAAGACAGGTTGACCACACTGAACTACTGTTGAGCGTTACTAATGATTCTCAGCTTGACCTGAGCTCATCCATGGAGGTTAAAACAAGTGATGATGAACTTGGTCAATTATTTGGTATTGATATTGCACCAACAGCAAAAGAGACTTCCAAAGAGACTAAAGCCTATGACGCTACGCTACTACCGAAGAAGCCAAAAACCGGCCCAAAAAGGAAAAAATCTTCCTAAACTCAATGGTTCCCTTCTGGCGCTCAAGGCTAATGTATACGACTATAGAAAATAACGTCCTAAAGCCACCAAAACCAAAATTTGTGTAATTCTGCAAGTCGAGTTACACTTTTACACAAATGGACGCGTTTACAGGTTTAAAACCTTTAAAAAGGGATCTCTATGTTTATCAAACGAAACCTACAAGCAGTTCTTGAAAATTATGCCTCAAAATTCCCCGTGGTGGCGGTAATTGGCCCACGACAGGCGGGAAAAACAACGATTGTTCGAGAAGTTTTTGCCGGACACACCTATTTTTCGTTAGAAGATCCGGATACGCTTGAAGCGGTAAATGCTGACCCAAGATATTTTTTAGAGAAAAATTACAACTCAAACGGACTGATCCTAGACGAATTTCAAAACAACCCGCAGATACTGTCTTACATGCAGGGCATCGTTGATAATAATCGCAGACCAGGCTACTTTATCTTAACAGGGTCACATAATTTCTTAATGAACCAAGCAATCACACAGTCACTTGCCGGACGCGTTGCGCTGCTTACGTTATTACCACTTTCATTACAAGAGTTAAAACAGAGCAATCTAATTCCCTCTACCATCGATGAAGCAGTCTTTAAAGGCGGGTATCCTGATATATTCTCCAGAAATTTTAGCCCAACAGAGTTTTACCCTCAATACACTAAAACATATGTCGAGCGGGACGTCCGCCAACTGATTAATGTTGGCAACTTGAGTGACTTCCAACGGTTTATGCGTCTTTGTGCTGGTCGTATTGGGCAGCTCTTGAATGTGTCTTCGTTGGCTGACGATTGCAACATCAGCGTAGCGACCGTAAAATCATGGCTTTCTATTCTTGAAGCAAGTTATGTACTTTTTCTACTACAACCCCATTTTAACAATTACAACAAACGGCTTATCAAATCACCAAAGCTCTATTTTTATGACACAGGCTTGGCTTGTTGGTTGCTAAAAATTGTCTCACAAGAGCAGGTTAGCGATCATTACTTGCGGGGTGGCTTAATAGAATCACTTATTATCGCAGAATTTGCTAAAAAATTTTACAATCAAGGCACCGATCCAAGCCTGTATTTTTGGCGTGACAGCCACGGACATGAAGTTGATTGCATACTCGATTATGGTACTACTTTGATACCGATTGAGGTCAAATCAGCAAAAACGATTAATCAACGTTTTTTTGATGGACTACATTACTGGACAGAGCTTGCAGGCGTTGATAAGTCGCAAGGCTATGTTGTATATGCAGGTTCTCAATCAGATGAAAGATCTGGAGGCAACATCATCGGCTGGCAATCTGCTGGTGATATTGTACGGTAATGACACAACGAGTGTGTACGCTGTTTTTTGATTAGACTTACTTGTTGCCTATGCTAAAATTGTTTCTCGCTTTAGAAACCTTTGGCAGAGAAATTTGTATGAAAAATACTGGCATACACGCGATCATAATTATCCAACACAACTCGTTGATCGATGCTGCCATCGTACAACCAAGCGCTCTTGAACAGATCTGTGGGCAGCCAGCACTGATCTACACAACTAAGCTGCTTGCCTCACTTGAGATACCCACCACTGTTGTGCTTGACGCACACTCAAATCAACGAGATGCTCAGGCTGTAGAAACCGCATTGCGCCAGTATCACGGCGATACCGTCAAGATAGACAAAGCATTACCAACTACATCTGGTGAAGATCTATTAATACTCAAGGGAGCTTTGCCGCTTCTATCGGCTGAGATTGTAACACGTTTACATGCTGAACATACAGCAACTCAAGCTGCACTCAGCATTATTACTGCATATAACGAAGACCCAAAATTAATCGGCTACGAACGAAACAGTTACACTACAATAGATCAAGAGCTATATTGCGTTAATGCTGGAATAGTGTTGATACAACGCTCTTTTCTAGAACAATGTGGCGCCGAATTGGCCACACATTCTGTTGAAGATCTTGTCAAAAAAGCGGACGCTGTGGGGAAAAAAGTTACTAAGTTCGCCGTACCGTTTGATGCAATCCGTCGTATCAACACGTTTCAAGATCTGTGGGCAATTGAGCACATACAACGCAGCGCTCTCATTACACAGTGGATGCACAAAGGCGTACGCTTTGCTGCGCCACACACAGTGCACGTTGACGTAGCCGTAACGATAGGCAAAGGTTCACATATTGGCACCGGCGTACACCTTTTTGGAACAACAACAATTGGCACCAATTGTCAGATTCATGAATTCAGCTCACTGGACCATGCAACGCTCGGCAACAATAGCACCGTCTATTCTCATTCAGTGATCAGAAAAAGCAGCATTGGCGCACAGGCTATGATTGGACCTTTTGCCCATCTTAATGGTGACAACGCTGTGGGTGACCAAGCAACGATCGGTAATTTTGTTGAAATAAAACGCAGCACTATTGGTACCAAAACCAAAGTTAAACATCTTTCATATCTTGGCGATGCACAGCTTGGCACTGGCGTCAATATTGGCGCAGGCACCATTACCTGTAATCATGATGGCTTTAACAAACACACCACGATTATTGAAGATAATGCCTATATTGGCACCAATACAACATTGGTGGCACCATTGACCATTGGGCATGATGCGTTTTCAGCTGCAGGATCTACCATTACCAAAAATATTCCTAGTTTTGCGCTTGCTATTGCGCGTACACGTCAGACGAATAAAGAAGGATATGTTCATCTGTTACGCGAAAAGAAAGCAACAATAAAAGCTCAAATAACGACGGATCAAGCTAGTTTCTCAGAGAATGCCGGGCAAACAACCTCATTTATTGGTGCCGTAAAACCATCACCCAAAACAACACCAACAAAAATATGATTACTTTTGTGCACACTGCCGATATTCATTTTGGCATGGAAAATTATGGCAAAATCGACCCTGAAACCGGTATTCATACGCGGCTACTTGATTTCAAGCGAGCGCTCGATGCCTGTATTGATACTGCTATAGCTCGGGATGTCGATTTTTTTCTATTTTCTGGTGATGCCTATAAAACGGCAGCTCCAAGCCCTACACAACAACGACTTTTGTTGCGCTGTTTCTTGAGGCTTTATCAAGCAAAAATACCGGTGATTATTGTCGTGGGCAATCATGACAATCCGTTAAGCTTTGGTAAGGCAACCAGTTTAGATCTCTTTGGTGAGCTGCCGATTGATGGTTTTCACGTGATGGCGAAGCCAACTTCATTGCGTTTGAACACTAAAAATGGCCCGGTCCAGATCGTAGGTATTCCGTGGCCTTCTCGCACGACCATCACCATTGGCAAACAGCATCTACTCAAATCGGCGCCTGAAATTACCGACTATATTTCTCAGGCAGTATCTCGCATTATTCGCGAATATGCAGCTGCGCTTGACCCAGCTATCCCTGCCGTTTTGGCAGGTCACCTTACCGTCAGCAGTGGCATATTTTCCGGGTCTGAAAAACGAGCAATCTATGGCACCGATCCCTTATTTTTGCCTTCACAACTAGCGCTGCCTCCCTTTGACTATGTGGGGCTCGGTCATTTGCACCGCTATCAGAACCTCAACGAAGGCGGATATCCTGCCGTTGTCTATTCAGGCTCTATAGAACGTATCGATTTTGGCGAACGCAAAGAAGACAAAGGCTTTTGCATTGTTACTATTAAAGAAAAAAATATAACCGAACATGAGTTTATACGCGTTGATGCACGCCCATTCATACAGATTGAAGTCATGCTCAATGAACACCAACCACAAACTGAACAGATTCTAGCAGAGCTAGAAAGACATGAAATAACTGATGCTGTTGTCAAAATACTCTATCATCTGCCCGCCGGCGTTACCGATAAAGTTTCTATTCACGCAATTCAAAAAGCATGTGAATCTGCTATGTATCTGGTCAGCATTGTGCCGATACGCCAATTTGAGGTGCGTGAGCGGCGCACAGGGCTTCAGGTTAACCAAAATCCGTTAACCTTACTCGACTCTTTTTTCGAGTCTCATAACGAATATAAGGAGCGTAAAGCCACGCTGCTCGATAAAACGCGACTTTTGATGGAAGAGATTGCTACGGCATGCCATGATGAAGAACAAGGGTAACTGGCAGATTACTGGTCAAATCGTACAATTGACGAAGCACTAAACAGGCTGGTTTTATATTCATCAAACAGCTTTTCATACCGTGGTTTGCGCAACTCTTGCGCAATTTCAGCATACCGCTCTTCAAATGGCTGCTGACGGTATTCTCGTTTCTCTCTCAATCTAAAGAGCTCAAAACCACCCGAAATCTCAACTGGCTCTGAAATCTGGCCAACATTGAGCGACGTAATAAACTTTTTATCCTGAGCAAGATCATTTTCTTGCACCCAAAATGGCGTAGACCATTCGATAACAAATGATGGCTGCGTTCCGTGCGCATAAGCAACCAGTTTATCGTATAAAACATCTTTTGAGATCGTTGCGCTGAACGGTACAAAAGCTCGTTCAACTTTGTATGATTCTTCTTGATACATCGGATGCGCTTCGTAATAAGCACGTACGTCTTTTTCTGGCACTAGTAAACGTGAGCGTATCATAAAATCAAGTACGTTATTGACCGCTGTCATAATTTTAAACTGTTGGCGCCCTTCATCGTAGCTGTATCCAGCAGATTTAAAGACCTGTTTAAGCTGATCAAGCGACATGTCATTGTTTTCTTTACGTACCGTATTCAGATGCCGGTCAATCGCCTCTTCATCTGGCAACATTTTTTTTGCGGTTGCGTCTTGGTACATTAATGCTTCAAGCTCAATATCATCAAGACTGCGCAATGAACCGTCTAACCCTGGACGTCGCAGGTCTGACTCGGTAATAATGGTGGTCGCTTCTTTCCCAAAGACAACCGATTGTATGCCGTCGAGGCGTATTTTTTCTGATTTTGCAGGTTGAGGAGCTGTTTTTTTTGCTTGACCATTTTTCACTGATGGCTTGCTGCTTGGTTGAGCAGACTTGCCTGTTGCTGTTTCTTTCACTGGCTTTTTTACTGCAGGCTCTGATGTAGTCGCAGAAGTATTTTGCTTATTTTTTACGCTCTGTTGATTTGCCCAGATGGTTACACAACATAAAGACATCCCGACGATGCTGATATTTCTAAGAAGCTTTATATTCATGTAATCCCTCTTTTTAGAGCGCAGGGTGCGTGTGATCGTTTCACACACACCCTGTTAGATATCTATACTAATAACCTTATCAACTAGGCAACGCGTGCTGCTGCAACTGAAGATTCATCTTCTTCGAGCTGTGCAACGCGAGGACCAACTTCTTTATCGTCTGCAGATTGAGCCTTCGCTTCATCTTCAATGATGACCAGGTTGTACTCTTTGTTCAAGCGTTCGATCTCAGCGTTGATCTTATCACCGCGATTTTTGTTTTCTAAGTAACCTTTTAGCTCATTTTTGATCTTTTCAAATGGCTGGTATTGTGCTTCTTGTATACCGGTTGCAGCAATCACCCAGAAAGTGCCATCGGTTGCTTTAAGAACTTCCATAGTAGGGAACTTCTTAAGCGCCATGATCTTCACTTTAAGGCCAGTGTCGATACCGGTGCTCTTGTCGGTAACTGAACCGAAGTCACGGAAGTTAGCCTTTTTGTTTGCTGCTGCAGCATATTGCGCCAAGTTCTTGTCTTGAGCAGCTGCTGCTATTTGTTTTGCTTCAGCTTCTGTTTTAGCAGAAATACCGGATGCTTTTACACCGCCACCAGAAATTAACAATTCTGGAATCTCTTGCTTATGTTCATCGTAATATTTTTGTACTTCTGCATCAGATACGGTCATTGGGAACTGTTGCGTAAAGTACTTTGTATTCAATGCTGACCTCATTGAACGCATTGTTTGCTCAAGCTCATCTTGGTACGCTTTTGACGCTTGAATATTGTTATCTTCTATATATTTATTCACAACTTCTTGGCTGACCATACCCTTCAAAAATTGCTCTTTAATGTTAGGAATCATAGGCAACATCTGTTTTAATTGAGGGTTTTCGTCTAAAATGCGGTCAAACGCTTCGTTAAAGCTCTTCTCCGTTACAATCGCTTTGCCATTTAAGGTTGCCAATACTTTGCTACCGTCATTCAAACCTGCAGTTGTCGTTCCGGTCGCCGGTTTACTAGCACCTGTTTTTTCTTTGATCCAATCAAGTGGCGTGCAGCCAGCTAACAATAAAACGGGCAGAGCTACAAGTGCTAAACGAGCTGAGTTACCTGGTGTGTTGTGAGACATCATGAAACGGATCCTTAGAACTATGAATTTGAACGATACTACTAATCTCTTACAATTTTTTCTGTTTTCTTGCAAGAATTCCCCCGTATACTACACCCTTTTTCTCAAGGGAGCAACTTGCGCGATTTAAGATCGCTCAAAAATCATATGATCTGTACAGAAAGCGATTTTTTCAGTAGTGTAAGTCGAATTTTTTATAGTATCGGTATCGTCTACTCTTTAGCCTCTAAGGGATTGCGCAATGATACGTTCTGCTTGTGTTGCATCACTTTTCTGTTTCTCTTTTATAACGAGCCCCTTGCTCTGTAGCGATAGACAAAACAAAGGTCGTAAAAACAAGTCCGCTGAAATTACGAGCGCTACCAATAACGCTAACGTCACCCCGCTTGTAATCCATCCACAAGAGACTCCTACCACTCCAATACAAGTAACACCACTTCGCAACTCTTCTCCTCTCCCTTCACCAGAGAGACAGTCTTTGCGCGAGTTATTAAGAAGATCGTCATCAGCCGGCAACTTTACTGAAGATGAACCATTGTCTCCTAAGCTTGGAAGATCAACGACTTCAGCCTTGACTCAAGCAACACAGACAACGACATCTCAAGCAACAAGCAGCACCAGCTCTACCGCTGCACCCGTAGTAAACGGCGCGATTGCTACTCCAGCACAACCGAATGCGCAAACAACGACTAGCACAACCTCTACACACTTAACCCACAGCAACCATCAGGCAGAGCAATCTGACTTTCAAACCCAAGGATCGGCACCAGTTGCACGCGTTCAATCGAGTTTTTTAGCAGGTTTATGGGCTGGCGTTCAAAGAACCGTTCGATGCCAACGGACATTAACAGAAGCTTCTATAGCAGCCGGCAGATTTTGTGATGAAAATCCCACAGAAATTGATCGCGTTACTACAATAGCACATACGCTCACTGAATTGGCCCTAGCTGCCGAAGAAGCACATCAACGTGATTATTTGTCTCGATCAACCGATGTCATTACATATGCAAATAATAACGGCATCAGAGTATTACCAGAGCAACAACGTCAGCTGCTGGCTATACTTGCTAAGAAAGAAGAAGCCAATAAAAAATTACGTCTATTGCTTCAACCTAGAAAAACTGACGATCGAAAAGAATGAAGAACCTAAACCGTTCGTGCAGCAACAACACACACAATAGAGGCAGGCTTAAGCTTAAGCAGCTGCTGGCAGGCAATGCGCAACGTAGCGCCAGTCGTCATAAGATCGTCAACCAATACCAGATGCTTGCCCGCGTAACGGGAATCTCGTAACGCAGAGCTTGACAGCACAAACGCATCGGTAAGGTTTTGCTGGCGATCGGACGCAGACAGCGAGGTTTGAAAGGCTGTACGCTTGGTGCGTTGTAGCAGATGTGCTACCGGCTTGCCACTTTTACGTGACAATGCCTGCGCCATCCCATCCGTTTGATTAAAACCGCGCACAAATCTCCGCGTCCAATGCAAAGGGACAGGAATTATATAGTCACACTCAAGCTGAGCAAGCGGCGTACGGTACCAGACTAAGTCACCCAAATAGGTGCCAGCAAGTTGATTGCCTGTATGTTTAGCGCAGATCAAACGCCTGAGAATATCGCGATAGGCTCCAACGGCATAGACTGATATGACCGATCGTTGCGTTATCGACAGGCTCAGCGAAACCACCGGTTGTATACTCTGATTACAAGGTGTGCAGAGCACCGCTCGCTCGACAAGCAAGCTGGTACACCCGGTACAACGCGGCGGCGCAATGATCGCATGAAGTTCCGAGCATACCTGAAACAAACGCTGTTGTATCTGCAACATCATGCCAAGAACCACATAAAAGCATGCATAAGAACGTTGGCGCACAAACCGGCAGCAACATCATCTGCCAAAATACCGACAGCCCCACGCATGCGCTCAAGCCGCCTAATACCAAGAGGTTTGCAAATATCGAAGAAACGAAAAAGCAGAAAACCTATCAAAAGCGTGTGCCATGAAATCGCAACACCAGCAAACGTGGTACACATTCCTACCAGCTCATCAATCACAATTGCCGATGGGTCTTCATCGCCACCAAACAAGGGCAATGCTACCACAATCGCTGCCCAAGCGGCCACTAGCGCAGCAAACAGTATCATGATCGATGATAACCAAGACCACATGCCAATAGATGACAAAAAAAGAATCAACAAAGCCGTTATGGCTGAAGCACAGGTTCCTGGAGCATACGCCACACGACCAAGGCCTGCTAACATTGCGATCTGTAAAGAGAGTGTGCGCATACAACTCATGCGTCATCTGCCGCAAAAAGACACATCAGAAAAACTCCACCCACAATGCATACGTCGGCTATATTAAAAATTGGAAAAACCCAAGATTCATATGATATAACAATAAAATCGACAACCCCGCCATACCAAAAACGATCAAGGACATTTGAAAGCGCACCGGCAAAAACCATTGTTTCACCAATAATAAGCTTGCTCTCATACCACCGCTTACATGCATAGAGTGCCAACAAAAGACAAACCGTTATGACGAGCACACTTACAAGTAGAAATAACCGATGGTCGTCAAACCGCAACATTCCCCATGAAATGCCGCGATTAAAAACAAGCTCTACTGATATAAACCGGTTAAGCTGCACCGACTCTACAAAGTTTTGTAGAGCGTATGTCTTGCTTGCCCGATCGGCGATAAAAACAGCTGCTGCCAACAATCCATAGGCACACAGCTGTAGGAGTTTTTTCATCGGATCTCTGCTCCTTGAGCTTCAAGCGCTTGGATGATTAAAGCTCCTATATCATCAGCTTCGGCCTTGGTATACGTCTTGGTCATGCCGCGCAACACATACCGGAAGGTAAGGGCTTTACGATCCTGCCATTCAGGCTTTTGGAAAGCATCAACAAGATCCACCGCTACTATAGCAGCATGAACTTTCTGTATAAGCGCTTTCAATGAATGGGCAGTGTGGCGTAAAGGAATAAAGAAGCTAACATCTCTGACCACGTCAGGATATTTACTGAGCGGTTGGTACTTATGCACCGCCGGTTTAAAATGCTTGATTAGCGCTGCATCGAGCTCAAAAATAAACGCATCGCCCTCGGTGACCCGGTGCAAAAATGAAGGATTAATTTTACCCGCACAACCGATCAATTGCCCCTCGAGCATGATATCTGCAGTTTGGTGCGGCATGAACCATGGGTTGTCTGGTGCATCAACGCGGTGCCACGTCACAGGCATGCCCAAAACAGCAAAGAATGATTGGAGCTCCTGCTGAGCGCGATAAAAATCGACTGACTCTTTTTTCTCAAACATAATCCCTGCAAGTACGGCTCGCTCTTGCAGCGCTCCCTCATTATTCCATACCTTTGCCGATTCAAAAAAGCGCAAACTATCATAGTCGGCGCTGTTGAGCGCTACAGCACGTATCATATTCGGCATCAAAGAGGTTACCAGGCGATACCATTGCTCAGACAACGGGTTTGCTACATCAACGGTGCTGGTAGGTTGCCATGCCAAATCACGCAAAAACTGTTCATCAAAAAAAGCGTAATTCGCCAGTTCATGCATATGCAACGAATAGGCTAAATAGTTACGAATCGTTCTCATACGCATGAGCGCATAGGTATCAACCGGTTTTGTAAGGCGTGAAGGCAGTACCGGTGTAATCGATTGGTATCCAACAAAACGCCCTATCTCTTCGACTATATCCTGCTTCAGGGCAATATCTTTAGTTGCTCTAAAGCTTGGTATTACGACTTCATAAGTATCATTTTTGTAAGAAACGCCACAACCAAGCCGCTCTAGAATAGCCTTAACCTTCTCGACTGCTACGCAAATACCCAAGCTCGTTTCAATAAAAGCATGAGATACTAAAATGGTTTTCGCTGTTACCGGCAGGCCTAATGATGCTATATAGGGAGCAACAGTCATTGGCACCTGTTTATCGTGCAACAGCTTGATCATGCGTCGTAGCGCATGAGTTGTTTGCTCCGGATCGAGCGTTTTTTCAAAACGGGCTGAAGCTTCAGTCCGTAGCTTGTGGCGAGCAGCCCCATGCCGAATCGTAGTAGCATCAAAGCAAGCAGATTCTGCAAAAAGAGCCATTGTACCAGCCGTAATCGCCGTCTTTGCACCACCCATAATACCCGCAAGACCGATCGGTGTAGCACCATCAGCTATGATAAGGTCATCATGCGTTAGGGTAATGGTTTGCCCGTCCAGCAATTCTAATTTTTGCCCTTGTTCGGCAAGCCGTGCGGTAACGATACCAGACTTGATGGTATGCGCATCGTAGACATGCATTGGCTGCCCAACATCGAGCATGACGTAGTTAGTGACATCTACGATCAGGTTAATAGGCTTGCTATCAACCCGGGCTAAGCGAAGCGCCATCTGAAGATCACACGCAGGCACGGTGATGCCATCAATATAGACACCTGCAAAGCGCGAACAGTGTTTGGTATCTTTGAGTGTTATGCCAACAGGGCTCTGCGGGATACCGGTGACGCTTTCATCAAAAGAGCGCACTGGAACATCGGCACACAGAAGATGTTCGGGTTTAAGGTTTAAACCAAGCAAGGTGGCTATTTCACGTGCAAAACCGCGGTGCCCCCACAAATCGGGCCTGTTATTAATCGATTTATTATCTATCTCAAAAATATAATCGTCCACCTCTACTGGATCTGCCCAGCTGCCCATCGTTGCAGTAGGCGGCGTAAAGACTGGCAATAAACCTTCTTTAGAACTACCGAAATCGGCTGTCGTTGCCCACCGAACAACGCTGTCACCCTCTTTATGAATAAGGTACCATTGATCACGCTCGACACCTGGACGCAGCGGCAAGGTATGCTCGGTTTGCCATGCAGCACTGCGCACCTGCACGCTCGTCGTATCAACAGTGGTGATCTTGGCAAGGGTAAACCTGTGTAGATCAAACGATAGATGCTTAACATGCTCAAGCTCTGCGATACTGCTCGTTACCTTGCTGATAAGATCAGGGATTGAAATGGTACGCCAATCGGCATCGATATGGTCAAAAATCCAGGAAAGTGAAAGTTTCATAGCTCTAGATGCTCTGTTTGAACGCTAAAAGATACAGTTTTTACCTGTGATTAAGCGTACGATAATTAGGCAATAGGTGCAAGGCGCCCAGAAGCTATAACCAAACTTAATGACTTACGACATGCTTATCTAATGCACATCTTTTTTAAATGTGGCTATAAAGTCATTGAGCTGATCGAAATATTTCTGCTTTAGCGCCTGATCTGCAAATGACGCTTCGATTGAGTTATAAGCGCAGGTGACAAGATCGTCTAAAGACAGCCCTATTTCCTTATAAGCAGCGTAATAATTTTCAGCAATATAACCACCAAAAAATGCTGGATCATCTGAGTTGATGGTAACAAACAAACCGGCCTCAAACATCTTTTTCAATGGATGATTTTTTATATCATCTACCGACTTTACAGCAACATTCGACAATGGGCAGACCGTCAACGGAATTCTTTCCTCTATTAATTTCTGCAACAACTCTGGCTCTTGTAAAATATGTATTCCATGATCAAGCCTCTCGACCTTGATAAGCTCTACAGCCTCTTGCAAACCCGTTGCGATAGATTCACCCTCATGTGCAACGATGTGGTAGCCATACCTACGAGCTTCTTGGAAAGCTTTTTCAAATTTTGAAGGAGGATTACCCTCTTCTTGGCACGCAAGACCAACGCCCATGATTTTGTCTTTAAAAGGCAGCGACAACTCCAATGTCCGTAAAGCATCCTCTTGCGTTAAGTGTCTCAAAAAACACATAATGAGTCCGCCAGAGATACCAAAAGCCTCGTGTGCATCTGTCACCGCTCGATGCAACCCATTAATAATGGTATCAGGAGCTATCCTTCTGGGAATATAGGTTTGTAGATCGAAAAATATCTCTGCGTGCACAACGCCTTGCTCCGCTGCCTTTTTTAAATAAGCAAAAGCGAGGTCATAAAAGTCTTGTTCTGTTTTTAGGACTTTGGTCGCTTGAACATACGCATCATAAAAAGATTCAAAGTCAGAAAAGTGGTACGCTCGACGCGCATCCTCAATTGAGTGGTAAGGCACTTCTATACCGTTTCGCTGCGCAAAAAACATGAGCTGCTCCGGCTCCATGGTGCCCTCAAGGTGTACATGCAATTCTGCTTTGGGCAGCTCTTGTATAAATTTTTTTACAGCGTCATCAGACATCTGTGGCAACAGTTTCTCAGACACTACATCTCCTTTGTAGGCTTGAAGGGCCTGTACAGACGTACTACTCAACAGAGCAAAACAGGATAGACTTATAGTAGCAAGCAACATATAAGCCCTTTTTATAAAGATTACGAAGACCTCCTATATTTACTACGCTGGTCAGTATAGTCAATAGATGCAAAGGTTTATAAAGCACGCAAAAAGACCTACATGGTGGAACCATAAAAGGATCACCATGTAGGCCTTATTTTTTTACAAAATTAAAGAGAGCCTATTTTTGTACAAATAGTTTCTCTTCTTTGGATGGCATCGCTTTTTTTATAGCTTCTTGAAATGTAGCATATGGCATGCTTGTGGTGCATCTTTGCGTTGCTTTACCATTCAGCTCATTTTCTCTCTCGTACGTGAAAACACACTGGGTGTATTCATCATGTGTCTTTGTAGAATACTGATTCATATTACGGAGGCCACCTAACGAGTCAATGTCATTAGATTGTGTTGAACTGAACTGCAAATCTGTATCGCTCTTTATTATCACAGCATCACCTTTTCTTTCTGCTGCAAAATTCATCTTCGCCTCAACCGTCTTTTTTCCACCCAATTGACCTTCCTCTGTGTAAATCTCTCGGAAGGTAGTTCTTACTTTTGAGCCATTTTTCTGTAAAGCATGTTCCCAATCGACTTCATTGCTTAGCCACATTGTTCTGCTTTTTACCAAAGGAGTTATAATCTCTTCATAAGTAACACTTGTCCTAGATAACCCTTCTTCGCTATCTTCAGCTGTCGCAGCTACAGACGCTCCAGCTAAAACAGCCGCGAAGCCAGCTTTCTGTGCACCAGAGGAATAAGAACCTTTTTGATATCTTTGCTGTGCAATGCGAGTTGCCAACCCATTATTTGCGGTAGATGAAAAACCTCGCGCAGGAGCTGTTGCTACCGGCACCACTTTTGAAGATATCACCCTGGCAGAGGTGGCACACGTCGAGATCGCTCGCTGAGGACATGATCTTACCAATAGTGTTGCTCTTTGCATGCCACATGCATTTCCAGTCAATAAGCCAAGAGATAACATCAAACTATAGGTTAACTTGATATTCATAACAATATTCCTTCATCTTCTGGATATAACTGACCTTCTGTCTCATTATTCCAAACTGTATCACAACAACACATATCACACAAGGAGGCAAACCACAAAAAACCCCTTAATTAAAGCCTTTTTGCTTACAATAAACCTCTGCCCGCTCGACTGAGACCACTTTAAGCAGATTTTGATTTATTGCACAATTGAAACAATTGAGTAATAAATAATCCACCTCCTGAGGAGGTGGCTTTGAATTGCCCCTTGAAGGGGCTGTGCTTCCGCTTAAAGTTGCTCCCGCAACAACTCTAGCATCTTTGTATTTCAGCTAATTTTTCTTGTTGCTCTTGATACTTGACGTATTTTCGTATCTTTTCCAAATCTAAACCGACAGTATCCACACAATACCCTCTTGTCCAGAAATGATTTCCCCAATATGGTTTCTGCTTCAAATTCGGAACCTGCTTGAACACACTTATCACACTCCTTCCTTTTACTGTTCCCATATACGTTGATATCGATATTTTCGGCGGCACCATCACTACTAGGTGTATATGATCGATCTGAACGTTCATTTCAACTATTGTGCAGTCCAATTTCTCCGAAAAAATCCTTATAAGGTTTTCTACAGACTTCTTCACTTTTCCCGTCAGCACCCGATACCGATACTTCGGCGTCCATACTACGTGATAGTGGCAATGCCATATTGAATGTGTTAACTTTTTAAAGCGACTCATTGTTTATCCTCAGTTGTGTGTTGCGGGGAAGCAACTCAACTTAAGGATAACTTTGAGTCTGCTTTTGTGCAGACTATTTCTATGACCACGCACGCAGGACGCGGTTTATCACTTTAGAATCAATTCTATCAGATTGGTGTTGCACTTCATATTAGACTAGGTCAGAACACCACCTTTACAAAAGCACAAATTGAATTATAGTTATAAATAACATCTTAGATTCAGTATTTGTTTTGTTAATTTTAGGAGTATTTTATGAAATTTTTATCCAAAAACACGCTTCTCGTAGCTCTTTTCCTTGGAGCTCCTCTCGCGCATGCAAGAAATGATGTTCCTCGTCAGCAAGGTTCAGATAATGGGTGGTCCGCCGCTGCCATTACCGCTGTATTTGCCGGAGTAACTTCATCAGCCTTTATCTTAGGAAAATATTTTTATAATCGTAGCTTCGACACAGATAGAAAAACGATAGCTAGAGACCTTTCTGCTAGTAAGAATGATGCTCTTGCTTCGCTAACCATTGCTGAAATTAACCTAAAGTCCCTTGGTGAAGGGGACTCTTTTGAAAAAGAATTTCTTAAAAAGGCGAAATCCTCTTTTGCCGAGGAGAACAAAGATATAGAGTCTCCTGATATAAAGCCTCATGAACCCTATCTAACAGAGAGAATAAGCTGGATTAGAGCTGATTATGCTTATAGGGTAGGAATTGCTAGGACCTATGTAGAGAGGACAGAGCGAGAAGAAAAAGATGTCCTTACAGCGTTTGATTTTCGCAAAAGATGTGAAAATCAGTCTTGGTTTACTCTGAGGACGAATGATATTGATGGTCGAACAGTTTTGTTCCCAAGAGCCAGAGCATTTCTTGACTGGCGCATAGAAGAGGCTTATAGCAAGCCGCGCAGAGTCTTATAGCGCTCCGCGCTAAGATATGCGCACGAATAGAAACCCGCTTAATTTACTCAAGAAGCTAATTGAAGCCTGGGTCCAGGACTTTCGCAAATAGCTGAAAGATCCGTCTAGGATTGATTATTCAAAGAAAATGAGCTCCTTTTCTTTTGTATCTCAAAACACAAAAAGAGGAGCTCATTTTTATGAGTATCGCTGGAGTATTGAGAAGTTTTTCAGAACCGCCAAACAAAAATTAAGCTTAAATGATTGTCAGTTTCGCAAGCAAAAACTGCAAGAAAATCATCTGCTTAACGTACTTTTTGCCTATGCTCTTTTGCAGCATGAGCGAAAACAACGAAAACTCAAAAACGTAGAAACAGCTATAGAACGCTTAAAGCGATTATCTTTTGAAGGTGTAAAATCTCATTTCATGCGATCTGTTCAGGCCTTTGGTGTTGCTTAGCGGAAGTCCTGTTTGAGCCTTAATTCACGCTTGCCCAGTTCTCTCCTATAACAAGCTTGACTAAGATGCGAACACTGAATTCTCGCCTACTATGCGGGAATGACCCAAGACATTTGCATGTCATGCTCGCTATAGTTTGCCCGCCATAACCTCAGTGGCGACTGACAATAATCGCAAGACTATAGATCTCTTGCAGGTTCTGGGCTCATTTTGATTCGACGGTCTTGGTGCATGCGTTACGCAGGAACGTTAGTAGCTCCCTGCTCACGCGCATACCGCTTTTGCTCTTCCGTTAACCCTTTTACGCGATTTAAATTGGTACCGCCCAAGCGAGTTTTTTCATTAAAATGAATTCCCTCCATATCGCTACCTTCAAAATCTGCGCCTGCTAGGTTTGCATCTTCCAAGCGCACACCTCGCAGAATAGCATCTTCCATATGAGCTTCAGACAAATTAGCTGCTTTAAGGTCGGCATCGGTCAGATCACCAAATGACAACTCAACACGGCTCATATCAGCACCTGGCAAGATCGCTTGCTTGAAGTTTGCACCCTTCATGTACACGCCGTAGAACTGTGTCCTGTCTCCTTTCACCTGCGACATATCCGTTTTGTGTAGATCTGATCCTGTAAAGTTACTTGCAGATATCCTTGAGCCCGCTAGGTTGAAGTGTGAAAGGTTATTATTGAACTGGGCATTTCTTAAATCAGCGCCAGGAAGCTGTATTAATTCAGCAGGATGTTCAGCCCTGTTTTGAGAAAGCTTTTTCAATTTTGCAACATCGTCACCTTCATTATCTTTAGCATCATTATTTTCTTGGACAGGAGCAGCCGTTTTACCTTGTGTTGATATCGCTTCTTTGTCTTCTGCAATCGCACCAAATTCTTTTAGCTCGGCCAACTTTTCAGGACTTATTCCTCTTACCCTAAAAAAGTTAGCGCCGCGTACCATGTGCGTTTTGAGTTTAGCGCCCTTTAGATCAGCGTTCGTAAAATCAGCACCTTCTAAGATAGCGCCAGTCAGATCTGCATTGTTAAAATATGCATTTCGCGCACTAACGCCCGTCAAATCTGCATCGGTTAAATTGGCAAAATCAAAATGTGCTTTGTCTAAAACAGCTTGCGAAAGGACAATGCCAATCATATTGGCGTTCTGACATTTGGCACTCAGCCAAATAGCTTCTTGCGCATGTGCTCGCTTAAGATTGGCATAGCGCACATCAGCATAGGACAGATCGGCTTTATTAAACCAAATACCACCTAAATCTTTCCCTTTTAAGTCAACATGGCGTAAGTCTGCATCTGCCATATAAATAAAAACTGGTTTTAATTTGCCGAGCTCTTCCATCAACAAACCCACATCTTTACCTTGCTTTGACAAAGCCGGTAAAGGGAAACTTGTTATTTGCTTACCATTCAATAAACAGAGGCTGGCAAAAATTATTCTTGAGAAAGCAGACTTCATCAACAGCTCCTTCAAATCAAGTTTCGATGCTCTGACTCTGTAGACCATAACACAGCGAGAGAAAAAAAATCAAAAACTTTACGTAAAGAGAGCAAAAATCTGATTTAATCTGACAAAGAGCTCGAAGATAGATGTTGTATTAAAAGAAGGGTCAGGAAGTTAATCCCGACCCTTGTAGATTTTTAAAAGCTTGCACTCGTTAAACTACTTTCAAATCTCCCACTTCTAGTGAAAGATGGATCCCTGTTTTCCCCGCCGTCGCTCTTTGAGCTATGGTGGACACGCCACAGGGATGACCCGAGAGAAAGCTTTCTTAGTTGTGGTTAGTACATTCCGCCCATGCCGCCCATTCCCATGCCACCACCCATACCAGCTGTTGGCGCAACAGAAGATTTCTTCTCTTCTGGCACATCGAAAATAGCCGCTTCTGTAGTGAGGAGCAATCCAGAAATAGATGCTGCATGTTGAATGGCGGAACGGGTCACCTTAGCAGGATCGATGATACCTGCAGCAACCATGTCAACATAGATGCCGTTTTTAGCATCAAAGCCCATAGGCCCTGATTCTTTTTTAACACGATCTATAACGACAGAACCTTCAGCGCCAGCATTTGTTGCGATGATACGCAATGGCTCTTCAAGCGCTTTGCGTACAATATGTGCACCAAGCTTTTCGTCACCTTCAAGCACAAGCGCATCAACCGCTTTTTGTGCGCGAATTAAGGCAACACCACCACCGGCAACAATACCTTCTTGGATTGCTGCGCGTGTAGCGCTTAACGCATCGTCAATACGATCTTTCTTTTCTTTCATTTCAGTTTCAGTAGCCGCACCAACACGAATCACCGCAACACCGCCGGCAAGCTTCGCCAAACGTTCTTGCAATTTTTCGCGATCATAATCAGAGGTGGTATTTTCGATCTGCGCTCTGATTTGCAGTACACGGCTCTTAATCATCTCGATGCTGCCATGACCTTCGATAATGGTGCAGGTATCTTTGGTGATAACAACACGCTTTGCAGTACCAAGATCAGCAACCCCAACATTTTCAAGCTTAAGACCACGATCTTCTGAGATCATCTGACCACCGGTTAAGATAGCAATATCTTCAAGCATCGCTTTGCGGCGATCACCAAATGCAGGCGCTTTAACTGCTGCTACATTAAGTGAGCCACGCAATTTATTGACGACCAATGTTGCAAGCGCTTCGCCCTCAACATCTTCTGCTAAAATAACGAGCGAACGTCCTGATTTCGCTACCTGCTCGAGCAATGGCAACATGCTTTTCATCGCGCTGATTTTTTTCTCAAAAACCAACATGAATGGATTATCAAGCTGTACTTCCATCTTTTCTTGATTGGTTACAAAATAAGGAGACAAGTACCCGCGATCAAATTGCATGCCTTCAACAACATCAAGCTCGTCATGCATACCTTTTGCTTCTTCAACGGTAATCACGCCGTCACGACCTACACGCTCCATAGCCTCGGCAATTTGGTGGCCGATATGAAGATCTGAGTTTGCAGAAATAGTAGCGATCTGCTCGATCTCTCTTTTTGAATCGATGGCTTTTGCTTCTTTTTGTACATGGTCAACAACAGCAATAACTGCTTTGTCGATACCACGCTTAAGCTCCATTGGGTTTGCACCAGCGGCAACATATTTGTTACCTTCGCGGAAAATAGCTTGCGCCAACACGGTAGCGGTTGTTGTACCATCACCAGCAATGTCGGCAGTTTTACTTGCTACTTCGCGGACCGCTTGAGCGCCCATATTTTCGAGTTTATCTTCAAGCTCAATCTCTTTGGCAACCGTAACACCATCTTTGGTGATCATAGGCGCGCCAAATGAGCGCTCAAATAAAACATTACGCCCTTTGGGCCCGAGAGTTACTTTAACTGCATCGGCAAGCGTGTCGACACCTTTACGGATCTTTTCGCGCGCTACCGTGCCGAATATAATTCTTTTTGATGACATAAACTGATCTCCATACTTTAGATGATGTTAACTGTTCTCAACAACACCAAGAATTTCATCCTCACGAACAATGACATACTCATCGCCAATTTCTGTGCCAGTATATTTACCAACATAGACTTTATCGCCAGGCTTAACGGCAGTTGCAACCATCTTGCCATCACGATCAAGACGCCCTGGTCCAACGGCTATCACAAAACCTTCTTGGGTTTTTTCTTTTGCTACATCAGGGATGAAAAGACCACCTGCTGTTTTTTGTTCGCTTTCAAGACGTTTAATCAGAACTCTATCTCCGATAGGCCGAAAATGCTCAAACATCAGAGCCTCCTATTTTTATAAACGGTAATACACAAACTTATACGATCAATCTCATTAAAAAGTATAGGCCAAAACTTAAAAGTTTCAATCTATTTTTCTTGATAACAAGAGACTCACATTTACCCAAATAATGAACCTGGAAAAGACTAAAATAAACCCTATTTTTAAAGATTTATCTCTGGAGTCGCTCTCTGGTTAATGCGCATAAAAACATAATGCTGTTTTTGTGACGCAAACATGAGTCTTGCACCGAAGATGTCGATTGCTTAGCAGGTCGGTTTATCTTTGCGACAACAGCCTGCATCGCTGCCCTCATCTGCCTCTTGAGGTCCCTTACAACAGCCTTCATCCGCCACGCGCTTGACCAGATCCTTGACCCGTTGAGGCGTTGGCTGATAGAGATCAAGAATGTTGCCGCCTGGATCTTTAAACGAAACCATAATGCCGTGAAGCGCTTCAGTTGGCTCGTTCATAAACATGCCCGAATCTTTGTGCTCTTGATAAAAAGCCTGCAAATCTTCTACCGCAAAAACTACCCCTATGCGACGATCGATTGGGTCAACGCTTGTAGGACACAAACCGATTTTTACCCCGCCCAAATCAAGCTCTGCCCACTTGTCACGCAAGTGGAAAAGCAACTTCAAACCAAGTTTTTGATAAAATGCCACTCCTTTTGCAATATCTTGCTGCATCAGAATAATCATGGCAACGTTAGAAACTGTCTGCATTTTGACCCTTTAATTGAAAATAGGAACATGTGCATAGTATAACAACTTCCTGAAATACTCGTACTATACCTAAAATACACTCTGCGCTCCTGACGTTGCTAATAACGGACTCGTCTAATCCTGACCAGTCCCGCTGTAGCGCTGCAAGAGCGGAGAAGGAAAGGCCTGAACATGCTCTCACTCTACCCATCACTAATTGCCGCCGATCAACTTAACCTCAAAGATGCTATATCAAACCTAGAAAAGTGGTGCCAAGGGTTCCACTGCGATGTCATGGACAACCACTTTGTGCCCAACCTGACCTGGGGAGCACCGACCGTCAATGCTCTAGACCAGGCTACCGAAAAACCCTTGTGGGTTCACCTGATGGTAACAAATCCGTTAGGCATGCTTAAGCAGCTTGAGCTTAAACCTGACAGCCTCCTCTCTTTTCACTTTGAATCAACGCGCGACCCTGAAGAGGTCATTAATCGCATAAAAGAAAAAAAATGGCGCTCGTCGCTGGTCCTAAGCCCTAAAACTACCCTAGAAGCGTCGTTTTCTCTGCTTCACTTATTAGATCAACTATTGATAATGTCTGTCGAACCTGGGGCAGGTGGTCAGGCTTTTATCTCCGATTCTTTGAAAAAAATTGAGCATCTTGCTGCCAAGCGTGCGGAGCTTAACCTACCGTTTACTATTGGCGTCGATGGTGGTATTAACCAGCAGAATATCGCCTCTGTTTGCAGCGCTGGTGGCCAAGAGCTCGTTGTTGGAACCGCAGTTTTTGGACAAAGAGACCGGATAGCTGCTCTCGAGAAACTCTATAAAACCTGCGAGTAAAAACACCAAGCTTATTCTTTGGAGTCAAAGAAAGAGAGCGTACAACTCGCACGCTCTCTTTCTTTTCTATCACTTTATTGTTGTTGGCGATTATACTAAGAGAAGATGAACCTTAGGCTGAGCATCTAACCAAATCCGTGTACCTCTGCAAGTTGGACTTCCGCAATAACATTTTTTGAATAAAAGCTTGTAAAGACCATAAACTGCTGCTGCTGCACCAACTTTTGCAAGTACATTTTTAGCATTGTCTGCGGTTGCATAACCATTCAGCGATGCACCTTCAACATGCTTTGGCATTTCCGCTAAATAAGCGCATGTTTGTGCTACCCACTCAGGACATTCCGGAGTGTTGGCACGCACATAATTAAACAGTGACGTCGATGCTGTTTTTGCATACTCAGCTGCTTGAGCACATGCTTTTACCGCTTGCTCACAACAGCTTTGAGCTCTTGCCATAGAAAAGCCACTGGCTTGCACTACTTGTGCCCAACAGCTTTGAGTTCTTGCCATAGGCGCTTCGTGTGAGAAGCCACCAAACAATACGTCATCGCCTGACGCACAAAGCGCTGAACCAGCCGACAGTAAAAGCGTTACTGCTAACGTTTTTTTCAATAATGAGTTCATACTTGAAGCTCCATATATAGATTAAGAATAACGGATTCTCACGATAAACTTTATTACAACAAAAGAGGCCGCATTATACTCATGCACCCTTTTTTAGTTTTTTAAACGATGAGAGAAGCCACCACCGCGCCTCGAGCCGCCCATTTTGCCGTAGGCGCCATAAGCCAAGCTTCTCGTTTTTTAGGACTTTGCTCATTGTTATAATCACTGAAGGCCCATGCAATAATACCTCTGGTATAACAAAGACCATATTTTTTCTCACGGGCTTTTTGAGCCCAGTAACCAATCTCATAAAGAGCAAATACTGCTAATGCTTTTGCACCAATAGACTTTGCTATATCTAAGTTGGTATTACATGCATTTTCACCCATGTGTATATTGGCCAAGTCTTTAACAAAGTTACCCTTAATATACGTACCAAATTTGTGTAACTCTGGTTGCACTATTTTCCAAACACCCTCTACAAACGTTCTCCCTAGTTCAACACCAGACAAAATAAAACCCTTTGTCTTGTTATGAAAGCCAGGGAAAAGGTGTGATAGTGCAGCGGCTGTCTTAGCTTGTTCTGCAGCTATCTGCTCAGGCGTTGCAGCAAAGATTGCTGTCCCTGAGAAGAACAACACTATCGCCAACATGTTTTTAGCTATAAAGTTCATAAGAACCTCCTTATTTAGCCTTAGTTACTATTCGATTTTATACTATCAAGCCTATATTTATATTTCAGCCTGCCAATTGGCCTGCATTTAATTTGCCTATTTATTCTTAATATTGTACTATTATGACAGATTTGAGCAAATGCCCTCCGTTTATTCCAGGCAAAACAGGGACCAAACCTGAGGAAAGAGGTCAAAAAAAGGTAAAAAACCTAGAAGATTGGAGTTTCGTATGATAAATCATATATCTAACCTAAAAACGCTTTTCATGGCCTGCGCGGTCAGCTTAGCCTGTTTACAACCTGCGCTTGCCTATCGACAGATACCAGTTGATCTTACGCCTACCTTAGCGCCAACAGCCTTTTTTGCGATTGAACCAGAGAGCTTGGCCGAAATTATGCTGATTTTTGGGACAGTGACAGCTTTCAAGATTGCTGAGTATTTTTACCTGAAAATATGTATGGCCCAAGAGAGAGCAGAGAGAGTTAAAAAGGCTGCCAGGTATGTCTCGAGGCTTGAGTATACCTGCACAGGATAACAAAGCGGCCTTGTCTTAAGAAATAAAAAAGGCTCTTGGAATAACCCGAGAGCCTTTTTTATGTTTGGAAAAACTATTTGCTTATCCAAGAAGCGTTTCGATTTTCTTCTTCAAAGCATCTTTGCTCATATAGCCAGTCTCTTTACCCTTTACCTGACCATCTTTGATGAACAAAAAGGTAGGAACTGACGTAACGCCGTACTTAATAGAAAGCTCGCGCGCTTCATCAACGTTAATCTTTGCAAACTTATGTGTTTGCCCCATCTCTTTTTCAAGCTCTTCAAAAACAGGCGCCATTTGAGTGCATGGTCCACACCATACCGCATAGATGTCTACAACGACTGGTTTGGATGATTGAGTAATTTCACGTTCGAAATTGTCTTGTGTAATTGCAATAGCCATAGAAAACCTTTGTATTGTGATGAGCATGAAAAAACTTCAGACCGCACGCTTGAGCGTACTACAGAGGACAAAAAAATCCACAAAACTACAAGGTATAAGTTCACAGGATGGATCCCCTACCTTCCAGCCTTCACTGATACACACCTTCACTCTTGGCAAGTACGGCGGACAAGTCGCAGAGATGACCCAAGACTGTATGATTTTTTATGCCTTTTCTTGTGGCACAACTCGTTGGATCTCTTCTGATACTGAGTCTGCACTGGTTCGCCTGTAGCGCAGGTCTTGGTGCAAGTACTCGGCTTTAGAAAAACTCTATTTTGCTTTTACTGGCACTTGCTCTTTCTCATCACGCAGTTCTTTGAGTGCCTGACTCTTGGTTTCAGCCTGCTCTTTTGTAGGTTTAATGCGACAAGCTCTCGGCTCATCCCACGGTTTGCTGTCAGTGATCTCTAAGCGCTCAATTTGCGATAGCGGAGTGCGCATAGGGATCGACTTGCAAGCGCCCTCAAAGCGCTCACACAAGACTGGGCGTGTTGTTTCGACAATATATTCCTCTTTCTCGCCCTTATCACATGGCGTAAAGGCAATAGCGATATACTCTACCTTTGAAGAACGCTCATTACGCTTGTAACTCCAGATTCTTCGTGGAGTAGGAACTTCGATAACAACACCCTTTTCAAGATTTACCTTAAATTCAACGCCAGCATGCGGATCTTCAGATAAAGATCCTGCTGGAGTATCTGGCAATTGAAAGAGCCTTATATCATTGAGCATGTTGGCAATAGAAATATTCTCAACCTTATATTCTTTGTGACCCATTTGTGTCACCAGCGTTCCTGAAAGATTAATCGACTGCTTGCGGCTATCGCGACCGCCAGACTGTTCACCAGTAAAGCCTGCAAGAATATTCACCAGTATGAACATCCACGATATCTTGGTTACATTATTCATAGTTAAGCCCCTTTTCTTGAAATAGAAGACGTCTCTTTAGGTGTACTACAAGTTGCTTGCATGCCGCAAGAACTGACGATCATACAGCCTAAAAGTGGACATCATTGCTGTCTGGCTATACAGTAAAAGCGTGTAACATCCTTAAATAGTCGCCATGCGCTGCAAGAATAAGTAAAATCGACATATTCTACTATTTTATCTTACAAGGAGTATCTTATGCAGTTTGTTGACTCTCAAACAAATGACAAAGTCGTCAATTTTATGTACGGCGTGTATGGATGGATGTCGGTAGGACTTGCGACAACGGCCGGCGTTGCGTATGCGATCTCAACATCACCGACGCTCATGAAAGCGATCTTCACTAACTCTTGGATTACGATTGGATTATTCCTCTTTCAAATAGGTTTGGTTGTGGCACTGTCAGGCTTTATTACAAAAATGAACCCAGCGACAGCTAGCCTCCTTTTTTTAGCGTATGCAGCGGCAATGGGAGTTACCTTGTCGTCTATTTTTCTTGTGTATAGCTTGCCGTCAATTTATGCTACCTTTTTTGTTACGGCCGGCATGTTTGGCTCAATGGCTCTGTATGGCTATGTGACCAAAGCTGATCTGACCCAAATGGGATATATTGCAGGCATGGCGGTGTGGGGCCTCATACTAGCTTTGTTGGTGAATATGTTCTGGAAGAACTCTGGCTTTGAGCTCGTGATATCTGCAGTCGGGGTTATTATATTCACCCTGCTGACCGCATACGACACACAAAAAATAAAACAGATCGCGCAACAGATGATCTATTCAAGGCAGGATGTCGGAGGCATTGCAATTATAGGCGCACTTACGCTATACCTTGATTTTATTAACATGTTCCTTTTCTTGCTCAGAATTTTAGGGCAACGAGAAAAGGAATAAAAAACCGATACTACTATCTAAAAAAAGGAGAGTAAGGTGAAAACAGAATTAAGGCATATTGGCCTCTTTGTTGCCATTATTGGTGTCGGTTTATGCGCAGGGCACACGAAGCTCTATCGATTCTTTTCAACCAATATAGCCTGCAATGGCACAGAAACATGCATCGATACCGAAGCTGAGGTTATTGTTAATAATACCCCAGACAAACCATTACCTGAGAATAATGATGATGATAAATCGGATGCACTGACGACAGAGACCGAAGAAGAAACCAAAGCTCCAGATGCTCCAACTGCTGCGCCTGCCGACTATTCAAAATCGATCAACTCGGAGATAGCCGATCTTTCTACCGAGCAGTTTGATGATAAATCAAAAAGCGCTTCTGTTGTCAAATTGGTAGATAAGGGCGTCGAATTCCTAAAAAAAAATGGTACTGTAAAGGCATTTCACACATTCGCATCTAACAAAGATTTTGTAGTTGGCGAACTGTACCTGTTCGTATTCGATACACAAGGAGTATGTTTGTGCCATGGCCAAGACAACTCTCTGATTTGGAAAAATCTTTGGGACCTCAAAAGCATCTATGGTGACCTCATTGTACAACAGATTATACGAGAAGGCTTAACACCCTCCAATAATGGCTGGACAAGCTATGAATGGCGAGGGGCGACGAAAGTGTCGTATGTCAAACAGGTCACCCAAGGTGATAAAATATATATAGTAGGCGCAGGCTACTACCCTCACTCAAAATCATCTTCAGTGCAAAACTTAGTCAAAAGTGCTGTTGAACTGTTTAATTTTTCTATAAAAAATAAACAGTCCCCGACCGAAGTGTTCAGCGCCATGGGCTATCCTCTTGGTCGCTTTATACAGGGCGACCTGTATCTTTATGCCTTAAGTTTTGACGGTGTGCATGTTGCGCATGGTGATATACCAGGACTTATTGGTACCAATGGTCTTAACTATCGTGATGCCAATGGCAAATTGGTTAACCAAGAGATTATTAAACGGCTCAAAGAAAAAGCATCTGGCGGTATTTGGGTCGAATATATGTCGAAAAACGCCCCTAAAAAGACCTATGCTCAAAAAGTAGTCGATGAAACCGGCAAAGAATATTTCATTGCATGCGGCTTTTATCCGACAGCAAACAGACGCAAGGTAGTCGAACTCGTCAAAAGAGGCTACCAATACATGAAAGGTAATGGTAAAACGCAAGCAGCAAAAATGTTCTCTCGGACAAACGATTTCTTATATGGAGATCTTTGCCTTGCCGTCTATGATCTGAAAGGCCTCTGTATAGCGCACGGGTGCAATCCAGACATTGTTGGCACCAGCAGATGGGATGCGCAAGATGACGCAGGAGAATATTACGTACGAGAGATGATTAACGAGTCTCAAAACGGACCAACCTGGATCGATTACAAAAGCAGAAACTCTTTCAAGGCAACCTACGTTGAGCGAATCTCTCTCGGCACTGATGAGTATATTATAAGCTGTGGTATCTTCCCGCTATCAAAGTTTGAAAAAATGTATCTTCTCGCTCGTAGCGGTATCGATTATCTTAAGAACAATCAGGAAGAGAAGGCTTACGAATCTTTTGTAGACCCTTCAAGCAAATTTTGCCGTGGCGATCTTTTTGTCTTTGCCATCGACAGCAATGGCGTCTGTTTTTCATATGGGCCCGAGCAACGAGATCTTATCTGGCGCAATCTGCTGAGCATGAAGGATGACACAGGCAAACAGTTCGTCAAGACGATAATTAATCATACCAGCCGTGGAGCAGGCACTATTACGTATACATTGCATGGCATGAAATATCTTATGTATGCGGAACCGGTCCAAAAAAATGATTCTACTGTCATTGTTGGCTCTGGTTATTTTCTGTAGGCAATTTCCCGATCTCTTGAATCGCGGCTATGGTTTTCAGTACAGTAGGCATAAAGAAAATTATGCCTACTGTTAAGGATATACCATGGTAGAAAATCGCTGGTGGTGCGATGACAGTGATGTTGTGGCAAAAAAACTCGCAACCAATAAAGAAAGTGGTCTGGGATCGCAAGAGGTAAAGCGCCGGCTAAAAAAATATGGTAGGAACGAAATACCCACCACTTCTCGCAGAGCGCCTTGGCAAATTATAACCAATCAATTTTCCAATATTTTCGTATGGCTTTTATTAGGTGCAGCCGTTATCTCACTTGCGCTTGGCCAACAAGCAGACGCTATCATCATCGTCGTCATATTGTGCGCAACTATAGGCATTACCTTCTTTCAAGAATACAAAGCTGAGGCTTCAATCTCTGCATTACTCGATAAAACACGCCCACTCGCTACCGTGCTACGCGATGGCGTCAAAGCACGCGTGGCAGCACATGAAATCGTACCCGGCGATCTTGTATTGGTAGAATCGGGTGATATTATGGTTGCAGACGGCAGAATTATTGATGCGGCACATCTCGGTGTAGACGAATCAGCTTTAACCGGTGAATCATCTACCTCTTTCAAGACTGCCGACGCGCTCGACCAACAGGAATTAGCTATCGGTGATCGGAAAAATATGCTGTTTCGCGGCACCGCTATTATTAACGGCAAAGGACATGTGATCATTACGCAGACGGGTACCGACACTGAGCTTGGTAAAATTGCGCACTTACTGGACTTAGACAATAGACGTAAAACTTTCTTCGAAACGCGCCTCGACAAACTCGTACGCAGTATAACATGGATCTGTTTTGCCGTTATAACCCTTGCGATTACTATCGGACTTCTAAAAGGTATCCCTGCCTATGATATGTTCTTCATATCACTCAGTCTTATTGTTGCTGCAATTCCAGAAGTATTGCCGCTAGCTACTACTTTGGCACTTGCAGCAGGCACCAAACGCATGGCTCATCATGCAATTTTAATGCGTCGACTTGCGGCAGTCGAAACCTTAGGTCGCGTTTCCGTTATCTGCTCTGATAAAACAGGCACCCTGACAAAAAATGAGAAAATAGTCACCTGTGTCTGGACCCATGGCGTCTTGACGCAGGTGACCGGACAAGGTTATACCTCAGATGGGGGCTTTACGCGAGATGCTGTAGCTTATGCAGCAGAACAAGACCCAGCATTATTCTTAACGCTTAAAATAGGCGTACTGTGTAATGATGCGGACATATATCAGGAACATAAGAAATGGATGTTCACAGGAGACGCCTCAGAAGCAGCGCTGCTTATTGCTGGTCTTAAAGCTGGCCTTGACAAAAAACAGCTTAATGAGACCTACCCTCTCATTGCAGAGATACCTTTTGATGCAACCCTACGTTTGATGGGATCTGTACGTGCCGACGGCAACGAAAAAAAGCTCTATGTAAAAGGAGGCTACGACTCTCTCTTGCCACATGCAACACACTATGTGACCGAGCGCGGCGTTGAACAATTGACAACCGCCACCGTATGTGAAATTCAAAACGCCGCAAAAAATCTTGCTGGCAAAGGTTTACGGCTCTTTGCTGTCGCCTACCGTACCGTAGCCGATCAAAAAAACTATGATGAGATCCGCCTCAATGAATCACTGATTTTCGTTGGCCTTATGGGCATGACCGACCCTTTACGGGTAGGTGTTGAAAAAACCATTGCCGACTGCCAACATGCCGGTATCAACACCATTATGATTACGGGCGATCACCCTGACACTGCACTCGCCATCGGTACCACCTTAGGTCTGATACGCCAAGGATCGCGCATCATAACCGGCCTGGAATTGGATACGATGACCGATGAACAATTGCAGCAGATAGCACCAACCCTTGCTCTGTGCGCTCGTTCATCAGTGGAACATAAAGTGCGCATTGTCAAAGCACTACAAGCATCTGGGATCATTGTTGCTACAACGGGTGATGGTATCAATGATGCTCCTGCACTGAAAACTGCCGACATTGGTATTGCCATGGGTGAATCTGGCACCGCGCTAGCAAAAGAAGCCTCTGATGTTATTTTGTTGCATGATAATTTCGATGCATTGCCCATCGCTATCAGAGAGGGGCGTGGTATTTTCGATAGCGTACGCCGCAACGCTGGATACATTATTACCACAACGGTAGCGGAGCTTGGTGTTGTTGCGTCGGGTATTGTGTGGGGAATCACCAATCATGTCGGTGAGCATTTATTTATGTTATTACCCATACACCTGCTCTGGCTCGACCTTGTCACTGAAGTGCTGATGACAACCGCTCTGGTTAACGATCCTCTCAGTGCCGATATTATGGATCGCGCCCCTGAAGAATTTGCACAAGATCTTTTACCACTAAGAGCTGCATTGGTACCCGGACTCATTGGCTTTATGGTAGTCATTGCAGAACTAACGATTTTTTACATTGGTTCAACGATATTTCATATGACGAGCACACACAGCTACACCCTGATGTTCACCAGCATGGTCATATGTGAAGTAATTGCACTCAACATTGTGCGCTTATATTACGGTCTGGAGTTCCTTGCTAACAAAGGCGTCTTTGCCTCATTTATTGGCATATTTATCCTTCAGCTGACGCTCATTTACACGCCAGGATTAGCACCTATTTTTCATCTTGAGCCTATGACTCGGCACGACTGGTACTTAGTCGGCATAGTAGCAACTGGGCTTTTTATTTCTGGCTTAACCGTGGTACACTTTATAAAAAAAAGTCGTAGATAATCAGGAGAGCCTTTCTTCTTGGTCTGCGAAAAAATGGCGCGCTGTTTATTGTTTCATCCTTTTTATCTGTATCAACAATGACATTACCCTCTTCTAGTCCAACGGCAGCATGGCACGCTCTTCAAAAAGGGAATGAGAAGTTTGTAACAAACATCATCATGAAACGCCAGCGCGCACGCATTCCCGATGTTCAAGACCCGCGCTATATTGTTTTGAGTTGTGCAGATTCACGCGTAACACCCGAATATATTTTCAACCAACCGTTAGGCAGTTTTTTTGTTATTCGCGTAGCTGGTAATGTTGTCGACAAGCTGGTCATCGATAGCATCGAATTTGCCGTACGCAGCTTTAACCCATCTATAATCTTAGTGTTAGGGCATAGCCAATGTGGCGCTGTAACCGGTGCGCTCGACCACCTAAAAAAGCATAATGGTGCCATTGGCAAACCGTATGATCTTTATGGAACCGTCCTGATCCCTATTGAAAAGACCATTGTGCAATCGACCATCGACATTCATGCTCCTGATGCCCTCACGCTGTCTATTCGTGCGAATGTGCGCTACTCGGCAGACCAACTGGTGGCACAGTCATCGATCATCAGCAGCGGCATCAAAAATGGCTCACTCTGCATCATTGGGGCCAAATACACCCTTAACACGGGTAAAGTCACTGAGCTTTTCATGATTAAGTAAGAGGCAGCCAAAAAAGGTCTCTTGTTTTGGAAAGCAAGAGATACAAATTGCAATTTTATTAAATAAAAAAAGCCAAACAAGGCAACTATTGTATTTTCTGAATTTATTGATACGATAGAACTACAGATCTTAAAGTGCCGCAACCCCTATTTTTTTACAATTTTAACCAAAAAACCACACTATGCTTACATCAAAAAATCTTATGATCGCTGTGTTATTCATTGTGGCAGGCAACATCTCTGCTATGCAAGAAGAATACCGAGTTGAACTTGGCGGTGGCGAGATCCAGCCAACCGCTAGAGAGCGGAAAGCACAGAAGCAAAGATCTCAAAGACTCAGTGAAGCATTTTGGCAAAGAAGAGAGAGATTAAAGCGTTATGTGGACGAAGGACAAGAGAACATACCTACTTCTCAAGCAGCATGGCTAGCGCACCAAATCGCCGATGAGCACCTGCTCTCAAAGTATGCTTATCGCTTTGCTAAAAAGGCAAGAAGACTCGAACAAGAAGAGGCTGGTGGTCGACCGCTTAACCTTAGACCGGAAGAGCTATTTCCAGCTCCTTTGGCAAGAGAACTATTTCCAGGCTCTGACGATTCAGATTCTGACAACTAAGAATCTGACTACTATAAAAAGACTAAAAAAAGCACCGCGCCAAAACCGCGGTGCTTTTTTATTGCTCGAACCTTAATTATTCACTCATCTGCTTGCCAGCCAAAAAGTGCATATGCAAATGAAACACACTCTGCCCAGCGCCGGCGCCATTATTAATCATCAAACGAAAATCGGTCTTTTTTCCCTTGTCGTTATCCTGCGCAATCTCTTGAGCAACCGTTATCATGCGCGCAACTAATGGCATATCACCCGCTTCAACTGAAGCTATATCATGTATATGTTTTTTTGGCATAATGAGCAGATGCGTTGGCGCTTTTGGTGCAATATCACGAATCACCAGAATGTCGTCATACTCAGTGTATGGTTTTGTTGGTAGTTGGCCGGCGATTATTTTACAGAAAATACAATCGGTTTTCATAACAGACTCCACATGGATACACCAAGAGGCACAATACATCTTAAAGATGAACTGATCGTACCACACCTACTGACGAATCGCCACAGCGCATGCTGCGTCTTGCCTTTTACGAGTTAACTTGGTAGCATAAAAGCGTTATTTACTCAAAGGAGCCACGCACATGGTAACCACCTCTTTATAATCTGTCTGTCGACACGCTCGAAGAGCAGATATTCCCAAGCACTTACATAAACTATCCCGCTTATTCACGTACTTATTATTACCGTTTTATATTATTTTCTGAGGTTTTCTGTATGTCTCATATTCTGTTGTCCCTGCGTGGGATCACCAAGCAGTATGGTGCAACACAAGTGCTGCATGGTATCAACTTGGATATCATGAAAGGCGAAATTATAAGTCTTCTTGGCGTTAATGGAGCAGGCAAAACCACGCTCTCGTCAATCATAGCAACATTGCATCCGCCAACAGCAGGCGATATTATGTGGCATGATAGCTCTATCTATAACGACATCACGCGCTATCGCTTGAAGCTTGGCTACTGCCCACAAAGGCCAAATTTATTCCCCAACCTTACGCTTGAGCAAAACTTGCTCTTTGCAGGTAGATTATACGGCCTTAACGATGCAGAAATTCTGCCGCGCGTGGCAAAACTCATCAAACAGTTTGAGCTGGAAAAATATTTGCAGCAAAAGGCCGATGTTTTGTCGGGCGGCTACAAGCAGCGCTTTATGATTGCTCGCAGCCTGATCCATCAACCTGACTTTATTATCCTTGATGAGCCGACCGTTGGGCTTGATCCACACATCAGACGCCAATTATGGTCTATGATCAAAGAGCTTAAAGAGTCTGGCATCACGGTACTGCTCACGACACACTATCTTGATGAAGCGGAAAAACTATCTGATCGTGTCTGCATTTTAGAGCAAGGACGTATTCGTTTGATCGACACGCCAGAGCATTTGATGGCCGATTTTAAACAGAATAATTTAGAAGATGTCTTTATCGCCCTTATGAAAGCGACCAACCATGCATAAATCATTTTATTTTAACACCTGCAAACAGTTGATCTATACCGATTTAATCGTTTTTAAGCGCAACCTGCACAGCAAGATTATCGACATGATGATTTGGGTTGTACTCTCAACCTTTGTAACGGCATACATTATGCCTTACTTTGGCCTGTCACGCGATTTTGGCCCCTTTCAGTTTGCCGGTGTCATTGCATCGCTCGGGCTGTTTGAGCTATATCGCAGCGTCTTTGAGTTAACAGCAGATCTTGAAGGTGATCGTGTCATTAACTACGCGTTAACATTGCCAATCCCTTCATGGATGGCGCTTGTCAGCAAATCAGCTTCGTATGCTATTGCTTATTTTACGTTGTCATGCATCATGTTACCACTTGGCAAACTCTGTTTGTGGAACCAATTTTCACTGCAAGATATTGCGTATGGTAAACTGGTGATCATCTTGATGCTGCAAAGCATATTTTATGCGTCATTTGTTCCATGGGCTACTACCTTTATTGACGGCCTTTCTAACTTAGAGCGCGTTTGGGCACGCTTTATTTTCCCCATGTGGTTCATGGGCGGCTTTCAATTTTCGTGGTTAGCGTTGCACCATGTGTTACCTGTTGTTGCCTATCTTGATTTGATCAACCCTATGATCTATATCACGGAAGGCACGCGTGCAGCTCTGCTTGGGCAAGCGGGATACTTGAATTTTTGGCTTTGTTGTGGTGTGCTCCTACTCTTCACAGTTGTAGTGGAAACGCACGCTTTATGTCGCATGAAAAAGCGTCTTGATTTTGTATAACTCAAACAATTAAACGGCCAAGAAAAAGCATATTAAACCTTTAATAGAACAGGAAAAGTGATGCTTACCGTACATAATCTGACAAAAAAATTTACGTCAGGGATATGGCCATTCACGCAAGAAAAAACCCACACAGCGGTGAACAACATCTCTTTTTCTCTCAAAAAGGGTGAAATTCTTGGCTTTCTTGGCCCCAACGGCGCAGGGAAAACAACAACCATTCAAATGCTTTTGGGTACGTTAACACCAACCAACGGCACAATCTATTACGATTACCTTAACTTCCAAGAAAACCCTACGGCTGCGTTGAAAAAAATTGGCTATGCGAGTGGCTACGAGAAACTACCACCACGTCTGACCGTTGCAGAAAATCTAGATATTGTTGGGCGCATCTATGGGATACCGAGATTACAAAGAGCTCAGCAAATTGAACAACTGCTGCACGTTTTTGGGATCCATGCTTTACGAGATCGCCAAACAGGAACGTTATCTGCAGGCCAAGCTACTCGCGTTATGCTCGCAAAGGCCTTTATCGGCAACCCTGACTTTGTGCTGCTTGACGAGCCAACAGCATCACTCGACCCTGATGTTGCGCAAGAAGTGCGCACTTTCATTCTAGAGCAACGACAACAACGGAACATCGCAATGCTCATCACATCTCACAATATGGATGAAGTGACGACTTTGTGTGATCGCGTTATTATCCTCAAACAAGGCTCCATCATCGCAAACGATACTCCTCAAGCATTGGCGCTTTCGCTCTGTAAAGTACGCGTGCATTTAACGATCACCGACAATCTCAATCGCCTAATAGATCACATGCAAACAAGCAATAGACGTTTCACGGCGCAAGAGAATCACGTCATTGTTGAGCTTGATGAGCAAGAGATTGCCTCTTTTCTGATGCAATTGAGCGAGCGGGCTGTTGTGTATAGTGCAATCTCTATTGATAAACCAACGCTAGAAGATTACTTTTTAACCGTCGCTCGCCACAAGGAAATCGTATGATCAATTTATCTTCAAGCTGGGCCGTTGCATTACGTCATATACGGATGTGGCGGAGGGACCCCAATTTCTTATTAGGTGCATTTTATTGGCCCTTCCTTGATATTTTGATCTGGGGCTTTGTGGGTTCATGGATACAACAGACACAAAACCCTCAATTTCACAATTATGAAATGGTCGCAATTTTATGCGTATTGCTGTGGCAATGTGTTGGAAGAGCAAGCAATGCACTCATTACCTGTTTTAACGAAGAGCTCTGGTCACATAACATAATCAACCTTTTTTCTTTGCCATTGCGCCTGATCGACTGGATAGTTGGCGTCATCATCTTCACCGGCATTATGATAAGCATGATTTCGCTCTCATGCATCTTTATATGTGCATTGTTATACACCATATCATGGTGGCAGTTGTTATCAGTTTTTTGCATGTTCGCCTTACCTCTTTTTATATGTGGTGTTTGGGTAAGCTTTGTGGCGCTGCAAATCATCGTATTGCTCGGCAAGCGAAGTGTAGAATTGGGATATGTCGCAATCTGGTTTTTGCTGCCTTTTAGTGGTGCCTACTACCCCGTAGAAGTACTTCCTGCATGGGGACAAGCAATCAGCGCCGTCATACCAATGAGTTATATTTTTCAAGGCATGCGCGCTTATCTTATGAACGGACAAAACCCTGCTTCTTATATCATACAAGGGTCGCTTATGGCTGTTCTGTACACAGCTGTGTCGGTTTTATTCTTCATGTATTGTTTTAAATATACTAAGCGCTTTGGTCTTGCACGATTGGCTGATTAAAGAAGAGCTCTGTTTTTAGTGATGCATTGCTCGCGCTTGCGCTTGCACAATCTGAGACAGCCCAGCAGAGCGGAACGATTGTTCATGCACGCGTACAAAATCAAATCCTGCTTCATCAAGCAGCTGCGTAAGCTCCTGACCATCATACCATCTGAATTGCATCAACTCATATTCACGCTCATGCAGCTGCCCATCGATGACATATTCATAAGAACACAACGCATCAACACGATGCTCCGCTGCATAAAAAAAGTAGCGCGTTGTACATCTAATATATTCATGGGCGTTTATGCATGCCACCGTGACTGCCGGTGTAACATCGCCAGTATCGTGCGGCGTAAAGATATCCAGCAATAATGTCCCGCCGTTATACAGATGTGCGCGTATGTTTTGTAATGCGTAAAGCGCGCTTTTCCGATCAGCAATCAGCTGAAATGAGCCCATGGCAATAATGCACAGATGATATTTGGCACCAAGATCAAGCTGCTCTAACGATTGTTCATGCAGAATTGGACTAAGCTTGAGCTGCGCTGCGCGCTGTCGGCAGCGTGCAAGCATATGAGGAGAATTATCAACACCGATCACCTGGCAGCCCGCTTGCAAAAGCGGCAGCTGTAGACGCCCAGAACCGGACATCGCTTCTAAAACCTGTTGGCCAGGCTGTATAAAACGTGCGTAAAAAGCAACCTCGTCGCCAGGAGCGTACTCTTCTCGGATATCGTAATAGAGGCTTGCTAGATTGCCATATAAAGGCTTGCAATGTTCCACGATGTTAAGTCCAGACGAAAAGTATCTGTACGATGCGTTTTCAGCCTACAGATACTTTTCATGCTTTATTCTATTTTTGTAGATGCGCCTCTAAGAACCATAATGATTTGTCACACATACGCGTAAGCGCAATGTACATATCACCAGTTGCAACGTCATCTAATTTTTCAGCATCTTTGATATTGCGACGCGACAAAGCGCACAATATGGCAAAGTTGTCGGTCAATTTTTCAAGGTGATCGCGTGCTGAAAAAACATCTAACGGATAGGTGTTAAGTGCGGTGTTTTGCACAGCAGATTGCATGGTCCCCAATGCAGTACCACCAAGGCTGGTGATGCGCTCTGCAACAATATCAACCTGTTCTTCCATAAGTGCCGCAAGCTCGTCAAATAGCTTGTGGAGTGCTATAAATTCAGGCCCTTTAACATTCCAATGTGCATGCTTGAGCTGCACGTAAAGATCGGTCGTTGAAGCTAATGTAACATTCAAAAGCTTAATAACTTCTACTCTCTTGTTTTCAGCAATATCTATTTTTGTTTTATGCATAATATTCATACTTTGTATCTCTTAAAATGATGCACCGATTTTTGCCCAGGCACCAAGCGTATTTAAAGCACCACTTTTTACTGGCTTGTCATAATAACCGCCGGCACCAAAGAATATATCAACAGCATCTCCTTCATATGTCAAGCCAATAGCCATTTGGAACTTGTGATTAAAGGCTGTTTGAGCAGAGCCCGATTGTAGGTCCAGATCAAGGCGTGTAATTGGAACGAACACACGTTGCGTGTCGCCGTTGACATCAACCTGTGGACCGGCGCAATGACCGATCAGAATCTCTACGGTTTGCTCGCAAACCACGTCATTGGACGCTTGGCATTTAATAGTACTGTTACTTGCCGTTGCTGGCAAAATGTTGCCGCATGAACCGACTGCTGCCAACTGATGCGGTGTGTTTTGGTTGCCGGCTATGCCAAACATGCCATCAGGACATGCCCTATCAAGATTACATTTATCAAGACAGTTGCCTTCAAAGACTATTATCTTTTCGTCTCCATGCCCCCAGATGCTGTAACCGATCTCTATTTCTAAGCTCTTTACTTTCAAGCGTAGACCGGTTGAAAAATCGGCAAGGTTATATGGATGCACCTGGACATGTTGCGTCAGAATGTTGACGCCTGGAATAAGCTGTGGTGGCAGACCATTAGAAGGATTCGGGTCATCACGGCGCACAAACTGTAAGTAGCGACTGTATGGTTTACATTTCAAATCGAACGTACGCCATTGTTTGTTACGAGCAAAAAAGATACTTTCAAAATCGAGGAAAAAACAGACCTGCGTACATGCATCAGGGCAGCTGAGCGGCACTTGAAAATCGACCCCGGCCCCATACCCAAAGTGGCCATTGTTACCAGATACCGGTTCAAATAAAAAGCGAGCGTCTTGAATGTTGCCAGTCGGTATCACAAAGGCAGTGTATGAAGCGACCACAAAATTATCGCGAGCAAGAAACGTTTTGCCAACATGAATGGTAATATCCGCCAACTTGGTTTGCGTCATAGAACCGGAACATATTTTGCCATAAAACCAGCCTTGTTGTTGGAAGGCTTCTATGATTGTGGTAGGACCCGGTTGCCCAAGCTGATTGACCGATGAACCGGTCGACAAGATATCCTGTGCAATATGCATATTGTTGCGCACCGAAACGATCGGGAGCGAGAAATTGATCCAAGCACCATCAAGAAAAGGCGTATCACCTAGCTGGCTAAGATCTTGGTTAAACTGAAAGATCATGCCCGCTTGGCGCTGTTTTGGGTTAAGCGTAAAACTACCTTGGAAAGTTGATGGCAGGTTCAACCATTCTGCACGGATTTGACGTGCTTGCAGATCTTTTATGTCGGCATCACCAGTGACCAGCACATGATCTTTCTTGCTTGGTAAAAAATAATGGCGCGTGCGATCAAAACCTAATGATTGTTGAAAAATACCGATTGCTTGGCAACTGAACCGCCAGCTATGTGGTTTGCTATACTCTACGTTATGCCATAAGGCTTCTATGGTTGATCTATTGCCTGCCACAGGACGGGTGAACATAAATGTGTTGCTGACATCATCATCGCGACAACACATTTGAAATCCACCGCCAAATGGATAGTCATATTGACCATGCATAGTATCTGCCAATAAAGGGCTGGCAAGGAAGATCCCAAGAAGCCCTACTGTATGCAGGGACTTTAAAAAGACTCTAATACGTAGTATGTAGTTTTTCATTACCGCATCTTTCTCCCATGAGTGATGCTCTTAGCCTAGGATAGCTTTAGCATAAACTCAAGCAGTTTTATGCAGCAATTTTTTTGGCGTATATTTCCAAGGCGGTTTCAACATCAACCTGATCATGTATAATCGCTGCAAAAGCAAATGACCTGGCAATGGCCTCTTGTCGCGAACACTGAAAAATTGTTCTTCCTAATGCAGCACCGGCCGTACCGCCAACATGTATCTGTTCGTACAGCGTTTGACAGGCATCATGCAAAGGACGCATGTTGCCACCAGCACAGATTATTTTACTATTTCCTGCGGCAATGGTTGCTATACGTAATCCTTGCGCGTGAATAGGAGGTTTTATTTTTATGAAGTCGGCACCTAATGATACACCAACACCGGCAATACCTGCTATAAGCTCTGCTACGAGGTTGTCTGCTATAGCAACCCCTTTCAGATATATCCAGACAATCACCACTAGTCCATGTTGATGTGCTTGGTTGATAGCATGAGCCGCCTTTTCGAGCATCTCTGTTTCGTACGTGCTTCCTAAGTAGAGCGTAATACCGACACCTCGAATAGCAAGTCCGCTCGACTGTTGCAGTTTGATAACATCATCAACTGAGTATAGTTGTGCGCTGTGAGGGTTATCCATTGTTGTGCCAAGGTTTGTTTTGCCATTCAGTTTTACTACATAATTAACCGACGGATACTGAAGACCATAGCGAGCAATAAGACCACCATGAGTTGCCAAAGCACCGGCAGCACCATGCGCAGCAATTTCAAAAATATGTCCTGGATGCATTGCATCAGGATGAATATCGACACCATAAAAATCAGCATTCAAATGCTCAACTTTATGATCGCACGTAAAGAGAAGGAGGTTTCCCGTATTTTTGGTTAATGCAAGATAATTATTCGTATATACCTGCTGCATTTTGTGCGGAATGTCGGCAGGAACGGTTACCGTGAATGGTTTTATGCTCATCAGACTTCCTTTAATTTATTTTCTCATGAATCAAGGTACGTTCGGCAACCTGCTCAAAAAGCGGTGCAGCCACCGTTGAAGCATATAAGCCTTTGCGATTCGCCTGTTTAATAAATACCACAATGACTCGCTGGTACTCACCCTTCTCAACGATCCCTCCACAACTATAACAGTTTTTTGTTTCATCATAGAGACCATTGACGAGTAGATTAGCTGTTCCTGTTTTGCTCATAACGCGATACCCTTTAATCTGAGCTTTTTTAGCCGTGCCGCGCAGCACCGTGTTTTCCATAATGGTCTGCATAAGCAAGGCGCTTTTTTGAGAATAGCGACGCTCTTTTTTAGGAGCGCTTTGTTGATTGGTCAGTAATAAGGTAGGAGGTATGAGATATCCTTCATTTGCTATGACCGAAAAGGCTTGAGCAAGCTGTAACACCGTTGCGCTAATCTCGTAACCGTATGAAAGTGAAATAATCGATTGCTTGGACCAGTTTTGTGGTGGATTAACAAAGCCTGCACGTTCGCCAGGAAACTCTATGCCTGTTTTTTCCCCAAAACCAAGCCGTAGGTAATGCGTATACAACGTTGGACCAAGCCGTTTAACGATTTTTGCAATACCTATATTGTTAGACTTTTCAATAACCTGAGTAAAGGGTATCACGCCGGCTATACTCGATTTAACCGTATTAATACGACGACCATCAACATATGCTGTAGCTACATTTTCACAATCGACAAGCTCATCGGGATCAACAACAGCTTCTTCAAGCGCTGCTAACGCTGCAAATGTTTTGATGACTGAACCGAACTCATAGACTTGAGTAACGACTCTGTTTTTTGTGTTTTCAAGATCACCATTACGCATATTGCTAGGGTCAAAAGAAGGAAATGATGCCATAGCAAGAACTTGCCCATTTTTTGGGTTCATAACGATTGCCGATCCTTCGAGTGCGCCAAATGTTGTAACGGTCTCTTTGAGCGCTTGATATACCAAAAATTGTAATGTGCCATCGATCGATAGGGTAATAGGCACACCTTGCACTCCTTGCTCCGTTGTCTGTATAAAGTGAAAAAATCCTGAACGTGCATCTTTGTGGAGTGATTGCACCATAGGTTGGCCCGCAAGCTCTGCATCAAACATAAGTTCTATGCCTGCTATTCCCTTGTTATCTATATTAGTAAAGCCAATCAACGTACCGGCGGCACTCATGGGATACAATCGGCTTGGCTCTTTCAACAAATTGATATCGTCGAGAGCGGCTGACTGTATGAGCTTTTGCGTGCTTTCATCAAGATTGCGCGCTACATACATAAAATGTGCTGATTTATTTTTTTGTAATCGCTCAAAGGCTGCAGGGAAATTATGTTGTAAAAATTTCCTGATCTTGGCAGGCTCGTGCAGGTTGTTGGGTGTAATAAAGGCGGCAACAGTTTCTTGATTCATAGCCAGTGGTTTGCCAGTGCGATCGAAAATGAAAGCGCGAGGAGGATATATCTTCATAACGGATGTATACTGTTTGTGCGCAAGCTGCGTGAAAAATGTATGCTTACCTATCTGAATGAAATATAAGTTTACTATCAATGCTACGTAAAGAAGCATGCAGCCTAAAAAAACGATGCCTGTGCGGAGCGTATGCGCATGCATCATACCGACTCAACGGTTTTTATCTGGGTTAAAGCAATAGGTTTCATTGACAATTGATGCGTTGCGAACTCTTTAATTGCTTCGGGGTTTTTGCAAACATAGAGTTGAGCTGCCAGCTTTTGCTTTTTAAGTTCTACATCATGCGTGGCACTATTGGTCCGTTGCTCTTGATAAAGTTCGCGAACAAAAAGGCTTCGTTTATGAATATGCATCACGACGAGAAGAATCTGTACTGAAGCAAAGGCAAGAAATCCTACTGTTTTTTTCATCGTGCACACCCTTTCTTTTGATAAAGACTGTACCATAAGCATTTCATACTATTCAAGGGTATTTACCGTAAATCGTTGCACAAAACTTTTTGCTATAAGTAAAATCTGTATACAAAACAATTTTTTCAAGCAAACTGATTACAGATACAGACTTTTCTCATATTCATAAAGGAGGCCGTCCATGCTGGCTGCAACCGTCGCCTATTTTTATCCAGACCTCAGAAAAGAAGAGATCAAAAAGTTTGGATTACTCGCCTTTACCCTATTTCTTATCATCGGCGCCTATTGGGTGCTGCGACTTTTAAAAGACACGATATTCTTTAAAATAGCGTTTCCTGTGACGCTTGGTTGGGAGATTAGCCAAGGGCGGTTATTTCAACCAACGGCAAAATTGTTGTCCGTTGCTGTTGTCTTTGTGCTCGTCATGGTCTATTCAAAACTCGTTGATCTTTTTAAGAAACATACGCTTTTTTATATCATCTGCTCTTTTTATTCGTTGCTATTCGCCGGCATTAGTGGAGCGCTCATTCTGCGTTCTTTGTACGGCGACCTGTATCTAGGCAAATATCTACTCTCTTTAGTTGGATGGGCTTCTTATTTTGCCATCGAAAGTTTTGGATCTTTGGTTGTGGCTCTATTTTGGTCGTTCACAAACAGTGTTTGCGATTCAGCATCAGCAAAGCGTGGCTATGCGCTTATTATTGCCTGTGCTCAAATGGGTGCTATTGTTGGATCATCGTTAATGTTTTTTGCTCATACAATAGGCTTGTGGCAGCTGCTGGCAATGGCATCGGTGTTGACAGCGCTTGTTATGGTTGTGATACGCCACTTCATGCGCGTGATTCCTGCGGATCAACAGATCGGCGACCGCACGGCAGCCAAAGAAGACAAGAAGCATGAAGGCGAGTCAGGCTTTTTTGCTGGGGTACGTTTATTATTCACACGACCTTATCTTATAGGCATTTTTATTGTCTCAACAGTATATGAAGTAATTGGACAAGTTATTGAATATCAGATGAAATCACAAGCGGACGTTTCACCATTGTTTGTTGAGGAATTAGGCTTTGCACAATTTTTAGGAATCTATGGTATCGCAACCAATGTACTCTCCTTCTTAATGGCTCTTTTGGGTACCAGTTATCTCATTAAACGTTTTGGTTTGCGTTTTGGCCTTCTTTTTTATCCATTCTGCTTGGTGATAGCCTTTGTTCTCCTCTTTCTCTTTTTTATGTACGGCAATCCATCGACTACTTCGTTATTATGTGCAACCTTTGTCACTATGATGATCGCAAAAGGTCTTGGTTATGCGGTAAATAGCCCCGTAAAAGAGATGATGTATATCCCTACAAGCAAAGACGTAAAATATAAAACTAAAGGCTTTACTGACGTGTTTGGTGGTCGCATGGCAAAAATGGGCGGATCACGTATTACTGACGCCTTTAAGCATAACATGTCGGATCTTATGGTTTATGGTACGCTATGGAGTTTAGGGATATCGATTGTTTGGATAGGAGCTGCTTTGTATGTTGGCAAGAAAAATGCCCAATTGGTGCGTGACAATGAAATTGTTGAATAACATGGATTACACCTGTATGACAATAATTAGAAGATTTTTTTTCGCTTTTTCTTGTATAGCGATCTACAACAATATATCTGCTAGCGAATCAAAGAAAACGTATAGTAAGCACACTAGCCTTCCATTACCATACGGACATCTTGCACTGAGTAGGATATCGGAAGAACCATCACCTTCTGAGCGACGATCGACTAATTCTATTTCTCCTTCAGTCAATGGGCCGCTTGAGCCGGAAAAAACACCCAGCGAAGGCAAGTGGGAAATGCAACCAGGATCAACACCTACATCAATATCTGTTACTGTGCTTGTACCGAAACAACCGAAGCACTTTGACTTCTCACAAGGGCAGGATATGTGTACGCCCGATATCAAGGCGTCACAACCAACTGAAGGCGAAACTGTAGAAGAGACTTTGCGTTTTGCAACGAAAGAGATCGCTGACTTGGCAAGTCAGAGTGCAGCATATGGGACTAGAAAATCAATACGTCACGTAGATCTAGATAAAGCAGCTTATCGAGGTGACAATGAGCAAGAAGAGTCTGCCGATATGCATACATCTAAATGCTCTCTGTGGCGTTGCTTGATTGCCTGTTGTGGCATAAGCGTATAAAAGAAGGGCTTGCTATTTAAAACAATAGAAAGCCCTTCTTTTATATACATAAGAGACTGATTACTCTTCGTCTTCAATCTCTTCTTCTTCATCAGCTTCTTCTATACCGCCTGGAAATAACTCTTGCTCGTACTCAGCGCTTTCAGCATCTATTTCAGTCTTCACGTTATAACCTCTATGGCGATAGTTGCCTTGTACACCGTTTTGTGGAACGTCAACGGTTGCTGCCGCTACATCTCCTGCTCCACCAACAACAGTACCTAACGCTCCGCGTCTATCTTGATCAAGACTCATAGGCTCACCAGTAACAATTTTTCCTGGTGCATCAACAGCAGCCGCTGCCGCATCAGTAACACTGCCAGCAATTCTACCTAAAAATCCTCTGTTGTCTTGATTCCATGAATGAGCTATGAATGCACTACCGGCAGCAATAACGGTAACCGTTACCCATAAACAGAGAGACGTCTTTTTCATCCAAAACTCCTTTTTTAAGAGATAAGAAAATAATAGTATAGTTTATTCGTCATCCTGTTCGATCATATCAAGCAAAACACCAGCAGCCTGTTCAATATCTTCAAGATTATTGTCCATGGCATCCTCTTCGGCAATAATCAAAGCGCATTCATGAACGACCTTAAGGTCACCATAGGGATACACATAACGCGCAGGATCATTTTCAGGTTTCGATGTATCAATACCTAAAAACCAAAGACCGTATTCTTTAAGACTATGTGTATCAAGATAGACCACAACCTCATTTTCGGTCGGTTGGACTTCGTCCCAATTGCCTGCATCGGGGATCACTTCCAATCCACCAGTAATGAGCTTTAAAGCTTGCTCGTAACCAGGCTTATGTAATTTGATAGACATGCTATTGCCCTTTATTTTGAAAAAAATAGAATTTTGTGCACAAGCTGAAAATGACGATTTTTTGTGCAGATTAAGTCTAGTCATCTTTAAGAGAAAAAAGCAATGATTTCTGACTTAAAACTGAGTCCACTGGAAAGTGACGCGCGTTTGTATTGCGGTGAGCATGTCATAGGGAATACTGCTGGTAAAACGAACAACCTCTTCGAGCGGCAATCCGTCGCCCCATAGTATCACTGGGTCAGCTACCTGAGCATCTGGACAGTTACGCAGATCAATAGTCATCATATCCATAGAAATACGTCCGATCGTGTGGCAGCGTATACCATTCACGAGCAGCGGGGTTCCATTGCGTGCCGAACGTGGATAGCCATCACCATAACCCATTGCAATAACACCAACCAACATATCTTCTGGGCAAACGAATTGCGCACCATAGCCAATTGAAGATCCTTTGCGCGCTACACGAACAGCCATTAGTCGTGTTTGCAATGTCATGACCGGTTTTAGACCCAATTGCGCAGCAGATAAATTAGGGAGTGGACTGATACCATAAAGACTAATGCCGGGACGAACTGTTGTATAATGATATTCCGGAAGCGTAAAGAGTGCAGCCGAGTTGCACAAACTTGTTGGACCAGAAAAACTGTTGGCCAACATCGCAAAAAGGGTAATTTGTTGTTTATTGAGTGGATGAGCTGTTTCATCAGCACATGCCAGATGCGACATGATACCTAATGGTTTTGCAATAGAGCGATGAGCTTGTACCTGTTCGTATGCATCGACAACATCTTCAGGTAAAAAACCAAGGCGCCCCATGCCGGTGTCGATTTTGAGCCATGCAGCCAGCGGGATAGGCAGTGTCGCTGATTGCAACCATTTTATTTGCGTCCACTCATGAAAAACTACATGAAATTTTTCGCATGATGCTATCAGCAGCTCATCGGGTGAAAAAACACCTTCCATCAAGGTGATCGGCCCTTTTACACCAGCCTTTCGCAATGCCAATGCTTCATTAATCGAAGCAACGCCGAGACTATCAACCTGTTTGTCTAAACGTAAAGAGACTGAACGCAGACCGTGCCCATACGCATTAGCTTTGACCATCGCGATAATGTTGGCGCCGGGAGCCTGTTTTTTTATGATACTGAGATTATGAAGTAAGTTTTCGGTTGATAAAATGGCAAGGGTTGCTCTACTCATACGACTATTTGGTTAAAGATTTTTTAAGCTTCGGCAATAACACAGCTCATGCTTCCCACGCCTCTCTATTTTTCTATAGAGCTTAACACGCATCGCTATGACCACAAACAAAGATGTTGTATTTTATGAAAAACATGCTCTAGATTGATTTCTCGATAGATTACATTAACACATATCTTTCAAAGGAGATTCTTTCCATGAAATATATAACGTTCATTTTTTTACTGGCGATGACTGCGCAAGCAGCAGTTGCATTTTCAGGCCATTCATTCATGACCTATCGGTCACAAGGCTGCAATCTTGCCCGTAGTAATTCTGGTTGGTTTAATAGGTGTACTGATAATACTGCTTCGCTTGGCGTTGAATATACGCGTTCTTTTGACGCAAAGTCTCTCGCTAACTATTATTTCGGTTGTGATACGCATACCATTTCAGGGAGCAGAGTAGCTAATCGCGAGTCTGGAGACATTCTTGCAGACTACTTCGGCTTGCCAACCGATTTTAAAAGCACCATACATTTTTCACCATCAATACGTAACATCATTGCAGATATTGATTTCTATTGGCTTTTGGGTGATTGCAAAAAATGGAATCTACGCATTAATGTCCCAGTCGTTCATACAGCATGGTCATTGAACCCATGTGAGCAGGTTGTTGATCGAGGAACTACAGATTACCCTGCTGGCTATATGAGCTCGAATGGAATATTTCGATCTAATCTAGCAGAAAGCGCATTACCAGCTTTAAGCGGATCTACAACATTCGGCGATGTATCGCTGCCCTTACAATATGGTCGCATCTGTTGTGGCGAGCAGAGACTGACAAAATTTTCAGATGTCTTAATCGCTCTTGGACGCTCTATGATCTGCACATCTGATGCTCTGTTAGACGTTAACCTTCAGGTTGTTATTCCTACCGGTACACGCTCTAAAGCGATCACGCTGTTTGAACCACAAATTGGTAATGGTCACCACTGGGCATTAGGTGTTGGTCTATCAAGCAGATATGACCTGTTTAACAATGATAGCTTTACACTTTCCGCTTACCTTGATGCCAACGTTCAGCACTTGTTTAAAACGACACAAAAACGTTCATATGACCTCATTAAAAATGGAGCTGGTAGTCGCTATATGCTTCTTTCTGATATTGCCAACAGAATATCTATCGCTCAAGGATTCTCTCCTGTGCCAGCGCAAGACTTATTCAACGAACAATACATAACCCGTTTGTTCTATGGAGCAGATGCTACCACGCTTGACTCAAAGATAAAAATTGATGTACAGGCAGACATTGTTGCAAAGCTTACCGCAACCTACTGCAATTGGGGCTTAGAGCTTGGTTATAACTTTTGGGCACGATCCGCAGAAAAACTTGTTTGTCGCGAACACCTCAAACACAAATTTTATGGTGTAAAAGGTGACGCTCAACTCTATGGTTTTATTGATGCTGGTTCTTTTATTATACCAGTACCATTAAATACAACACAATCAGAGGCTACTCTCCATGCAGGGCAGGGCAAAGGCAACACAACCGATAATTTTGTTAACAACAATGCAGACAACGCTGCCTTGGTCTACAATGTTTCTATTCCTCTAGCACAGACAACAACAGGGAGCCTTATCAATACTGGCGCAACAGTGCTGCAGCAAGTGAATGGATCAGATCAGGCAATTGTTATCAGTGATGCGGATATTAATAACTGTTCTGGCCTGTCGCCACGTGCATTGTCGCATAAACTTTTCGGCGCTGTGCGTTACGAATTTGATACCTGTTATGACGCGCAACCTTATCTCCTGCTTGGCGCTGAAGGCGATTTTTCTGGCAAAACGCACTGTCAGAAAACAGCTGTTAGTCAGTGGGGCGTTTGGATTAAGGGAGGCTTTAACTATTAATTGATCTTCTTGTCAAACCATCTTTGTAAAATATACAACCCATACAACCTTTCAAAAAGAGAGATTGCTTGCAACTCTACAACATGTAAACGATCTCTCTTTTTGAACCTATCAAGATTTTTTATTCTAGCGTTACGCCAACGACAGTATTAAAAGCATTCCCTCCGCCTCTTGTTATTTTCATCGAGATTTGGTCGTTAACTGCAAACGGAACTGTGTTAACCGTATTCGTTGCAGAAGTAACACCTGTAGTGGTGATGCTGAGCGTTGTATCAATCCCATTTTTTCTCAAAGTAGCAGTCACAGTAGCTGAAGGAGAACTACTAAATGTTATAAACATATTTTTTGCTGTAACAGCATCTAAAATAACAGCATCTGGTTCTACGAATGTTTGTGGAGAATTTGTACCAAATGTCATGAAGTTGGTCCCTGCTGGAAGATTACCAAGATCTGCCCAAATGATCGTTGGTCCAGCACCTCGTCTTCCTGTTGCTCCAGTTGAACCTGTTCTTCCTGTTGCCCCAGTTGATCCCGTTGTACCTGTAGTTCCAGTGACACCTGCAGCTCCTGTTGAACCAGTATTACCAGTTGCTCCAGTAGAACCTGTTCTTCCAGTTGCTCCTGTAGTTCCCGTTACCCCAGTCGCACCAGTTGCTCCCGCTGCACCAGTGGCTCCCGTCGATCCTGTGTTACCTGTAGAGCCTGTAGATCCTGTTGTTCCAGTTGTTCCCGTTGTACCAGTTACGCCCGTGGTTCCTGTAGTACCTGTAACGCCCGTAGCTCCGGTTGAACCCGTATTACCTGTTGCCCCCGTAGAACCTGTTCTTCCAGTTGCTCCTGTAGTTCCGGTTGTTCCTGTCGTTCCCGCTGCACCAGTGGCACCCGTCGATCCAGTGTTGCCTGTAGTTCCTGTAGTACCTGTCGTTCCTGTTGCGCCAGTAGTTCCGGTTGTTCCCGTCGTACCAGTTACGCCAGTCGTACCCGTAGTACCTGTGGTACCGGTTGTTCCTGTAGTTCCTGCTGCACCAGTGGCACCCGTTGAACCAGTGTTGCCTGTAGATCCTGTTGTTCCAGTTGTTCCCGTTGTACCGGTTACACCTGTGGTACCGGTTGTTCCTGTAGTTCCTGTTGTTCCAGTTGTTCCCGTTGTACCGGTTACACCTGTGGTACCGGTTGTTCCTGTAGTTCCTGTGACACCTGCAGCTCCTGTTGAACCAGTATTACCAGTTGCTCCTGTAGAACCTGTTCTTCCAGTTGCTCCTGTAGAACCTGTTCTTCCAGTTGCTCCTGTAGAACCTGTTCTTCCAGTTGCTCCTGTAGTTCCGGTATTACCCGTAGCTCCGGTGGAACCCGTATTACCAGTTGTTCCGGTTGTACCTGTAGTTCCCGTTACCCCAGTCGCACCAGTTGCTCCCGCTGCACCAGTGGCACCCGTCGATCCAGTGTTACCTGTAGATCCTGTTGTTCCAGTTGTTCCCGTCGTACCGGTTACACCTGTGGTACCGGTTGTTCCTGTAGTTCCTGTGACACCTGCAGCTCCTGTTGAACCCGTATTACCTGTTGCCCCTGTTGTTCCTGTAGTTCCAGTTGTTCCTGTTACACCCGTAGTTCCCGCTGCACCAGTGGCACCCGTTGAACCAGTGTTACCTGTAGATCCT
>JAFEAZ010000001.1 GCA_018266085.1 Candidatus Babelota bacterium
TCAACTGATTCATCTATATGTAACAGAACGTCTTGAGCTTCGTATATGGTAAAATGTTCCGGATTCCCTTGCGAATAGATATGAAATTGTGGATTTTGAGCCGCGTAGACAGCTCTCAACTGACCAATAGCACGCAAAAAAACATCATCTGACGTATCGGCTCCCTGGATACGATTGTCATGAGCATTAGGCCTTCTTACATGAACGGCAATATGTAAGTTTTCATTGTTAAAATAATGAGCACGATCTTTATTTGCTCTAAAAATCCTCTTTATTTTCTGTAATGAGAAGCTGTTTACACATCTAGCCAGATTCGCTTCAAAAAAATTCAGAAATACGGTGTGATCGAGTTGGATACTAGTGTCATTTTCGTTAACTTCGAAATTACCAATAAAATTGATAAGCCACTCTTTCTTTTTTAAGAAACTGGCATCATCATGATAATTGTGTTCCATTCCTTTAAAAGGCGTATACATAAATTTTTGATTATTTAATTCAGCGTATATAACAGATGCTATAATGGTTTGAAACTGTCCCCCGAAGCCATCAGATCTTCTGGGATTCGTTACAACTGACTCTGCAAAAATGAGTTCTCCTAACATAAGCACAACCAATATACTGTAGTGAGACGCACCCATAACACCCTCTCTATTAATAACCAAAAGAAACTGCTTCCATCTACGTACCTTGACTGTTGCATGTTGTCATGTTTTAGCCAACGATAGTATAGGGAAGCAGTTGTTTGCAATCTCGTATTAGTTTTAGCTAAGCGCGTGTACTTTTTTCGCGATCGTTAATCCATTACAAATCTGATAGGAGTTCGAGACGCATAAAAGATAATAAAAACATTAACACCGCATAGTGCATACGCTTCATAAACTTGCCAGGAGGCAGTATGGATAGTATGTTACCATTTCTGATAAAGATACTAAAAAACAGTATACGGAAGGTGACCTCACTGTTGAAAAAACATGCCATAGATTGAAGTTATAGACAAAAAAGCTGTCCATAAAAGGAGTAGTACTTATTATGTACCTTATACGATCTTTGACACTGTTTCTTTTGCTAACAAGTGCATCTGAGGCAACAACATCACGTGATATTCGTATTTTTGAAGGCTCTCAAGGAAGCGACTTTTTTGATCCTTCTTCAAAGCATTTTGTCATAGTTATTACTTCATATAATAATAAGCAATGGTATCTCAACAATATAACCTCAGCCTGCAATCAAGCATATAAGAACTTCGAAATAATCTTTACTGACGATTGTTCACCTGATAACACGGGCAGTTTAGTAGAATCATATTTAGAAAAGAATCCACCATCATGTAAAGTCACGCTCATAAAAAATCGCGTACGATGCGGTGCCCTACAAAATATCTACCGCTCTGTAGCACACTGCGAACCTCATCATATTATCGTGTCGTTAGATGGTGACGATTGGTTTGCACATACCGAAGTATTGTCGACGCTTAATAACGTCTACGCTGACGATAATGTATGGATGACTCATGGGCAATTACAAATGTATCCAGGAAACACCATTTGTTATTGGTCAAAAAAAATGCCTGCAGATGTGGTTAAAAATAATTCTTATCGCTCGCATCCGAACATCCCGACTCACTTGAGAACCTTTTATGCCTGGTTGTTTCGCAAAATCAAACTAGAAGACCTGTTGCATGAAGGCTCTTTCTATCCGGTCACTTGGGATATGGCCTTTATGATACCTATGATGGAAATAAGTGGCGGTAAGAATGCGTTTATCGATAAAGTGCTTTACATCTATAATGAATGCAATGCGATAAGCGATTTCCGCGCGAATAAAGCATTACAACGAGCATTGGATCTGAAAATCCGAGCCGAAAAACCCTATCAGCCGATAAAGATATCTCCTCTGTTCTTTACAAAGCACACTGCTCCTACAACTTCCGCAGTGGATCTTTTCGTGACCTCAGAAGATAACCCTTTTGACCTGCACGAATTTCTTATCAGCGCGCAAGAATATGTGCATGGGTATAGGAATATGTACGTTGCATGGACAGCTCATTCTGAAAAAATAGCCGCGCTCTATAGGTCATTCCAGCAAGACTTTCCCTCTATCAATTTTATACAATGCCCCTCACCAGAGAGTTTGCACGTTACCTATGTACTTTTCTTACGGTATCTGAAAAAGAATAACGAATATGTTTTAACCTGTCGGGATACCATTCCCTTCAAAGAGGATATCGATCTCCCTGCCGGTATAAAAGCAATCGAAGACACGCAGGCTCAGGGGTTGTATTGTATCGATGCGTTAACCACGTATTCTTTCAAGCTCGTTGCTATTAATGACAAACTCAAAGCAAGTCCCTTTTTATATACTCCCGAGCAGTGGAAAAGCCAAAATCCTTGCATTGCAGCATTATGCAATAGTACCGTAGTGCTCAATGACCTAGCGCATGATCATATCAATACTAAACATTTACTGCCACAAGATGTGCCTAATCATGTAGGTTTATTTATAGAAGCTTAAAAAGGAACTGTATGAACTCAGTAAAACTATGGTTAAGCCAATTAATAGCCGTTCTATGTATTGCTAACAGCATCACACATCACACGTGGGCTGTTATGTCGATCGATCCATCGCGTGAAACGCTAGCACAGCTGTATGATGCTGGCCTCGTGCAAGATCAACAACCAGTACGATTACATCTAGGCTGCGGACAAGCATATATCTCTGGATACATAAATATCGATTTTCCATCCACAGAGCACACCGTCCAAGCTTACTCTGTTGCCGACGCACATGCTGATATTACACGGCTTAATTTTCCAGCCAATAGTATTGACGTTATAGAATCTCACCATATTTTTGAGCATTTTGATCGGCAAACCGCGCTCGCTTTACTGTGTGCATGGCACACATGGCTCAAACCTGGCGGCATGCTCATTATTGAAACGCCTGATTTTGAAGCGAGCATTGCCGTTATAATGAGTTCCAAGGTGCCTTATAAGCAAAAACAGGTCTCACTACGCCATATTTTTGGATCACACGAAGCTTATTGGGCTTACCACTATGATGGCTGGTACAAAAGCAAATTTGAGCATGTACTCGGCTCGTTGGGTTTTTGTAGAATTACCTGTAAACCACTGCGATACAATCCTCTTATTCCGAGTATTCTGGTGCAAGCGCATAAAATGAACAATCTTCCTATAGATACCCTCAAACAAACAAGTAAAACTATTTTACGGGATAGCATGGTTGATGAAGGGGATGCTTCAATGTGGTCCGTATGGTGCCAGACTTTTGATAAGGCTATGAGCAAACTACATATATAGTTTCAATCTCAAAAAATAGATTCATTAACTCCCTGATTAATGAGATCAAGCAACATACGCGTAGAGACTACATCTGTCATATGTTCTATAACCCATTGCCGTGGCGCAAAAAAATTATCTGATAGTCTGTATAACAAATAGCGCAGTTCGGGCATGCTCTTCCACATGCGGCCTGTCAACTCTGTCAAATAAGGGCTCGCCGACACGGCAGAATAAATACGCCCGTGAGCATGAAGTTTGCCACTGTTCCATACCAATGTCGGAACGTTCATTGACCAGGCTTCTGCCAATGCAATACCTTGGGATTCGCTAAGGCTTATAAAAATAGCTAAAGAAACTTGCTCTAAAACTGCTTTGTATTGTACTGCTGTATGGTGTCCATAGCGTAATCTAATTGGATTAAATCCCGTCTCTCTTGCAATAGATTCAATTTCATGAACGAAAGATTCACTCTCTGTCTTCCAATATATCAGAACATTGTTATCAGCAATTTTGGCTTTATCACATAACCAATACAGCGCATCAACACCGGCAAACCAAGATCTAATTCTACCCTTTAAAGCGGGCATTTCCTCTTCATATGCTGTTGCTACCCACGCCGATGGAACAATACATATATCGACTTCAGGCGAAGCTAAAATGCCGTCATGCTCATCTGCCCGCGTCATAATATTAGGACCAGCACATAGATATTTAATTTTTCTTTTCTTCTTTAAGACTATTGCTTGTTGCAATGCTTTCGGATCAGCTAAAACAATAACAATTTCAGTGACTTGATTGAGTCTACTTGGATTATAAACAAACGGGATCTCTAGGTGCGCAAGTCCGCGCAGAAGGCTTTCAGTCACTTGACGGTGCCCACAACCTGTTCCGCCCAATGGAGCTGTCATTATAGTAATTGGTTGATAAGCGATACTGGCCTGCAATAAACTGATACTACTGATAACAATGCGCACTATTCTTGTATACATACTTTCTCCTGTGTATTTTATGCATGGAAACTTATTCCTAAATCATATATACCATAGTAAATATCAAGAACACGGTTAAAAAAAGGGTTATGAAGATGCTTCACCACAAATGTCTGCTCATAGGTATTTTATTATTCTATGCTCTATCGCTGCACGCAGAAATACGCATTGTTTGTACAGCAGCACTTCTTGGCCTTCAAGCAGATCTTAGACAGCAAGAATATATACATTCGGTTAATATCATACAAAAACTTGGCTACGAACCGTATATCATCGAAGCCTGTACCATACAAGGACCCACCTTTCTTGACAAGTATAGCAACCACGTTTTTTACGCAACAGTTAATAACCCAACCTTGAAAAACAAAGGAGTCAATGAAGGGAAAACGCTCTTGCAAGGCCTCCAGTCGTTTAATTTTCATGAGGAGGATATGGTAATAAAGCTTACCGGTCGCTATTATTTCTGTTCTGATTATATAATACGTACGATAGAAAAGCACCCCCATGTTGATGCGTTTTTTGTACTAGCTGAAGAAGGAACACAAGTATTTACCGGCTGCTTTGCGATGCGCTACAAACATCTTCTTGCTATGTTAAAAAGTTTTGATTATGGCAACATGGAATTGTATATGATCAACATAGAACTGGAAACTGCTCAATACATAAAGAGTAAGAGTCCTCACAACAAGCTCCGGGTGCTTTATATGGACAAAGTTGATGTTCAAGGTAAAATTTTTGGTCTTGGTAATATAGATCTTAAGAGCGAGGTATTATGTTCGTGGTAATAGCTATTGAAAACCAGTTTTTACAGTATCCACACAATATCCTCTTGCTCAGAAATGATTCTCTCAATATGGTTTCTGCTTCAAATTCGGAACCTGCTTGAAGACAATTATGATTCATGATTATTATGTATGTTATCCGTTATTTTCTTATTGCTGCATGATCTTTAGTAATCGCTAGTAATTTTGCTGGGCAATCTGGCAAGCTGTATAAATATCCAGGCCCTGGGTAACAATATGAAGGCGAAAGGACTTTTGTGGGTTTATGATCAATAAAATAACGATTGAGGTGACTTTCATCATGCCATACCGCTATGTATCTCTTTTTTAAATCTGATTCAATGGCACCTGTTACTCTAGAAACAAGCTTGAAAAACTCCTTTGTTTTTCCGCCATAAAAGCCACCGGCAAAATAATAGGTACCTTCATTATTTTTTACACAGGCTTTTGACCTGGGATTAGTCTCGTAACTACCACGCTTATTCACAAAACCTGGATGTTGTGTGCCTACCAGATCATGTAAAATTTCATCACCAACGGTATCTACAAATAACATGTCTGCATCACAAGCAAATACATAATCCATCGACTTCCAAGCTTCATACGACCTGGCATAGACTGAAGATCGCATCAGCGTATCGTATGGCCAACCCAGTTTTTGGTGTGGGATCTTTATCACACGAGGATGCACCGGTACAGCACTTTCGGTAAAAATAAAATAGGTAACTTCGCAACCAGGGCAGAAATACTGCTGAGCAGACACAATCAACGGCTCAACAAATTGTATATATTTACCGGTGGCAACCACTAATAAGCCAACACGCGTAGGCTGTGCAACGACACTGAAGCTCATAAGAGCACTTAAAAACAGTAAGCCATACTTCACTCCTATCTCCTTTTTTTTAATTGAATAACGCTTCCAATGGTTCATATGGCGGTTTTTTCCGAATCATACGATCGATAATTTGTTGCAAATTTTTCGACACTTTGTGTTCATTAAGAACATTAGCAGCATTATAAACATAGATCTCTTGGTCAATAAATTTAAAGTTATCTCTTGCCATTTCAATCATAGGCAACATTGCTGCCATATCGCCTGCCATAGTGAAGAAACTATCCGTTTCGTCACATAGATCTTCTTTTTTTATCCGCTGAAAAAGGCCTGCATAAAACGTACGCATATGGGAAGGTATGTGGGTAAACTGGCGAAACGCATTGTTTTTAACGACATCTATTGGCATGGGACAACAAAAACCAGTTGTATAGGATGGGTACTCTAAAAATTGCCCATACGTCAACCAAATTTTTTCATCTGAATAAATATGATTTATATAAGAGAGAACATCAGGATTAGGCAACCAATCGTCACCGTCAAGAATCACTATAATAGCCCGAGGATCACAGGTATGTATTGCATTAAACTGATTTTCTAATGGACCTTTGCGTTCTGAGCACTTCATAAGTGTTACTTTGTCTTGTTTACCAGATTTGGCAACAAACTCCTCAACAGCATTGCCGGTACCGTCAGGAGAAGCTGCATCGATATACATAAGATGCCAATTATCATAATTTTGATTAAATACTGATCTCAAGTTCCGCTGGTACCATCTTTGATTGTTATAACTTGCCGTAACAATGACAATTTTGCGTTGATAGGCATTACACAGTACAACATGTAATGCTAAGCAGATGATGACACTATACTTCATAAGAACTTCCATTTTTTTTCATAACGAATATGTCTTTTTTATCTTCTCCAGTTACGTTCACAAAACTTTGCAGGCGCCTTTAAATATGGTATGTACTAATGCAAAGCAAGGGTACCTTACTATGATTACCGAGTAATTTCAACCGTGAAAGCATCACTCAATGACCAGCAAAAATGCGCTTCCTATTCTGTATACTGTCGCACTGGCAACCTCTTTACGTGCGAGCGAAGATAGTTATACCATCCCTGCCCAAAAGACCCATGACGAAATTCCTTTAACGGCGAACAACAGAAAGTCATCCTTCCCGTATATCTCTGGTGATGCTTTTCGCGAGATCTGTGACTTTATCATTGATGAAACGCTGATACCCTTCAACCCTCACAGCGTGGTAGATGGTGATACCATTTTTGTAAACGCCGACAAGCTTGATTACTTTTTTGGCACGGTACACCCAACAATAGAGGCGCACTATATTTTGGTAACCCATAATAGTGATTATGATCTTCCCGGTCTGTATGCTGCCTATGTAGATGATCCAAAAATTGCCGCCTGGTTCGGGCAGAATGTTACACTCAAGCACCCGAAACTGTTTCCCATCCCCATCGGGCTAGCGAATAAGCACTGGAAGCACGGCGACCCTGAAGTGGTCAACAAAGCGATTGCTACGCTCGCCACCAAGCAGAGTGACAAAAAGCTGCTCTATATGAACTTTGGCATCACTCACCCAAACCGCGCAGCTATCTATGCCTTATTTCTTGAGCAATCCTTTTGCTCCATACGTACGGTCAAAAACAGTATAGAGCATACGGGCTTGACCCCCTACGAACATTTAGCAGAACTGGCAGATCACTTGTTTGTATTGAGCCCTCGCGGCAATGGTCTTGATACCCATAGAACATGGGAAGCTCTGTTGATGGGAGCTATACCTATCGTGCAAACATCCGCATCGGACAGCATGTATGATGAGCTTCCAGTACTTATTATCAATGATTGGAGCGAAGTAACTGAAGAGTTTCTGCATGATGCTTATAACAAACTCAATGGCACGAGCTATAACGGAGAAAAGCTTTACGCACCTTACTGGATTGAGCAGATCAATGCTTGTCAGATAACACTACGAAAGAAAAACTAATGGCTCTACAGAATTTCGCCTCACGCAAAGATGTGATTATCCATGCAAGTTACAGCTTATCCTTACTAACCATGCTTTCAGCGTCAGCTGAAATACGTATTGTCTGCACTGCTGCGCTTATCGATACGCAAGCTGATCGTCGCGCAACAGAATATACAAGATCGCTTGACATCATACAGCAGTTTGGTTACATGCCCTATGTCGTTGAAGCGTGTAAAAAGCAAGGGCCTACGTTTCTTGAAGCGCTCAGCGATCATGTCTTTTATTCCACGATGAATAATGCTGCACTGCGCAACAAAGGGGTCAATGAAGCCAAAACCTTTTTACAAGGGCTCAAGGCGTTTGGATTTGATGAAAATGATATGATTGTAAAATTAACAGGGCGGTACTACTTCACCTCCGATTATTTCTTGCGCATGATAGAAAAAAACCCAGACATCGATGCCTTTTCATTACGAACCACCAGCTTTCCTGGCATCGATGCGCATACACTGTCTACGCACCCTTTTGATATGTTTACCGGCTGCTTTGCCCTCAGATACAAACATTTTATTGCCATGCTCGAAAGTTTCGATCTTGAAGCAATGGAGCGCGACATGGAATGCATCGAATGGGCCTGTGATCGCTACATCAGAACTATGCATCAAAAAGGGTTATTAAACGCCTTATATGTCGACAAACTTGATGTGCAAGGAAAAGTCTTTTATTCTGGCGACACTCCTCTTGATGAGCTGCCTCTCTGGACATGGTAACCTTTAGGCAACAAATCATGGTAATAGTTAAGCTCATCTTGATACGTATGGTAGCGAGGACTGCGCGAAAAACAGTTGCCGCCAATAATATCGAATGCTGACCCTATATCGAGACAGGTCATGTCGTAATGATTCGTCACTTCATTGATTAACACTTTGCTACATAATCCGCCAGCGGTTAACAGAATAGCATCCGGTTCAAGATGAGACATAACAATATCTTTCCAAGTATCGTACTCAAGCGACCAAGAGCGTGGTGGGATCTCAACATACACATCAGCGCGGAACAGCTCTTTAAGTGGACGGTTGCGCGCATTGCCCATAACTATTTTTTTGCGTTTTGTATTGACCAAGAACTCTACGAGCTCATGCATATAGGGATAGCACAAGAAACTATCATCATTCATAATAAGATGGTACGAAACGAAGGGGATTTCTGCCCCATGAGCCCGCGCACAACCAATATAATAGGCATCGATTGCAGCAGGCTTGGCACCGCTGTTGATCGTATGCCACCGCCCTATGTAGGTATTCGGCTTTTTACACAGGCTTACAAAAGCGTTTTTTAATGCAGCGCTCAGCCATGGATGGTATTGATCCCCATCACAGTTGTGTGCTTCGCCACCGGTGCGCAGGTATTCTTGCGACATGCACAGATATTCCCCATCGCCAAATTTGGCAAACGTAACATTTTCGCCGCTTTTTAGTTTTTTCAGCACTTCAACTAGATAAACCGGTTGTGATCTATAGGCAACGTCGTCTTGGGCTGCGATTGCAAAACTGATTAATACAAGAACAAGCGCATACCAACGTACTATCTTCATGAAAACTACTCCTTGTTTTTATCGGTACTCTTTTCTATAGTCTGAGGTAGAAATTAACTGTTTTAAAATCTTGAGTCTAGAATTATTGATAATTTTTTTAGCGTGATGAGGTTATTATGCTACTCGTGAGAATATGCCGCTCACTTTTGTTGCTGAGCATCGTGGGCTGTTTGCCACTGACTGCTGCCAATACCGCCGATCTTATTATTTTCTCCTACAATAGACCTTTGCAACTGTATGCACTGCTCGAATCGGTTCATCGCTTTATAGATGGTTTACATGAAATACGGGTGTTGTACCGATCTGATGATCAACACTACTACCAGGCTTATCAGGAAGTACAGAAGAGCTTCCCTTCCGTACAATTTACTCTGCAAGGCAAGAATCCTCAGGCTGATTTCAAACCGTTACTCCTGAGAACTATCAATGCCTCTTCGAGCGATTATCTATTGTTTGCAGTTGACGACATCATTGTAAAAGACACAATTGTTATCGGCGAATGCATAGAGGCATTGCAAGACACCGATGCCTATGGCTTTTATTTTCGTCTCGGCACCAATATTTCTCAAGGGTACCCAACAGGTAATGTGCCATTACCGCCGTTGTCACCGATATCAGCCTCTATCAACTCATGGTGCTTTTCTCAAGGCTATGATTACTGGGCATATCCGAACACACTTGATATGACCTTATACCGCAAAGGAGATATTCTAAAGCAATTTGCAGCATTACCCTATTACGCACCCAACTCATTGGAAGGCAATTGGCATATGAGAGCTGCAGATGTCATGCGCCGACACGGTCTTTGTTACACAACCAGCAAAATAGTTAATATACCGCTGAATATCGTGCAAAAAGAATGGGTAACGCCCAACATGAATGCCTATGATGCGAGCAGTTTACTGCAGCTGTTTAATGACGGGTATACGCTAGCCATTGATGATCTGCATAAGATACATAATAAATCAGCACATATGGATTTCGCCGTACGCTTTATAAAACGCACGCTGGAACAAGCTCTATACGTTTATAACCAAGAGCTTGCCCAGTGATGGATCGCCAAGCTTTCAGGGCGTATAAACTGCTCTATAAAGCCACGCTCCCTAGTAAAGCGCCACACTCCCGGCCATGGATAGAAATAGGTAGCAGGAAACGCAACACATATGCCAATATCGTCACCTTGAGCAATCGCTTCTTTTAAACAGCGCGTCAGATGAGCTGGCCCTGTCCGATTTATAATATCATTATAATAAGCATCCGATGATCTGCTGGTCTGATGCAATATCCCTTCTATACAGCGTTCCAACACCGGATGCTCAGGAATTGAAGCCATTAGCCCATTAAATACGTAACAAGGCTCTGTGCCAATATTGGCATATGCTCCTGTATAAAAATCACACCGCCTGTGTAATGCATCGAATGGTTGCAAACACTCAAAATCGGTGTCGACATACAAGCCACCATAGCGATATAAGATCTCATACCGCGCAATGTCAGATTTCTCACCCCAATTGGTAGCAGCATCATATGCTTTTTGATTGACCAGTCCCAATTGTGCAACAGCTTCATCATCCCACAGGATAAAAACCCAATCAGGATTATGCTGCTGCCAGGTATTTATAAACCATCTGCAGCGATCGGGTAGCGGACTGCCCAACCATATGTGATGAATTATCCTTGGAATACGCACGCATTCTTCATCATGTTTGCCATCACGTATATGTTGATTATATAAGACAGCAAATGTCTGCCAATCGGTTATGTTATCGAGCGTAAGATCTAACCTGGCGCCCGCAAAGGTATATTTGGCAACGCATAACATCGATTCGCCAAAATCGGTGATTGGCAAAACCTGATCTTGAACGGAATACAGCGAATTACAACATGCAATGGCTATGAAAAAAGTTAACTTTACAAAGTTGAACACTGGAGACCTCAGCTTTTCTTAACGCACGCAACAAGCCTGCTTATTCCATACCACAACATAATTATTCCAGTTGGTCAGTGGCTCTTCTGCCAAAAGAGTATACGGTATATATGCCTGAGCAAGCATCTGCAAAAGCTCATGCTGATACGGCACTTTTATCTGCTCCTGCGGCAGCACATTGCAGGTCAAATATCCTCTTGTTGCATGGCGCAATAGCTGATCAATATAACGCTGTTGTACTTGCATTGAACATTCTGAAAGTGCATAGTTACTGATAACAAGATCATAATCTTGCACAGGGAGCTCCTGCTCTGCCGATAGCAACGTAACATTCTCAACGTTGCATGCAGCAAGAAACGCCTGTGTTAATGCCAGTGGTTCCGGCAAATCGACGATCGTGTATGATTTGAACGTATAAAGATCTGCCAGTATTTTACATTGTCCACCGTAACCGCCACCAATTTCGAGAATTGACAAACCATCGAGCGAGCCAAACAATCTCTCTACATCAGAAGCTATTTTGATATACCGTACGGTTGTAGGGGCTAACACATCAAGCTCGTCATACGGTGCCACAACGGGGCTGCCTACCAGCTCACTCGTTTTAAAACGATCGACATAGGTAAAAAAATGAGGGCTTTGTTCCTTGATGATACGCAAGCACTCACGTGCTTGATAGTCAGTCACATGTTCAAGGCCATATTGATAGAGCGGATCTGACCTAAAGAGGGCAAAAGTTTCCGGCTCTTGCGCTGCTTGAGCACAAAAAAGACGATAGTCAGGAGCATCCATGACACTTGTTTTTACCACACCAGAATCAGTACAAATGGCATAACAACTTAACAACAGACTGCTGACCGCTATTGTTACCCTCTTCATGATAGACACAGCCCTTTCTTACATTAATAGTTCATAGTAAACAATGCAATCTGATCTCTATCACTCATACGGATCAACTGCTCATCAAGCTCATCAAAAGAATCGGCCTGCACCTGCTGCAACGCAGGAACTATATCCTTTTTCGCGTAGAGCGCCATACGCAGCGTACCAGGCTCCACCCACCCTTGTGGCGTATAAGCAAACTGCCATGCCTTAGTACATCCATCAATATCGCAATAATGCTTGTGTAGCAACTGAATATCAGGCACCTGACAATAAAAAGCATACGCCTGTGTCTGTTCTAGTTGCTGCACACAATAGGGAAGATTTATCGATTCGCCAATCTGCGCATCTCCAGGTACGAATAAAACATACTGTGCGTCTGAAGCTGCGTTGACAAGTGTAGAGACCAATGCCTCCCGCAGATCACCACTCACATCAACCCAATGAACATAAGGATATTGAGTAGCATCAGCCTGCTTTTGTTTATTGCGGCCATGCGCTAGAACGAATATCCTTTCTACTCCCTGGACATATTCTTGAACAGCAGCAATGACTCGCTCTGCATCCTGCATCCTGCTCGTTTGATAGATAACGACATCCGTTTTTTGTACAGCTGACGGCATCGTTAGAGGGTTCTTGGCAAGAGGTCTATACGCAGGCTTTGCACGGATCATCTGCTCAAGACTCAGCTGCAGCCCTCGGTTGAGCTTGGCGTCCATAAATGGCGTGACATCATTATACAAATAGGTGATCGTATCGATATAGGCGTGGTGATGTCCACAGAGCTCCATCATAGGAATAGCCCAACCGACATCTTGTGCAACGGGCAAAAAATGTCCTTGATACAGAAGATCTTTAAGTGCCACTTTTCTAAACAACCATGCGTAAAAAGTGCGCAAGTGGCTGGCGATCGTATAATATGATCGCACACTATTATTGTCGATGAATGTATCCGGAATATCTTCTTGCCAATGCCATGCGGTTCCTGTACTTGCTAGCCGCATGCGACCATGAGTCATCCATACATCGGGGTTACCATACGTACTATTAAGCAACGAAAGCACCTGAGCATCTGCCAAGCGATCATCACCATCTAAGATTGCAATAATGTCCGTTGGCGCGCACCAGGCAATAGCACGGTAGATATTTTGCAACGCACCGGATCGCTGATGGTTTCTGACTAAAGTAACTGTGCACGGTAGCTCATGATTACGCACATATGCCTCAATATGCTCGCCGGTACCATCTGTCGAGCAATCATCAGTAATGATGATCTCAAAATTGGTATAGTTTTGAGTTAATGCTGAAAGCAGGCTACCTTCATACCACAGCAGATTATTATATGAAGCGGTGACAATAACGATATGTTTTTCATCTGCACAGATCTCTTGTTGCCGTGGCGGGTGAAAAACGGCAACCGAAAAATCTGCTGCCACGGCTTTTGGTGCCAATAGAACAGACAAAAAAAGCACTTTGTAGATTATTTTCATATGAGAGCTGCTATCTGCTGTTGTAGCTCTACCGCTGGAGCATAATCCTGAAAACATAGTAATAACAGGACTAGGCTCTGCTTCATGAACATACTTAACTCCCTTTTTTTGTAAGAATTATATCGCAGGCAAACCATAGAATGCGTTTGAAAATCTGTCAACTCTCATTACCGATCGATAAACCGAAACGGATACTCCGCATGCGCAGCGGTATTATTAACCTGCGCAAAATCTTCGATCGCTATTTTCTTGCCCGCGAGAAAAAGATCCAACAGCTCCTGCGTCGTTAATGAATGCATGAAGCGATTGCCGCCATACACCTCTTGCACACGGTTGCAGGGTATATTGACTATTTTAGACTGGATATAGCAAAGCCCTATCGCATAGTGATTAGCCACTCCTTTTTGCGCCCAATGCCCTTCAAGCTGATTAGGGCCTTCGTACGGCACATCAAACAACGCTTGCTTGATAGCTGCCTTGCGGTATATGGTCATATCAACCGTATTTGGATATCCCCAATCATGCTTACCTCGACTTAATTGCCATGCAATAATCGAAGGCGTAAGCCGTTGCAATCGAGGCAGTGGTTGCGCACATGACAGCATATAACATTCAGTGAGGTTCGTACCCAAACGTAAATAAAAGCCATACGCATTCGTTTTCTGCAGAGCCTGCACGCACTGAGCAAAATCAAGTGTATCTTTGACAATAATGTCATCAACAGCAAAAACCACATACTCAGCAGGCGAATCAAATGCTGCCTGCAGAGTCAATGGTTTAAAATCTGCACGCGGATCGTTGCCTTGTGGTAAGAAGACAAAATCAGGAAAATCTGCACGCACCACCTCATAGGCGGCTCGATAGTCGTCCGTGTCCGCGCGATAGATCACAGAGACGACTCCACAGCCCGATACAACATGTTGTTGCAGTGATTCACACAGCGCATACAGTTGCGCAGGCCGATGATACGAAAAAATAACCACATCCACCGATGAGTTAGCATTATGCTGAACTGCTTGAGCAACCAACGAGCTAGTAGTTATCAGGATCAATACATAGAGCAAAGCCTTGATCTGAACCCTTATGTTTTTCATGTTACTATGCATACTACTGCCCTTTTTTATGATCTGTTGATATTCAAGCTTCCTTCAAAAATCAGTGCTACGATACTCTATGCAAAGAGTATGTCAATATCACTCAGAGCTGCTTACGCTGATTGCGTATGCTTTTTTTTCTGATAAGCTCACCCCAATTCTGCTCACGCTCAAAAAAAGGGGTTACTCATGAAAAAGAAGATATCACTCAAAATAGTATTATTGATTGCTCTGGCTTTATGGTGCAAATATATCTGCCCTCATACGATAGTTATTGCCGGCGAACCCGCCTGTAACGACCCATACTATCTACAGGAAGGACGCAAGCCTCATCGCGTTATGAATACGGTCTTAGAGGCGTGGTGTCAGATCGTGAAGGAGCTCGAGCAGTGTGGCATCACGACAACCGTTATAGGGCGAGACAAACTCCAGGAGTATCCATCGGCAGATCTCTATATCTTCTGGGATATGCCCAATTTTCATGATAACCCTATGATTGCACAGGTTGCCGATAAAGCGATGGTTATTTTGTGTGAGCCGATCTCAATTTTTGGACAATACAACCCGTGGATGTTACGCCATTTCAAGCGCATATTCACGTGGGATGATCAGTTTGCACAGACGTTCGATTTTACCAAATACTGTTTGCCGGTGCTGAAACCGTATCAAGGATCAACCACTCCCTTTGCGCAGAAAAAATTGGCATGCATGATCTGTGGCAATAAAGCGTCGTGGTGCGATCGAGAGCTCTATTCTGACCGTCGTAGCATAATCAACTTTTTTTCAGACAGATACCCCGACCTATTCGATCTTTATGGCCCCGGCTGGGATGGCATTTCCACCTATAAAGGCATGCCGCACGCCAAGCTCCCCTGCTTGCAACAGTATCGCTTTAACATCTGTTTAGAAAATACTCGTAACACAACGGGGTATATCACAGAAAAGATTTTCGATGCAATGCAGGCCGGCTGCATACCGGTCTATGCAGGAGCGAGCAACATGGACACCTATATTCCCCGCTCCTGCTATATTGCGTATGAAGATTTTACCTCACTTGAAACACTCAAAGAGCGTATGTGTGCGGTAACTGAACAAGAATATGAACAGTATCAAGAAAATATTCGCGCATACCTAGCTTCCCCAGAAGCGCAACAGTTTTCTATTGAAAGCTTTGTAACATTGTTTCTAGGCGAGATTAAGCAGTTTTTTGGCGTATAAAAGCTCCGCGCGGTTTCAGCTTCTGTACTTTTCTAGCTCAGGCCAAAATGGAACCTCCGAGTCTTTTTTCAATACCGATACAAGTTCATCGTCGGTTGTTGCTTTGTTGATTGCCTCTTGATGCTGCGCAATGGCATCTCTTTGTTGTGCAATCCACGTTCGACCAACAGCCTGTTTTTCGCTGGATGAGGCAGCTTCTGTACTGTTATAGTAATCTTCCAATTCATCAAGCGCCGCAATTTTAGCGTTGAAACCGATAGTAGCCGCCCACGCTTTCTGTCCGGCTAACGTATGCAGGACATCCTGCAATGGATGAGGCTTTTGATCAGAACTGAATACAGGCGATGTGCATACCATGCTGCACACCATGAGTGCGCCTAATAGATTCATCTTCATGACAAAACTCCCGTGCAACAAAGCTTAATTATAACAACTAAAACAACGTTTCTAGCTTTGCGTAGGCCGGCTTTTTGCGAATAACACCCTCTATGTGCAACTGCAACCAACGCGAAAGGCGATGATCGCTCAATGGATTGGTACCATTATATTCGTAGAGCACCTTATCAAGAAATTTAAAGTTATCACAAGCCATCTCGATCATAGGGACCATAATCGCCACATCCCATGCCATCATATAAAAATGCCCCTCTGTATCCACAAGATCCGCTTTGTCGATTTTGTGAAACAGTCCTGCGTAAAAAGTACGCAGATGTGATGGCAAAATACCGCTCTGCCTAAAGCCTCTGGTACGCACCACCTCTTCAGGCATATCGCAACAAAAACCATGCTTGCCTGATGGCCATTCAACAAACTGCCCATAGGTCATCCATACCGACTCGTCTGCGTAGATGGTAGCAAGATATGACAGCACATCGGCACCATTGAAAGCATCGTCGCCATCAAGAAGGACTACCACCTCATCGGACTCACAACTGGTAACCCCATTATAAATGTTTTCAAGAGCTCCCTTGCGCGTCCTGTTGCACACAAGCGTGACGTTATCCTGCATGCCGGCTTGCGCAACGAATTCCGCAACCGCTTTGCCGGTACTATCGGGCGAGCAATCGTCGATATAGATCATACGCCACAGGTGACGTGGATAATCTTGATTAAAGACCGATTCTAAGTTTTTTGTATACCAGTTCTGATTGTTGTAGCTTGGCGTAATAATCACAAAACGTGTGCTCGTTGCTGCCTGTAAAGAGAGTACACAGAATGTTGCCACAACAAAGATGTTCATCATGCGCTTCATGCTCATCTAACCTCATTTTTTAAGAATTAATCGATTCTCAAAATCTCGAAACCTGGCTTACAATAGCGCATATGAAGATAAAATCAATAGTATCAGCGATCACAACAGCACGAAAAGACTGCTTTAAGTCTAGAGCGCAGACTCCGCCCGTGCAGACCTCTCAGCTGACGCGCAAGCACTGGATCAGGTTCAAAGAAATCGGCTCGTCGAACGATATATCCCGGTGAGGATTCGTTTGCAATAGAGGGTCTACTCGGATGAGTCCTTGGCAACAACCCTTGGCCTGCAGTATCCATAAACGCATCTTCTCCACCTGGCTCACTCGCATACGATTCTGGCGAATCGATCATTGCGCTAAAAAAGTCTCGTTCATTATCCACAGGAAATTCTATTATTGGAGGTAGTTTCGGTGATGAGGCGGCAAAAGAGCGCGGGCTATGGTATGTGCTTGGCACTCGATTATACGCTAAGCCAGGACTAACGGTCTGTCTTTGCCGCTGCTGCCAGAACTTTTTGCTAACATTAACAGCTTCTTGCGAGAGAGGTTCTGCAGCAATCTGTACTCTTTCTTCTGTTTGGTTCCTTACTACCACTGACGGATATGTTCCGTACAGCTTGCCTCTTATCTCTTCTCTCATAGCAACGATGTCATTGTTTTTTTGAACAGATTGAGATTCTTTCCTCAACTCATCGTCATGCTGTCCAGCAACTAACAACCAGGTTATGCAGAAAAGATACACAGATAAACAGTGTTTTAACATGTCACTACTCCATCACGTATAACAAAAAGAACAGCTTTGATCTTAAAACTCTGCTTGGCAGAGATCAAGTTTATGGCTGTTCTTTGTATAAAAGATAGAGATTTAGAGACTGCAGTTGTCTATGCCCCTTCTTTCTCGAGTTACCACTTCTTATGGCAGAACTACTTAAAGCGGAACATACAACAAGAGTAAACGTTTAGTTCTTTTGCTCTGTGCCGTTGGGCTTTCTCTCCAGTTGGCGCATATATGCGTTAAGCTGTTCAGGGCAAGTACCTCTCTTTTTGAAAAAAATACTCATTACGAGATTATTGCCAAGATCAACACATGAACGACACCCTACATGATAGAATTCTGTATGAAATGCTTCTGTCCCTGGACAATCACATGGTGTAAGCCATTTTTTATCTTCAGATTGTTCAATAGCCTTTAGCGCTTTGGCACCCTGTTCAGGATTAGCATAAAAAGTTCTCTTGCAACCGCGAATCGAAAAAGCTGACTTTTCATCGATTTCAAAAATGGTGGGCATGGGGATAAGTTTCTTTTGTGTGCTTCTCTTTGTTGGCCACTTTTCCGCGGCATCAATGGCTAAAAAGGCACTCTGAGCAACGAAAGCAGAAAATAGAATTTTTTTCAAAAAAGACATAGATACCCCTTGTAAACATGGTTAAATAATCAATAAGAAATTACAGTCTACCGCAAAAAGTATACATACACAAACGCTTTTTTGCGACAAGTTTTCTTATTGAATAGCCAGTTGCTCTAAAAAGAATTCCAGATTGGCTCTGAATCGGGATTTTCAAGGTGAAATATGCACTAGCTCTAAGCACGTTGCGCATGCAGAATATCCATACCATAAGAAGCAACAATAACCCAACCACTCCAGAAATCCGTTTTCCAGGTAGTTGGGTTATAAAATGAGAGCTTTTTAAGAGTGGCGACTCTTAGCCTACAAAGCTGTGGAACACAGATAGTGGATTCGTATAAGATTTTTTTCCCAGATAAGGTTTCACTAACTCTTTATATGAGCTTGACGCTTTGATAAATCCATCAAACCCGCCATTCCAGTCATAGCGAGATCCTTTTTGGTTGAGTGTCAATATAACTTTGACTCTCTCACGAGTCTTTGGATTTTCATGAATCAATCTGACCTTATCTCCATCCTTTTTAAGCTTTCCGTTTTCATCTATGAAGAACAGTAAAGGCAAATCTCCTGGAAAATTATTAAGGTCCTTATGTCCATAATACCAATCAAAAGAATCTTTAGATGTTGCTGATACCCGAACCCAAGTTTGTTTTGTGGCGACTTCTATATCTCTCCCACTTTGTCCATCCCATTGTTTCCATTTTTCGAATATGTTTCGTTGACCTGAGTTATCCTCTCTGGTCAGAGATGATATCGTAGGAATCCTAAAGAGATCTCCACGCACTTCGCGATCTACTCCTTGCATCTTGAGCCAACATTTTTTCACACACGCTTTCACATAAGCGAAAGGCTTTCTGTATTGGTTCTCATTACTGAATAGACTGCTTGTACAGGCAACAGCCAAAACAAGCGATAATATTTTTAAGCTTTTCATACGTATCCTTCTCTTTAACTACAGTAACTACCGTTATAAAAAACAGGCCAACATGAGTGCTATTAAGAATATAGGACTCGCCATGCGCCACATTCTTGACTAATTGTACTATGGTCAGGGGTATTGTCAAAAGGGGGTGCCGTCCTGGTTCAGATAGATACGAGACAGTAGAGGCCGACTATAAGAAAAATATGTTCAACCTACTCATACATGCCTTTGTTAATAGGTGTATTATTTGTAACCTTGATTGTTGCTGCTTACGAACTTGGTCAATTCACGTACAAAATGAAGATAGACGGTCCCTGTAGGGCCATTACGCTGTTTGCCAATAATAAGTTCTGCAGAATCAGGGTTTTCCGTATCAGGATTATACACGACATCGCGATATAAAAACATAATAAGGTCAGCATCCTGCTCAATCGCACCAGACTCACGCAAATCTGAAAGCATTGGTCGTTTGTCCATACGGCTATCAACAGCACGCGACAACTGTGACAATGCTATGATCGGTATCTCAAGCTCCTTGGCAAGCGCCTTTAAAGAGCGTGAAATCTCAGAGACTTCTTGATGCCTATTTTCATGCGGACGACTGCTGTGGATAAGTTGTAGATAGTCGATCACTAATAACTGTAAATTGTGCTCAGCCTTGAGTTTGCGTGCCTTAGCACGTAAATCCATAAGACTTAACATCGCCGTATCATCGATAAAAAGTTTCATATCAGCCAAGCGAGCAGCAACGCTCGTCAACTCAATCCACTCATCAGAAGTAATACTCGCATTTCTGATATTATGATGCCCGATGCCAGACTCTGAAGATAACAAACGTAAACTGAGCTGCTCGGCAGGCATTTCAAGCGAGAAAAAACCGACGGTGGCACCTTCAGCCGCAGCGCTAGCTGCCAACCCAAGCGCTATACCCGTTTTACCCATAGAAGGACGACCGGCAACAACGATCAGATCACCCTTTTGAAAACCGGAGGTCATCTCATCCAACTTTTCATACCCAGTTGGTACACCAGTCACGCCCTTGGCATGACTCTTAATGCTTGAAAGATGCTGAAACGTCTTTTTCAGCCAAATATTGAGTTGCACAAATGATTCATCAGCGCGCCGATTGGCAATCTGAAAAATCGTCTTTTCGGCATTATCAAGAACGGCATCGATACCCTGATTGTTCTGTGTATAACACTCATTGATGATTCCTGCTGCCGAGCGAATGAGCTCACGCAACACCGACTTTTCTTTAATCATGGTGGCATGCTGCTCAAGCAACCCAAGTGCTGGTATATCTTCTTGCAATGAAATCAAAAAGACCACACCACCAACCTTCTCCAAAGAGTTCTGCTTTAGAAGCTCATCTTGCAGCGTGACAATATCGATACGCTTGAGCTGACCAGAAAGGCTCAAAATCGCCTGAAAAACGAGCTGGTGAGGTATGTAATAGAAATCCTCAGGGCTTATAATTTCAGCAATGCGCCCAACGTGGATATCGTCGAGCAGAAGTGCCCCCAAGACGGCCTTTTCGGCCTCTTGGCTCGCTGGCAAACTTTTGCCCAAAATTTTATCTGGCAGCTGAAAAGGCTGTTTATCGTGAGATTGTCGCTGTTTAAGCATGTACCACCATGTTATAGAATCATGCTCTTATTCAGCAACAACAGACAACTTGATTTTTGGTTGCAGCTTTGAAGATAATTTGACGGTGACCTCATAGGTTCCAGTCGCTTTAATCAATTTGCCACCATCAAACTCTATCTGACTTTTGCCAACGCTTTCACCTTTTTCAGCCAGAAGGTCAACCACTTCTCCTGAAGAAACGGAACCGTACAGCTTACCATCATCATGTGTTTTTCGTTTTAAGGTAAGCTTTATGCTTTTAATGCGCTCTGCGCGCAATGATGTCTGCGTAGCAATAACTTCGTTGCGCTGCTCGACAACACGAATCCTCTTTTCAAAAGATTTTTCGTTCTTTTCAGTAACTTCAAGCCCGAGCTTGCGCGCTATGAGAAAATTATGGGCAAACCCATCTGCAACCTTAACGATCTCACCAGCACAGCCCACTTTTTCAACGTCTTTCAAGAGGAACACGCGTACTTGTTTGCTCATTATAACTCCTTCAGACTCATAAAAATAATTGTTCAATTTCTTTACCCTGCCAGTATACCCTAATTTACAGGCTTTGGAATCATGACCGATGGCAAATAACAGACGGGAGCATTAGGGCGTATGCAGGCACCAAACTCATGAGCAATGTAGAGAATAGTTCGCCCATACCGCTGCGCTTGTAACCGAGCATATAAAAACATCAACCGCCGCCAATAGGTAATAAACCAACTGTCATTTACCAGCCAGAGTATCGTGTCCGCCTGGTCATCAGGTCGCGGACTATTAAAAAAAAGATCGGAACATATATACGAAGAGACTGCCACATTTGGTGCCAGATAGATCCTATCTTCCTGTCGAGCTGCAGCATCAGGTGCGTGAAATATTTTTTTGTTCTTTAATAAAAATTCAGAGAACAATCTACTTGCGCTCCATGGCCATGGCATATATTCGGCAAAAGGCAGGCGAGTCTTTTTGTCATAGGTCTGACATATGACAGACCCTTGCAAGCAAAAGAGCGTATTCTTGCGCTCTTCACCATCAATTCCACAAGAATGATGACTACCCATGACGATCGTTACATCGGGCAGATGCCACAAAACATTGTCCATCCAAAGTTGCCGAACATCATCATGCAGATCAAGCGCAAAAGGAAACGTAGACTCAGGAAACAGAATACAAACGGCATGAGGGAACAGGCGCACCGCACGACAGATCTGCTCATTAATCGCGCACGCAAGTGTAAGCGGCTGCACATCGATCATCTGCTTATGATACGCGGGTGGCTGTGCATACACACAGTGTTGTTCATATTCACCTACTGAGGATTGTCGATGCACAAAAAAACCTCCACAAAATGGTGCAAAAAAAATACCTGCCGCAATAAAACAATATGAGCGTTGATGTTGTTGCCACACCCCTTGCGCTAGGCAAGCCGACCCAACAGAAAGACTCAGTACCAAAAGCTCGTGCGGCACGTACCTAAGCGCCTCTGCCCAACAGTCACTCTGCGCTAACGGCACCAATGGATAAGCAAAAACATACCCGCGCGGCAGACAAATGCATCTAAAAAAGAGGGTATCAACCACATAGATATACAGATTTGTAGCAAAAACCCATAGACACAATCGACGCCATGATGCCACATGCCGCGCGCACCATGCCGCACCAGCAAACCAGCATGCCGATACTAAGCAGCTGTAGAGAATAAGCAGCGTACTAACTACACAAGCACTGATCAGTGGCGCTTGTTGCACAAGCATGTAGATCAATGCATGCATATGCAGTAGAAAAAAAAGAGCTCCCCACCAGAATCCTTGCGCTGCGTATGTCCATGTTGATCTGTTGGGATGCGTTATACTATACCCATAGAGAGGAATCAACCATACAAAGACAAACCAGTGACAGCATGCTGGCGCCAGAAAAGCGGATGCATACAGGAGCGCCGACAGCGCTATTAATGGATCAACTCTCCTCAAACATGCCCCACTGCGCTATAATAATTTTCTTTTGATCTTGCTTGTCATGTCGCAGCAGTGCCGCTGCATTAGTTGTCTGTTGCGCTTGGCGCGCGTGCAAAGGCTCCTTAACCTCAGCTTCCAGCGTTGCAACAAGCGCTACGCCATCCTTTTTGTGCCGACTTATCACATACCCATTTCCTATGAGATCCTCACTCAATGGCCATGCTCCCTGATACAAAACGATTGGCTCCGATTCTTTACACAGATCATCAAACTTGTGTTGAGCGATGAGAATTCCATAGAGGAGCAGTGCCTGTGCTGACTGTTGTTGTTGAAAGCGTTGCTGGCGCACGCAAGCAACCTCATGTAATAAAGAGGCTGTATACCAACTGGTTGTCGTTGCAATCATCAAGACGGTAGAGAGGCACAGCACCATAAGTAACGCCGATCCGGATGATGTCTTCATACCTGCGCTCCCGAACGTACTGTTATCGTTGTAGCCGCCTGCCGCCTATCAGCAGTCCAAACCGTCAAGTCAACCAATGAGATGTGCGCACTGTCGTCACGAGCTCCATCGATACGATACCAAATACCGAGCGGCAGGTATGATCGCGTGCGCTCTACCCATCGCTGTGCCGCATGATCGAAGGTACCCTTCGAGCGAACGATACCTTTGTTCCTATTTTCAAAGCCAACATCACCATAAGCTGTTGTCCAAATAGTCTCTTGCTCCGTTGCTCGCTTCCATGTTGTATGCGCTGGCGCGCACGCAAGATCATCGGCGATCAGATCAAGCACCATTGCCAGCTGCGCATCATTCTGTTGAGCAGTCAGCAGCTGTGTCATGCGCATAGAGAGATCGACGGCATATGACATGCTCAAAAGCGATACGACAATGAGCATGAAAATTGACAGCATCGTTTCGAGCAGCATAAAACCAACGGCTGTAGATTTTACCCTACTGTTCATGGCTACCCACCTTGCGGCAGATACTAAAAGAGGTATTAGTTGGCACTCCGTTCACCGCGATCCACGAGGTCTTGACGAGCAGAAACTGCACAACCTCTTCATTAAACGCACCTTCTGGTAGTGGGTTGTTGTGTGGCGAGATGCTGACCGTAATACCGTCGATGGTGGATGATGGTACATAGATGCCAGTAGCATAGAGTCGCTCCAGCACACGCCGTGTCACGGCAACGGCAGCATGCCTTTTTTTTGTATCACCACACAACGCATAGGTGTGTGCCTGATAGAGCGCAATGCCGGCAACAGTACCGATAAAAAGCGTTACTGCTACCAGCAGCTCGAGCAGCATAAAACCTTGTTTGTTACCATACATGCTTTGATATACTGTTGCCGATTTCATGCTGCTACTTTCATAAAAAACTGGCCGCGCTATACTGATTATTCTCAATAAGCACCTGTTATAAATCATACGCTTTAGTAGGAGCCTTTTATGAAATTACGTATCATATCTTTCACGCTATTATTCCTAACCTCGTATATTTTTCCCATGGCGCCACAACCAATGATGATGCCAACCGAAGAAGAACTTATAAAAATGAATCAAGAAATTGAAGCATTTCGCTCAAGCATGACTCAAGACCAGCGGAATGAGTTCGATAAACAGGTTGAAGAGCTTTCAAAAATCATGGAAAGCATGTCAGAAAAAGAGCTCGAAGAATTCATAACCACAGTGTTTAATGAACCGCAACCTGTATCACCAGGAGCAACACCAATGCCGACGCCAGCGCCAGCACCGGCACAACCAACCAAACCGGAAGAACCGTTATACAAACCATCAACGGTATCGACTAAATCGATTGAATCGGCAAAAACACTCATTGTCGGTCTTATTAGTCAGCTGGAAGCATTCTTGCGCAAAACAACCTTAATCTCTGATCTCTATGGCAGCTTGCAAACGTGGGTTCCTGTTGCCATGCTTGCGGACAAAAAAGAGCTCACCTGGCAAGAGCTCAAACAAGAGATTGAACGGCTTATAAGCTCACTGAAAGTTATTCTTGCAACGGATCCTGCCAATGGTCATTATTATTATCTCACATCATTGATTGAACAGGATTCCCTTTACCAAAATATTGTGCGACTCAATGAGACAATTTTTCGTAACGAAGCCGCCATTGAGGTCACCCCATTTGGGCTTGGCGAACTGAGTAAAGAATCGCGCAAAGCTACCGGTGTTCTGCTGGGCGCTTTTGTTCAAGCTATCTATGCTCAACAAATGATTGCTGAAATTCAAAAACTGTTCTTAGCCTTTGAACCGCAAGCGAAAAAAGTTATGGAGCAGGAAGAATCGGCTCGCAAGAGAGCGTTTGAAGAATCGAGAAGACCTATCTCGCAAGCCCCAATGCGCTCAGGCGGCATGCTCGTCGACGACTATGCAACGGGCGGCGGTTACAAACCGGGCATCAGTGATCTCTATGGGTATGGCGATTCTGCCTATGTTCCACCAGCAATCCCTGCTCCTACACCATCGGCATACCCAAGCATTGATACGACAAGCAGCCCAGGATCAAAAACGGCTGCATCAGCAAAACCAATCCCAGGCAGCGATGCGGCAGAAAAGAAGGATAAAGATGCTGCTGCAAAAAAAGATAAGGCTGATGCTGCTCCTGACAAGAAAAACACCGATTCTGCCGAAAAAATAACGGAAAAAATCGAAGGGTTTCTTGAAGATTGCATCATCACAATCAAAGCAAAAAAACTTGATCTGAGCGTTATGGATAGAGACAAACAAGAAGCTGTTGATGAAATTGCCGGCAAGCTCGCACGCATTGTCAGCCGTATAAAAACATTAGAAAGCGTTATAAAAGATTTTTCTACCGCACAAAAAGCGCTGTATACCGATCGTATAAAAATTATAGTCAAAGATGAAAAGGATCTTTTTGATAGGATTATCAGCGCAACAGAAGCGGAACCTGGTCATGAGCTGCGCAAACAGATTGAAGCACTGTTCAAAAAAGTTGGTCTCAGACATACGCCAAAAGCGGTGCGCCCGCGAGCTCCTCAACCCGCACATCCAGCAGCACAACCTACTGCACCAGTGAAAGCACCCGCTGCATCTCAAAGCGCACTACGACCAGCCGCCTTCGAACAACCTTTCGACGCGGCCACCATGCACCCGGCTGCGTTACAAACGGACATGATACCCGATGCAGCAGAGTAACCAGAGCTTGAGAGCGACACTCAAGAGTAAAGGTCGACTATGGCAAGCACGGTTCGAGGATGACCGGGGTGGCCATTTTTCTGCACAGCTTTAACGAGCCTTCTTATTGTTAACGCCAATCAGAAACCCCGCAGCCTTCAATCTTGACTGCATTGTGTCTATCTGTCACAATTAAAGGTGCGAATACGTCATTAATCAGATCTTTCTAAAAAAAGAGAGCATGTATGAAACAGGCGTCACTGAATCTAGTACTGATTGTTACTCTCAGCCTGTCTTTTTCTGCGCAAACCACCCAGGAATCAGCAACGAGTGGCATGAGCAAGCAGCCCGCTGCATCAACGACCATTCGTAAGCAAGCAGCACATGAAAGTCCCAATAAAGGATATGGTCTGCGTTTTCTGCCTGCCCTCTGGTCAGTTGCCGCTTACAACCCCTACAAAGCTTTGCTCTTTGGTGGCGCAGCACTCTGTACAACAGGCTGCTTACTCTATTGCGGCGTACGTAATAAACCCCTCGAAATGGCCAAAATAGCTGCCGCCACCCTTATGCTCTCTTCATGGAGCTGGGCAACTCAGACCCCACCAAATCCCTATTTTTTAAATCTTGAAGATGACCAGCGCTTGGTTGCTACAGCTCTTGAATTTCCTGAAGGCTTCCTTTTTGCCACCGGTGGCTCCTCCTACCAAATTGAAGGCTGCGGTCCCAAGAACGGCGGAGAGGATGCAAGCAGCTACACACAAGCATATCGTGATGCGATCTTAACCCAGGCAACAGAGGCACAAGAGAAGAAACGGCTTGAGGAGCTTTTTGCAACCACGTTCACCGCGCCTGGTGGCGTTGGGCTTGCCTGCGACGAATGGAACCTCTATGCACACGATGCAGAGCTCAAGCAAGTGATGGGAATTAATGCTGACCGCTTCTCTATTGAACGCTTTAAGGTTGAAACGGCACCAGGGGGCTTTCACGCACCAGCTATTCAACATTATATGGACAAAGCAGTTACTCTGGTGAAACGTGGCATACGCCCTATAATCGGCATGCACCATTACACCGATCCAGCATGGTTTATGGCTGCAGGCGGCTTTGAAAACAGCAAGAATCTTGATGGCTTTGCAAGCTACTGCGCAGTGGTAACTGGCTCAATCTATGCAGCATGTATGGAGATCATTGGTGATGACGCTACAAAACAGCATCTGATTCCTCTCTTTTATACCTACAATTCTGCCAATGCTTACGCCATCAATGGTTACCAACAGGGTGTTCGTCCTCCCTATGTGAAAAGCATGAGCAGATCAAGAACGGTCCTTTTTAACATGCTTGATGCTCATGTGTGTGCCTATGAACAGATGAAAAAAGTGGCACCCAAGGCTAAGATTGGTACCACCATCAACATCTACCAACTGGACCCGGTCAATTATCTCAATCCACTGCACCGAACGCTCTGCTTTGCGGGTAACTATCTGCAAAACTACTCGGTATATGATTTTTTTAAAGAATTCAGCACAAAGAATCCAGGCAAAACCTGCCTTGATTGGATCGGGCTCAACTATTACAGCCACGGCTATATGGACTCTCCTTCAGGCCCCTTTTCAAGTCCACGTGATCCGAACAATCCGGATGCTCCTGTTAAGCGCTTGAGCGATCAAGAGCTTGCGGACTCAAAATTTTCTAGCGCAAACAAACTCTATACCATCTACGCGGATGGCCTCTTTTTGGCATTACATGAGATCAATGACAACGTCGCAAAGCTCTTTACTATACCGATCCTGATTACCGAAACAGGCTTTGGCATTGAGCGTGTTGATGCACAGGTCGATGCTGATGGCTTTGATGCTCTAGAGACACAACAAGACATAGAAAAACGTGACCTGTTTCTCAAACAGTATCTCTATGCGGCAAGCCGCGCCTGCCAGGTAGGCATACCACTGATGGGTATTTCGATATGGTCATTTATGGACAACTACGAATGGGGCCAATACAACAAGCGATACGGTCTTTTTGGCGTTGATTTTACTGCCAACAGCAAAACACGCTTACGCCGTAAAGGCGCTGACTACTATTGGGATGCCATCAAAAATCATACCAAAGCTGACCGGTCAATAAGCTTATAGAACCGAAACCTCGAACTTTCAGACAGGGATATGGGGGCTTTTGACAGGCTCCAACTCTCTTGGTATTCTATTTGTAACATTAAAATGTTTTTTAAGAGAACCAAGGAGAACGTACCATGAACTTTAAACATATCTTACCAATGGCGCTTTCGCTCTTTGTAGCTACCAGCTCATTGCAGATGGTTGGCATGTCGGCTACAATAGACCTTATGCGTAATAACTTGGTAAAAAACGATAGCCTGCAGCTATAACCAAATCGGTTATTAAATGGTAACTGAATTGGCCAGTTTGAAGTTCAACAAAGCAACGACGCTTCTAAAAA
>JAFEAZ010000020.1 GCA_018266085.1 Candidatus Babelota bacterium
CACAACCAATTCATATCCGATATCTATGCCGTTTCTCGTGATATCCTTGTGTATCTAAATAATACTACTTTTAAATACACTTTCTTTGGCTTCACGGCACAATGAAAATGGTCGCACTATAGATGTATACCATTATCCTGGCAAATGAGGAACATAAAATTTATACCACCGATGATCTATGATAACGTCCTTTATGTGTTCTGAAGTACTTGTTTATTTATAGTCGCTCTTTAAACTATGTGAGGTTTAAAAATAGGTATAACCCTCTGCTAGAGCACATATATGAAAGCGATCCTTATTGCCCGCGTCAGTACTGAAGAACAACGAGAAGCTGGCAACTCACTACCGGCGCAAGTGATCAGGCTTGAAAAATATTGCCAAAACAAAGGGTTTGCAATCATTCAGGTCTGTAGCTTTGATGAAAGTGCCTATACGAACGACCGGTCAGAATTTGATCAGATCATCGACCTCATCATTGATCAAAAAGAAAAAATAGTGGTGTGCTGCGACAAGGTCGATCGTCTGTCGCGTAACGTGTTTGATAAACGCATATCGCTGCTGTATGAAAAAGCACTTAATGATGACATTGAGCTGCACTTTGTATCAGACAGCCAGATTATTAATAGCCGGATCTCGGCCGTTGAGAAATTCCAATTCAGCATCAGCTTAGGGCTCGCTAAATATTACTCTGATGCGATTAGTGACAACGTCAAACGTGCGATGGAGCAGAAGCTACGCAAAGGGGAATGGCCGGGCAAAGCTCCTTTTGGGTACAAAAATGTAACCAAGTCTGATGGTTCGACCGATATAATACTCGATGAATATGAAGCGCATATTATAGCCAAAACATTTGAGTTATATGCTTCTCAAGCATATTCAATAGATTTGCTTCGTCAGAAGATGAAAAAAGACTATAACGTCACCTGGGCACGAAGCTATGTTGCCAAAATTCTTGATAACTCATTTTATTATGGTGACATGCTCATTAAAAATAAAACCTACCCTCATCGCTATGGGCCCATTATAAGCAAAGATCTTTTTGAGTCTGTCCAACAGATTAAGCAAGGGTTTAACAAGAAGCCCTTTAAATATGCGGGCAAGCCCTATATCTATAGAGGCCTTATACGATGTGCCAATTGTGGGTTAGCTATTACCCCTGAAAAGCATAAGGGCTTTATTTATTATCACTGCACTCAATACAACGGTAAGCATGGCGCCAAATGGTTGCGCGAAGAAGCTATTACCGAGCAGATAGGCTCTGTATTCAAAAGGCTCAGAATGACTGAAGAAGTATTAGAACAAATAAGACAAACCCTGGATTCTGTTCATAAAGACAAGATGGATTTTCACAACAGAGAGCTTGATAAGCTTACCCGTGAAAAGAAAACGCTGACGCAGATGATGGACAATTTATATATAGATAAGTTGAAGGGGAGTATTACTGATAGCGCTTATGACAAGTTTTACCAAAAGTTTAAAGATCAGGCGTTAGATATTAACCTGCGACTTGAGCAATTACAAGAAGCTGAAAACAACTACTATGTAACGGCAAAATACCTACTGGATCTCACTAATCGTGCGTATGAGTTATTTATGAGTTCTGAAGTTGAAGAAAAACGGCATCTTATCAAGTTGATACTATCGAACTTGGAACTGAATGATGAAAACATCGTCTGCAACGTGGTTTCACCGTTCGATATGATACTCAAAATGTCCGATAGCCATCTATGGCTGGGGCGGAAGGATTCGAACCTCCGAATGCCAGGACCAAAACCTGGTGCCTTACCACTTGGCCACGCCCCATCAGATATTTTTAGATCAATTTTGATTTCAATCGAATTCTTCGTGTGCCGTTTCCGGATCAACTTCGATATCGCGCACATTCATATACTCGGCAATAACCGTGTCTTCGATGAGCTTGCGCATGTCAACATTTAAAGGATGTACAATATCTCTAAATGTACCATCTTTTCTGCGACGGGATGGCATTGAAACAAAAAGCCCTTTATCACCTTCAATCACTTTAAGGTCTCTAATGATAAAGCTATTGTCAAAGACAATCGTTGCATATGCTTTCAATCTACCATTTTTCCGAGCTGGATACACTTTTACTTCTGTTATTTTCATAGCCAGTATCCTCGAAGAATTTTGATTACAATCTCACTTTTTTAAATGAAACGCTGCATTACCTAATCGATAGATAAGTGTATAAGCTTGCGTCCTTTTGTCAAACAACTTTTTCAATAAAAGAGAGCTTTTTATAAAAATGTATCGATCGTGGCGCGAAAACGTTTAAGAACTTATTCGCCAATCGCTTTAATAAGCCTAATCGCTCGTAAGCAGGCAGAGCGTGACGACGGGTTACGCGCTACTTCTTGCTCAGAGGCAGTCACAACCTTTGGAGTCAATATTTCTACAATGCCCTCGCGTTCTCTGTCTTTGAAAAACTGTTTTACCAGGCGATCTTCAAGTGAGTGAAAGCTAATACAAACAAGTCGCCCACCAGGAGAAAGCACGCGTAGAGCTTCTGACAAGAAGGAGGTTATATTCTCCAACTCTTTGTTAACCGCAATGCGCAATGCCTGAAATACTCGTGTGGCAGGGTGGCAACGTCCTCGTTTTGAGCCAACAGCGTTGGAAACAAGCGTAGCCAACTGCCCGGTGGTGGCAATTGGCGCAATCTTGCGTTCCTGCACAATTAACCGAGCAATTTTGCGTGAATAGCGCTCTTCACCATAGCGAAAAAAGATATCAGCCAGCTCCTCTTCGCTTGCCGAGGCGATGATATACGCCGCAGTAATCTGCTGGTGCGAAGGGGACATGCGCATATCAAGCGGTGTGTCGCGACTAAATGAAAATCCCGGTCTTTCGGTAATTTGCATCTGCGAGGTGCCAAAGTCGGCAAGTATACCATCCACCTTCTTTATATGCTCTCGTTTTGCCACGCGATACAACAGCGAGAAGTTGCCCCAGGCAAGGCTTAGGCGTTTGCCAAACTCTTCAGCCATAGGCACGCCATATTTCTCAAGAGAGACCGTATCCCAGTCCATACCGATGACGTGGCAGCTCTCTTGCGCTTCGAGTATAGCACGGCTATGACCGCCTGCACCAAACGTTACATCCAGATAGGTCTTACCTGGCTGAGGCGCAAGATGTTCGATTACTTCGTCAACTAAAACGGATTTGTGGGGCACGGTATCATGAATCACAGCTGGTTATTCACTCGGTTATGGGCATTATTAGTAGCGGGCACAGGTATGTGAGTCTCTTGAGGCTCACTGATTGCTTGTACTAGATTGCTGAGGCCAACCCCGTTTGAGCCTTTGACCAGTACTAAAGAGTCTTGGCTTAGGTTGTTTTCGAGGTTTTTGACCGCATCTTGCCAGGTGGCAACCACTTCAACACTGACCCCTACAGGAATCATCTTACGTGTCCAGTGTACCATGTCTCCCACCAAAATAACATGGGACAATGAAGGGACTTTGCGCAAAAAGCGGCCCAACTGCCTGTGCCAAAAAGGGCTTGTTAACCCAAGCTCGAGCATGTCGCCCAGTACTGCAATTTTTTTGGCTTTGGTCTCAATACGCTGAAAGGCCAAAAGAGCGGCCTTCATGCTTTCAGGATTTGCGTTATAACAGTCATTAATAACGGTGCCCTTGTTGTGCATGAGCGGTTTGCGTTCAAATCTGCCTTGTACCACATTGAACTGTTTAATCCCTTCGATAATCGTCTCATGAGGCACATTCAAAAGATGTGCTGCGGCGGTAGCGGCAAGGGCATTAAAGACCACTCCTTCGTGCACATGATTAACGGTAACCATATGCTTTTCTTTATAGATCTTAAGCATGAAGGTTGTGCTGTGAGCATCTATACTAATTTTGCGCGCTTGGATCTGATTGACCGTTTTTTTGCCGAACTTGATTACCGGGTGTACATAGGCAACCTGTGCCAATAGTGGCTGATCACCATTAATAATGCCTATGCTGCCTTCAGTAAAATATTTAAACAGATCACGTTTTTCAAGAGCAATATCAACGAGAGTGCCAAGCCCTTCCATATGAGAATGGCCTACACCAGTAATAATACCGGTTGTTGGTTGTAATAAATGGGTAAGCTCTGCCATTTCACCACGTTTGCTGATGCCTACTTCAAAGATGGCAGCTTCGTGGCATGTTTTCATTGCCAACATATTGAGCGCTAAGCCAATTTTTGTATTCTGATTACCACGAGACACAAAGAAATTCATGCGGTGGGCTGTTAACATAGTAGCAAGCAGCTGCTTTGTTGATGTCTTGCCAACCGATCCGGTTATAGCAATGACGGGGTATGAAAATTGCGCGCGCCACGCTGCCGCCGCGTGCAGCAAAAAGGTCAACGGGTCTTCAACCGCTATGACCAATGTATCCTGATGAAGCAGAGAGCCAAGCGCCTGCACCGTGTGCATTTTTGTCTGAGCAACAATAAGGCCCCCAGCCTTTTTTTTCATTGCATCGACAAGGAATTGATGTCCATCGACGCGAGCGCCTTGCAAGGCGATAAATATATCACCCGCTTGTAAGTTGCGCGTATCGATTGAAAGATGCATATCATTGGGAAAATGTCCTTGTACGACGGTAGCCTTTACAGACACTTGTTGTAAAAATTGCTCATCAAAACGCATCAAGAATCTCCATAATTTTCGTGCGAACTATAGCTGTTTATTTAATAACTTTTCGTATTTTTCCATGCTCTGATGGCATAATAAGACCAACAGATTCAAGCATGTCTATAATGCGTGCTGATCTATTATATCCTATTCTAAACTTACGCTGAAGTAATGATATAGAAATTTCATCGACTCCTTTAAGAAATAACAAAACTTCATCATAGAGTTCGTCTTTAGGCTCCTGCAGCGATCCCTGTTGTGCCGTTTCTTCCATGAGATCACGATATATAACATTTTTTTGCGCGCGAATATAGGCTACTACATTTTCTATCTCTTGATCGGACACATAAGCGCCATGTATACGGCGAAGTGATGATGAGCGAGAATCAAGAAAAAGCATGTCTCCGCGGCCGAGTAGTGCATCAGCGCCAGCAGTATCAAGAATAGTACGCGAGTCTATTTTAGATGCCACGCGAAATGAGATTCTGCTAGGAAAGTTAGCCTTAATTAAACCGGTGATCACATCAACTGATGGTCGCTGTGTTGCAACAATAGTATGAATTCCTGCAGCACGAGCCATTTGCGCAATCCGTGTAATAAACAGTTCCACATCTTTGCCAGCCGTCATCATAAGATCAGCAAGTTCATCAATAATGACAACAATAGAAGGCATTGGTTGACGAGATGTATCTTTATTATATTCATGACTGTTTTTTGCTCCCACTTTTGCCATCGTTTCGTAGCGTGTTTCCATCTCTTTTACTACCCATGCCAGTGCCTGACATGATCGGCGCGGATCGGTAATAATAGGGAAAATAAGATGTGCAATATCTGCATAAGGAGCAAACTCAAGCCGTTTGGGATCGATCAAGATAAGCTTAAGTTCATCAGGCGTGCATCGACACAAAAGACCCATGAGCATACTGTTTAAGGCGACCGATTTGCCCGATCCTGTTGATCCTGCAACAAGAAGGTGAGGCATAGAGGTCAGATCGACAACAACATTGTGACCGCTTGTATCTTGCCCTAAAACGAGCGGTAGTCTTCCTGCTTTTGTGTATACAGGACTATTAATAACGGTAGAGAAAAGAACCTCTTTTGTTTCTTTGTTTGCCACTTCAAAGCCAACGACCGATTTGCCTGGGATTGGTGCAATAATACGTATGCTCAACGCTTGCAGCGCGAGAGCCAAATCATTTTCCAGTGCCGTAATTTTACTAATTTTAGCGTCAATATCCGGTTGATATTCAAATAAAGTAACGACGGGGCCTTGTTTTATTGAAGTGACCGATCCGCCGATGCCAAAACGTGCAAGCTTTTCTTCAAGCAGCTGTGCTTGAGTTTCTAAGTGGCGCATCTGTTTTTGATCATTTTTTTCAACCGCTTTTTTGGTGAAAAGGCGTATATCAGGAACGGTGTACGTAATCTGTTGTGGCAGCTCTGGTTCGTCCCTATACTCTTTGACAGACTCATTTTCTGGGCTTTTTTGTAGCGATACGTGCTTGGGCAGAGATGGTTGTGTGTTTGCTGCGTCTGTGTGGGTGAAGAGAGATGAGGCTTCTGTTGCGTGGTTTGGCACACTGGTTGTGTTAATCTGTTCTTGAAAATCCCACACATCTGTGTCGTATAAGGCCTCATCAAAACCTTCCTTATCATAAGCAGTATATTCATGTACCGATGCGGCTGGGGTAGCTTTCAGCGCGCCCGTTATTTTTTGTAGCCAACCGTTGCTGAGTTTGCTTGTGTGTACACTTAGATTGCCGATGGCAACAAAAAAAGCGCCTATACGTGGTTGTGCGCGCAAGCTTTGCTGCATAATCCGTTTGGTTATTTTCATGCAATACGAAACGCAATGTACCAATGATAAACGGGTGAGGAGTATCAGACTGATAAGAAAAAGAGTGTAGATGCATAACAGTGCTCCTAGCGAATCGAACAGACGAGCAAGCATTGTGTAAAAATAGACCCCTAGTAGGCCGCCAGCAAAACTACTGCCTAAAAAATCTATTTGGTACGCGCAACACCATGCAGCGCTTGCTCCCATCAGAATATAGAGAGCAACGATACGATCGCTGTAATGAGCATATGATTTGCCAACAATACATGCATAGGCAAACAAAAAAAAGCTCAGTATGCCCAAGAGCGCTGATGCTCCGCATACATAGATAAGTAATGCTGCTGCGTGAGAGCCTATAGTCCCACACCAGTTAGTGGGTGTATGTGGATTAGTTGTTGCGTAAAACCATGTTGCATCATAAGGATCGTATGAAAGTAAGGAGAGTAAAAGAAAGATACCGGTAACGGCAAACAGAATACCAATTATGTCATTGAGATACCATGCGGTTTGATGTTTGTTGCGGACATACGAAGATCTCTTCATAAGAAATACTCCTTAGAAAATAGCTCATGGGTATCCATAAAAAGCGCTTTGCATACAGATAATCATGAACCGAGTATGTTAAACCATCGACCTATACAGGATTTCATACATAATTTTTCTTTACAACAAAAATTTCATCATAGTATACTGTGCGCGACTTTATAAGGCGCTGAGAGAGATTACTGAGATCTAAGAATTGAGAGCCTATTGAAATCTCTAAATCTTTGATCTAAGCTAAGGCTCGCCGTATAGGTAATGAGGTCATCACGAGTTTCAACTTTGTTGCTACGTAAGAAAGGAGTTGCGTATCGAATAAAAGTATTCTTCTGCATCGATAATCTTCGATGCCACACAAGACTGAATTTAAAAGGATTCTTCAAGGAGTTATTATGAAACAATCTACAAAAGTAATGAGTGTATTTGCTGCGCTTTGTGCAATGCAACTACAAGCAGTTCCCTATTACACAGCACGTTCACAGAGCGTAAACGCTGCTCGTGAAATGGTTGGCTGGGAAGAAGACATCAACCGCTGCTGCGAAGACCACATGTATGGCAGCTTTAGCATAACACCGGAATATACACAAACATTCAGATCAAACCGCATCGCAAGCTGCATCTTTGGCAGTGACTTGGCATGTTCCGATGATTGTGGATCAGCGCTTAAAATACAAGGTAGTCTTGTAGCTAACCGCGATCCAAAAGCATGGCTTGCTGACTACTTTGGATTGGCAGAAGACTTTGATAGCACAGTGACCTTCAAGCCTCGCATCAGCAACTTCTTGGTAGATCTTAACTTCTACTTAGGGTTAGATGAATTGGCATCAGGTTTATATTTCCGCGTACATGCGCCTATCGTGCATACACGTTGGAAGTTAAATCCTTGTGAAGTGGTTAATGCGCCAGGAACCATCGGCTACCAAGCTGGTTATTTCTCAAGCAACCCTGTTGCAACAAGTGCATTGGCAACCAGCGCACTCGATTTCTTCAGTGGTAACGCAGGCGGCACTCACGCTCCTATTCTTACCAACGATGCAACCAGCGCAACTGGTAACGAATCATTCCCTGCCAATGTTATCTTCCAACAGTTGGCTGCAAGCAGATGGTCTAGAAACTGCGACGACTGCAGCTCAAGCACCAAGACACGCTTGTCAGACGTTGAGTTCGCACTTGGCTGGAACTTCTGGTGCAATGAAGATTACTTAATCGGGCTTCAATTGCGTGCATCTGCTCCTACTGGCAACAAACCAAGCAGCAGCTACTTGATGGAACCAATTGTTGGTTCTGGCGGGTTCTGGAAGCTCGGTGGCGGTCTTGATTTCCACGCAATCTTCTGGAGAAGTGAGTGTGAATCAAGCAGCTTTGGTTTCTACTTAGATGCTAATATCCAACATCTTTTTGACACTTGCCAAAAACGTACCTTTGATCTACGCACCAGTGGTACCTCTTGTGTAGTTGGTCAAAACAGCCGTTACATGTTGGCACAACGTCTTGAGCCAGCAACAACCAATAACAACGGATTCCAATTGACCCCAGCGAACACGCTCGGCGCACAATTTGCAAGCGAATTTGCTCCTGTTGCAAACCTCACCACATTCAATGTAGATGTGAAGGTTTCTGTAGAAGCTGACATAGCTGCTAAGTTCGCGTACACCAACGGTTGTTTCGGTTTCGATTTGGGTTATGAATTCTACGGCCGCAGCTGTGAAAAATTCTGCCCTAAAACAAACTGTTCTAACGGCGGCGATCCTTTGAACGGCACAACATGGGCACTTAAAGGTGACTCACAAGTGTTCGGTTTCTACACTGCTGACCCTACAAGACCTGTAGCGCTTGCTGCAACACAAAGTGCTGCAACAATACACAGCGGCGTTAACAACTTCGCTACTGAAGCTACGGTACGACAAAACAGTGTTAACATCGACACACCAGTGCTTGCAACGAATGCACAGGTTTCTCCAACTGACGCAACAGCACAACGTTCATCATCAACACCAGTTGGCTTAACGCTAGCAGACGTTCAGTTTGAAGGCACACGTGCGATCAGCAACAAGCTCTTTGCACACTTCAACTACTCATGGCGCGACTGTGAAGACTGGACCCCATACCTCGGTATCGGTGGCGAAGTTGAATTTGCAGGTTGTGGATCATGCGGTAGCTCATGCGGTTCATGTGGTAACTCATGTGGCAACACCTGCGCTACATCATGTGCTTCAACATGTGCAACCTCATGCGCTAGCTCATGTGGTTCAACCAACACAAGCTGCTCACGTTGTGTACCAAGCCAATGGGGTGTTTGGGTTAAAGGCGGCGTGTCGTTTAATTAATGATTTGTCGATTCTATAGGCATCTATAGTGACAAACCAAAACTAGTACTAAAGGGCTCAGTCGTAAGACCGAGCCCTTTTTCGTAAATCGAGGGGTGTAATGAAGCAGCTTTTAAGAAGAGCATTAGTAGGCATCGGCTTGAGCGTGACGTGCGTACACGCGATTCCTTTTTACACGATGCGTTCACAAAGCGTCAATATCGCACGAGAGATGGTTGGTTGGGAACAGGAGATTAATCGCTGCTCGGCAGATGATCAGTGGTATAGCAGCTTGAGCATAACGCCTGAGTATGCACAAAGCTTTAACCCGAACAGCATCACCAAATGCCTGTTTGCACCCGATCTGTGTCGTGACGATCAAGGTGGGCTCCTGTTACGTATACAAGGTAGCCTGTTTCCCAATAGAATGCCTCAAGCATGGCTTGCGGATTATTTTGGCTTGCCAGAAGATTTTAATGGCAGCATCAGATTTAACCCGCGCATCAGCAATATTATAGTCGATATTAACTGGTATGTGGGGCTTGATAATCTGTTGTCTGGTCTTTATGTGCGTGTGCATGCACCTTTAGTGCGTACAAGCTGGCAGTTGAATCCGTGTGAAACGAGTGACAAGGGAGTGCGTGGGTATCCAGCCGGTTATTTCACTGGAGCACTGGCACCAGGTATTGATCAGTCAAACGTAGTGCCGAATGCCAATCTAGTCAGTCGCGCGCTCGATTTTTTTAATGGGACCGGTGCGCCTGTTAACTTGCTCAATGATACATCAGTAGCAACGGGCAATCCATCATTGCCTGCTGAAGTTACCTTTCAAAAGCTAGCATGTAGCAGATGGTCAACCCATTGTGGTTGCGGTGCCACCACTCAAACGCGTCTATCTGATATCGAAACGGCGCTGGGTTGGAATTTTGTCTGTAATGATCGTTGGCTTCTTGGTACATCGGTGCGCTTTTCTGCTCCTACCGGTGGCAAGCCATGCAGTTGTTATCTGTTTGAGCCTGTCGTAGGTTCTGGCGGTTTTTGGAAATTTGGTGGAGGGCTTGATTTCCATGCGGTGCTTTGGAGCAACGAGTGCGAATCGGAGAGTCTAGGTTTTTATCTTGATGCCAATATACAACATCTGTTTGCTGCCACGCAACAACGTTGTTTCGATCTCTGTACCAGCAGCACTGTAGCTTCAGGGCAAAACAGCCGCTATATGTTAGCTCAACGATTAGAGCCAGTGCCAGCAGGTAATCCATATCCGCTCGAGCCGGCAAACAGTAACCATGTTCAGTTTGCCAGTGAGTTTGCACCGGTAGCAAATATCACCAAAAGTATCGTGGATGTAAAAATTTCCGTGGAAGCTGATATTGCAGCTCAATTTGTATATACGAACAACAACATTGAATGGGACCTCGGTTACAACCTCTATGCGCGTAGCTGTGAAAAGATCTGTTTTAAAAGAAGTTGTACCGCGCAAGCCTTAGATGGTGTAACTTGGGCCTTAAAAGGGGATAGTGAAGTATTTGGATTTAGTGCCTTGGTTGGTAATCCTATAGCGCTTGCAGCAACACAAAGCAAAGCGACTATTCATGCGGGAGTTAATAATTTTGTTACCAACATCATAACAAGACAAAACACGCTCAATATCGACAATCCAGAGGACAGCACAAATGCTTTCGATGCTGTCAGTGCCGTATTACCACAACGGACATCAAACCCCATTGTTGGCATTACTTGTAATGATCTGAATTTTGCAGGTACGCGTGCGTTAACACACAAAATCTTTACGCATCTTAGCTATACATGGCATGACGCCTGCGATTGGACCCCTTATCTAGGTATCGGTTGCGAAGTGGAATTCTCTGGCTGTAGTTCCTGCAGCGCAACGTGTAGTAAGTCTTGCTCGTCATCAGGTGACGCCTGTGGCCAAAGCTGCTTCTGTTGTGTGCCAAGTCAATGGGGCGTTTGGGTGAAGGGTGGGCTGTCCTTTAACTAATGTACATGCGCACGTGTGCACACGGGGCAAAGCTCTTGCGGCCAAACCTTGTGTGTACGGTAGCAACGGGAGTACTGTTTAGTATGAACTTATGAACGAATGGGCTTTTTACGGCGTATAAGGACGATTACCATGATGCACATGAAATCTCTTGCGATACTAAGTCGATCTTGGTCTGGACCCATATTGTTTTTCCTTCTGTTGGTGCGTGTATGCTTTGTGCAGGGTAATCCATTTTATGATTTTCGATCACAAAGTGTGAACTTTGCGCGAGATTTGGCGGGGCGACAACTCTTTATGGCCGACTGTGGCAACGGATCGATGCGTGGATTTATGACGCTCACGCCGGCCTACACGCAGTCCTTTAGAGGAGACAAGTTAGCCGCCTGTTTATTTGGCAACACGGTTAACACCGAATGTACGCCGGGCGTTATTCGGGTTCAAGGTAGCTTAGTAGATCGTAGAGATCCATTGGCATGGCTTGCTGACTATTTCGGTTTGCCAACCGATTTTGATGGTTCATTGTTCATAGATCCACAGATTAAGACATTTCTGTTGGATTTTGGCGGTTATGTAGCGCTCGATAACCTGCTGCAAGGGCTGTATGTCTGGGTGCATGCTCCATTGGTATGCACGCAGTGGGATCTCAATCTCTGCGAGCGTAGCAGCAAGGGTGTCGCTGGGTATCCGGCAGGCTATTTTAATGCGATTGCCACCGGTACGGAACAAGCCTATCGAGGAGCAGACAACAATGAGTTGCTTTCTTGCGCATTGGACTTTTTAGGGCGCAAGCAGGTTCCCAATCTTGGCCCTGGCGCTAGTATGCATCCTTTATGTTGCAGCAGGCTCTCAAGTGCTGATCATGTGCGTAAAAAGATAGGCGTAGCGGATCTGCTTGCAACGGTAGGATGGAATTTTGCCTGTGCTTGCGATTACCATATGGGCATTACTCTGCATCTGTCGGCACCGGTAGGCAATAAACCGGATCCTGATTTTCTCTTCGATCCTATTATTGGTTCCGGTGGGCACTGGAAGTTGGGTGCAGGAGCCCATATGCATGTAGCTCTGTGGAGAAATGAACAGGATACGGCAGAGCTGGGATTCTATCTTGACGGGTATGGGCAGCATCTTTTTAACGCAACGCAAAAACGGTGCTTCGATCTGTGTGGCAAGCAGAATAGTCGCTATATGCTCGCAGCCCGTTTGGGGCAAGAGCAGGCAACGCCTGCATTGATTGCTCCGTGCAATACGGGCTTATCGTTCCAGAATGAGTATGCGCCTGTCGCTTTCTTGACCGCAACACAGGTCAATGTGAGTGTTGCGGTAGAAGGGGATTTTGTAGCGACGCTTGTCCACCGTTACAAAGGCGCCAATTTCACCTTAGGGTACAATTATTGGGCGCGCACCTGTGACCGTATTTACCAGAAAAATAGGTGTTGTCCGCTGCGTCTTGAAACGGAGCGATGGGCATTAAAAGGGGATGCGCAGATGATAGGGTTTGAAGAGTTTACCAATAATCCTGTGCGTCTTGCGGCAACCGAATCGAATGCCACTATAACCACCGGTACGAATCTGTTTACCGATACGACCAGTAGAGCGAACAATCGTATTGATCATCCTTGTGCTGCCATGACGGAGGCAGAAAATGTTGTTGATCTGCCTAACAGCAGCACCGAAACAAAAAGCTCAAACCCGCCGGTCTTGTTAACTTACAGCGACGTTAATTTTTCGGGTACGCAAGGCTCAAGTAATAAGATTTTTGCACATATTGAGTACGCCTGGGACTGGTGTGACAAGCTATCGGGACATCTTGGTATTGGTGGCGAGATTGAATTTACAAATCAAGATCTATGCCAGGATGATTGTAATGTCGGCTGCAAAAAAGTATGCAACGGATGTGCTAAACCTGGATCGTGTGAATTTTGTGCGCTTAACCAATGGGGTTTATGGATCAAGGGCAGTATACAGTTTGATTAAAAGAGGAGCGCTTGGAGAATGGACTACCGTGAAATAGCTTAAGATTATCTAACAATGCCATGTTCTTCTTACCCGTCATCCCTGCCTCCGCAGGGATAACGATAAAAGTAAGAAAGTTAGTAACAGGTTTGATGATTGCTTAAGCCTGTGGTTATCATTTTGTAAGCAATCGATGTAAAAACTCTTGTGAGCTCTATTGATCCTGTAGTACCGTAAACGTGTCCCGAAGTAGCCTTCTCCTATGTTCTACGAATTTTCGAAGAACACGTCGGCGAAGTCGGATAGTCAACCGCGTTCAGCAGGAGAATCGTCATGAAAAAATTGTATCTACTCGTTGCCGTCTATGCGTTGGCACTGACGTGTCATGTGCACGCGATTTTTGTTGCGCTGCAAGGACAAACATTCTTGAGTCCGCGGTCACAAGGTACCGATGCTGCGCGTGATATTGTCGGCTGGCATGAAACGATCAATCCAGTCGGCAAGCAGGGCTGGTACCAATCATGGGCAATAACGCCTTCGTATCAACGTTCATTTCGTGATAACCAATTGGCAGAATATTTTTTTGGCACGAGTGTGTTAGGTATTACGGGGAGTCAAGTCGAGACACGCAAAGATACCGATCTGTTAGCAGACTATTTTGGCTTGTCACCCAAGTTCCAAAGTGTGGTGTGCGTAAAACCTGAAGTGCAAAATGTGGTGGCCGATGTGGCATGGTATGGAGGGCATAATAATTTTTTTGCATCGGTACATGCGCCGCTTACCTGGACCAAATCGATCGTTGATCTGCATGAGAACGTGTTTGACCCTGGTTGCTCAACGCCATTTCCAGCAGAGTATATGGACTTTGCACCAGTCGTTGCGCCATATAACTGTTTTTCAACTGCTGTTCGTGGTACAGAATCATATGGCCAAGTAGAGCGCCTACGTTCTGGAAAAATCGGTTGTCCTCATACCAAATGGGGCTGTGCTGACGTTCATATCAATGTTGGTGGTTACGCCGTAAAAAATGAGCGAGGCCGATGTGGTCTGATGGGGCGCTTGGTTGTTCCAACGGGCAACCGACCCGACAATGAATTCTTGTTTGAGCCTGTTGTTGGGAATGGTAGACATGTAGAGCTCGGCTTTGGTCTCACCGGCGCAACGCTCGTGTGGGAGCAGGATGGCGAGCAGCGTCTCGATGTGCTTATCGATGCAAACGTTATGCACTTTTTTAAAACGCATCAAAAACGCTCTTTCGATTTGATCGGTACTGGTACATGGCAGCGGGTTGGTAACTGGGGCAGTCGTTACATGCTCGCTAAAAAATTTAATGAAGATGGTAACTACAGTGGTGTCACCGTGCCATTAATTAACGCCACCACCGTGCCCGTTGATATACGGGTGACCATTCAAGTTGATATGGTGCTCATGCTTGCCTATATGTATAAAGATTTTGGGATCGATCTTGGTTACGATGGTTGGATTCGTAGTAAAGAACATCTAAGCTGTCCATGTTTTCCAGAAAGAACCTATGCACTGAAAGGCATACAAAATGTGACTGGCCTTGGCGTGCTCAGTAACGCGACGCAAAGTCATGCAACGATCAATGGGAATCTCTTTGCTGATCAAGCATTGCTTGAGGACGACCCATCGCCGGTCTTTATACGCCAACATGATCTGAATGTGTACTCAGCAGAAGCGCCCCTTGCTTATTCACACAAAATCTTCTGGCATATCTACAAGACATGGTATGAAGAGTGTCCGATGCAGGCGCATTTCGGCTGGGGCGGTTTTGTAGAGTTTGAAGGGCAGTTGCCAAACCATCTGCAAACGAACCGCAGCAGTATTTCGCAATGGGGTATGTGGCTCAAGGCTGGTGTCGCGTATTCGTGATAGTATGTTTGTGTTGATCACGCTATACAACAGAAAAGGTCCGCCTTGTTTAGGGTGGACCTTTTTTAGTATGTTCAAAAAAGATAGTGCTGAAATGCGGATTACAGCGTGCGTCGCTCTTGCACATAATCGACAACATCACGGAGCGTAGACATCTTTTCCGCATCTTGATCGTTAATTTCGATGCCGAAAGTTTCTTCAAGCTTCATAATGATTTGAACCATGTCGAGCGAATCGGCGCCAAGCTCTTGAAAGGTGGCCGTTTCATTGACGCGTTCACGGTCAACTTTAAGCTCTTGCGCAATAAGAGTAACAATACGGTCGAATGTATCTTGTCTTGCAAATGATGCCATCTTTATAGTTCCTGTTGGGTTTCGAGCGGTTGTAATAAACGTGCTAGTTCATTAAAGTCTTCGTTTGTGTTAAGCGAGATACACAGTTTATCCGGATATATTTTTTTTGCCAACGCGGTCAAATGAGATCCTGGCCCGACTTCAATGATAAGATCAGCTTCGCTAAACTGTGCCATAGAGTCTGACCAGCGCACCATCGATTCAATCTGCTGCATGAGGCCAATTTTAACGTCGCTGCCTTCAGTGACCAATGCTGCCTGAGCGTTGGTGACCAGCGGTATGCTCAGATCTTTAAAATCAACTTTTTCAGAATAGGTTTTCAGTCCCGCAACAACGGGCTCCATACATGGAGCATGTAATCCTAGTTCTACATCCGCATCAAAAATTTCTGCATCTGAATACTCTATTACCCGTTCACGGACGAGTTCGATGGCTGCTGGGTGCCCCATGACAATATGTTCCTGAGGGAGATTCTGAAGAGCAATATGCACCAAACGATCCGGTTTGCTTATTTTTTGGCAGAGGCTGTTGAGCGGCTCAAAAGGAACCCCGCACACGCGTATTCCATTGGCGTCATGGGTACTCAGCAACTGCCCGTACAACGTTGCGTATTTCGATAACAGGTAGAGCCCATCAGGGAAAGTAAATCCGCTTGCTGCATGAATTGCAGAAAACTCACCTTGATTATAACCAGCGATGCGCCATGGAGTGACTCCCTGGCTTTTGAGTACTGCATATAAGGCGCTGCTTACTAAAAAGAGTGCCGTATATGCATGATCTGGCCTGGAAAGTTCAGTGTCAGAAGAGGCAAAACAGAGTTTTACAAAATTAGTATCGAGGCACTGGGAAGCCTCTTCAAAATATTCCTGAATAATTCGTGAATCATCATACAGCTCTTTGGCCATGCCAATATATTGACTTCCATAGCCGGGAAACAGAACACCAATTTTCATAGGAATCCTTTGTTTTAGTTGGCTTTGCTCCTTTTTACCAAGTTGGTTAAGGAGCAAAGTCGCCGTAGACTTTCTTCTTTACCCAGTAAAGCCATAAGTTCAAAAATACCCGGACTGGCAGTAGTTCCAACGAGTGCCAAACGAATAGGCTGTGCCAATGCAACCAACTTGATACCAAACTCTTTGCACATCTGCTTTATGATAATGCTTATCTGTTCAGCATTATATGACTCAATGGTAGCAAGCCGCACCTGCAGCAGCTCAAGATGTTCAAGAGCTTGCGGTGTCATCCAGGTAGCAACATCCTGTTCATTATACACACAAGGAGCTACCCGTAGTGTAGCTAAAACGGCGACCAACTCGCCAATGGTTTTTACACGATCTTGATAAAGTGCAATAGATTCGATAATTTTTTCAGCAGTCCATGGTGCCAACAGTGATAGGAGTTTTGGCTCAACATGGGTAATGGTATACTCATACACCGCATGCGGTGTTAAAGCACGGATATACATGCTATTAACCCAATCAAGCTTTTCTTTATCAAAGATAGCGCCTTTTTTACCGACGTGATCTAAATCAAAATACTGTATTAGTTCTTCCACCGTAAAAATCTCTTGGTCTCCATGTGACCATCCAAGACGTACCAGATAGTTAATGAGAGCATCAGGTAAGTAACCTGCTCGTTTATAATCGAGTACGGAGGTTGCGGCATCACGCTTGCTGAGTTTATTGCCATCAGGTCCTAAGATAAGAGGCACGTGAGCAAAGTGCGGTAATGGGTAATCAAAAGCTTCATACAGCAAAATCTGTTTTGGTGTATTAGATAGATGCTCTTCACCTCGAATGATGTGCGTGATCTGCATATACGCATCATCTTGTACAACAACAAAGTTATAGAGTGGATACCCATCTGAGCGCGCAATAATAAAATCATCTAACTGATCGGTGGAAAATTCTACGCGGCCACGAATTAAATCGTCAAAGATAATAGATTCTCTATCGTGAGGTATGGCAAAACGTATACCGAAAGCACCCGATGGGTTGTCGGTACGAGTGCGACAAAAGCCGTCATATTGAGAGAAGGCGATCGTTTGACCTGCGGCGTCTACTTGGCGTGCTGTTATCTCTTCTGGCGTACAGTAACAGCGGTATGCTTTGCCCGTTGCAAGGAGTTGGTTGAGTGCCTGGGTATGTTCGGGTAATCGCGTTGTTTGTATTAATAACGGTTCGTCTGGCTGAATGGAACACCAGCGTAGCGAGTCTAAAATAGAATCGGTATATTCAGGTAGCGAGCGTGCAATATCGGTATCTTCGATGCGTAGACAAAAAACGCCGTGCCAATGGCGAGCATAAAGCCAATTAAAAATGGCTGCGCGAAGGCCGCCAATATGCAGGTGCCCGGTTGGGGATGGAGCAAATCTGACACGTATCTGCTGCGTAGTAAGATGCATACTCATACCGTTACACAAGGTTTAATTTTTGTGCTGCACGCTCTGCCCATGGTGATGCTGGATCAGCTTCAGCCAATGGCAACAGTTCAGACCATACGGCACGCGCTGTTGCTATATCATCATGGACCCAAGAGTACAGGCCAAGATAATATTGTGCCATATCGCGTACATTATTTGTGCTGTTGTTGGCGAGCGTGGTTAAGACAGCAAGACCTTTTTCTTTAGTGCTATCATCGGCCGCGTCCATCATCATAAGCGCTTGTTTGGTTGCATAGAGATGATACAATTCTGATGAAGTTGAAAGCAGTTCGACCGCTTTGTTCATGCACTCAAGCGCTTGCTCAGGTTTGCCCATCTGTACCAACGTTTCAGCTTGGTAAGCAAGTAAGCTTGGAGTGAAGCTGCTGCTTGGATTCTGTTCAATGGCAAGCTTGAAAACAAGTTCAGCATTTGGCCATAAGTTTGGATCTCTTTCCGCGCGTTGATATTCGCGCATGCAGCTTGAAAAAGCTTCTTGAGCTTTCTGCTCTTTGTTGGCACGGTGCCAACGATAACCAGCAAATCCTGCCGCGACCAGCACAACACTTGTTACAGCAAGACCAACATAACGCATATCCACTTTATCAAAGAGTACACCAACAGACATACAACATCTCCAGGTCAAAAAATCTGCTTAAATTATGTAGTTACTACCACCGCAAAGGTATCATAGTTGCGGTAAAAGATCCAATAAGGACATCAGCTTAATAACTGCGACGATAGGACCAAATGCAACGGTAACAGGTTTCGCTGCGATCATGCTGTGGGCACCATTGTTCATCATCGGAAGAAGAGGTTTCGAGATACCATCTTTTTGGTTTTCGCACAGAGCATGGTATTGCTGGTGCCTGAGGACTATCATGGACTGTAGGAGTTATCAAGGCTCGTTGTAACACTGTTAGATCATAAGGTTTATTTGGCGTTTTGGGCTCCGTCAAGCTGCTATCATGTTCAGTTGATCTTGGTTTGGCTGAAGCCTTCAGCGTTGGAAGATCTCTGTTTTTAGGTGATGAGCTTAACGCTGCAGTAGCAACTAAGTCGCTAGATAAGATTCGAGATTTTTCGTTGTCGCTAGTCGCATCACTGGCTACAAGTGCGCTACTGGTGATTAATAATAGGCGAACGAGTCGTACTTTCTGCATCAGATATCTCCGGCTATGCGATTGAACAATTTTTTTGCCGGGTGCAATAGTACCATACTTGCCAATCGTGTACAGTGGCTTAAAAAAGATTAGAGCGTATGAGCAAGAGAATCTGAACCGCTTTGTTGGGAAGGGTTGGTATGTGCGTTGATGCGTGCGGTTAACTCGCTATTATAGGTAGCTAAGAATTTTTCCCGCACCATTGTGTCAGCAGCAATGAGAGCGCTTTCAATAGCCAATTCTGATGAGCAGCCATGAGCGACGAGCAACAGGTGACGTAACCCTAGCATAGGAGCATGACCTTGGTCGCGATAGTTATAATCCGTTTTAAGGCGATTAAATATCCCTTGGCCAAAGAAAAAAATCAGCTTATAAAATAATGAACGATTAATTTCTTGCTTGATGCGGGTAAACATTTCTCGCATAGTGCCTTGGACAGTCTTGAGCATAACATTGCCAGTAAAACCATCACAGACCAGAACATCAGTGTTGCCTTGAAAGATGTCGCGGGCTTCAAGGTTGCCTATAAAGGTAATGTCGGAGCGTTTTTCAAGAAGCTCATATGTTTTTTTGACTGCCGATGACCCTTTATACGGTTCATGTCCATTAGAAAGCAATGCGATGCGAGGATGAGCTATGCCAAGCCGCTGCTTCATGTAAACATGTCCCATGAGTGCGAACTGTTCAAGGTATTCAGGCTTGCAGTCGGTTGTGCCTCCAAGATCTGCACAGAAAAGGTGGCCACTGCGTACGGGTAACATCATACCAAGAGCAGGCCGTTCAACACCCTCGGTGCGTCCCAAAATAAGGGTGCCTGCTACCAGTGCTGCGCCAGAGTTGCCTGCCGATACAACAGCCGTCGCTTGACCATCGGCTACCGCTTGGACTGCGCGAACCAGAGAGGAATCTCGTTTTCGCATGACCATTCTGGATGGTTCTTCATCCATACCGATCGTTTGCAGACAAGGGATTATAGATAAGCTGAGCTTTTGCCATGCGGGATCCGCTTTAAAAAGCTCAGCCTGTAGGATCTCTTTATCACCAAAAAGACCGACGTCGATGCCGCGCTTGGCAGCCGCGATAGCCCCACGTACCGTAACGTTCGGAGCATGATCTCCGCCCATAGCATCCAGGGCTATCATAGTGACCTCGCCAATTTGGTTATTCAGCGCTGTTGTTAGCCGGAGCTGCGCCGTGTGAAGCTTTGCGCGCTTCTTGAGCTTTGCGTGACGCGCCACGTTTCATCATACGATCAGCTTTGGTGACCATGACTTTAACGCCTTTGTAATGGCCGCAGTTGGTACACACTTGGTGTGAGCTACGAGGCTCTTTACAGGTAGGGCAGACGGCTGACTCGATGACCACAACATGTTTGTTGGCAAATCTTTTATCTCTGCGTCGTCGGGAACGCTTACGTTTTGGTACTGGCATGGGCATCCTGAAGGTGAAATAGGTTGTTATACATACTTTAGTAGCCGTAGCCTGGTACCATCTTGACGAAGGTTTTCCCTGGCCGGGCACTATTTTTCCTATAAATATATCAAATAATACCGCATGGATAAGAAAATGGCAAAATCCAACATAAAAAAGGATAAAGTCATCTGCGCTTTCAATTGTTGACCGGCGTTGCAGGTGTCTGATATAATGGACACAAGTGTAGGCTTCTATGAAGGGAATAAAGGGATGCTCAAAAAAAAGAGATCGAAAAAGCAGGATTCCTCATTAAAAAATATGCTTGAAACAGAGATCAAAAATAACAAGGGCATAGCGCCATGGATCGCAGAAGAGAGTTTTTTAGATTTTCAGAAAGTAGGCTCGGCATTGCTCGAGTGCCTCATTAACAATGATACGCAAGGTTACATCGAGATACTTGATTCATATCTTCGCGTTAACCGGCTTCAAGTTTCAAAAACGGCCAACATGCCACGCTCAACGGTTCAATTGGCTTTCTCAAAAACGGGTAACCCCACCTTAAAGACACTTGCTAAAATTGTTCATGAGGCTTCTTTAGGGCGACGATAAGAGTTGTGCCATAAAAAAGCTTTATTCTAAGCGTCTTTTGTCCATGTCTGTGCTTGTTGCTCTCGGCTATTCTGCTACAATGAAATGGAGCAGCATATAATTTCGGTCTGCTCGGCTCAAATTACGCAATGCAGCGCTCGTAGGTGCCGCCGTGGCAGTTATTTATCCAATCTTATGCTCTATGGGTTCTTAACGTATGTATAAACAGTATAAAACAGTTCTTGCCGGTATAATCTTTTTGTGTGCGCCCACAGCAGCTTTGGCTGAACTTACCTTGACCGATGCCGCCATTGTTTTAGTGCCAGCGGTGCTTGGTGTCTGTGGTGGGTATGGGGCGGTTAAACATTCGATCAATTCGGAAAGATCGGAGCTAGAGCTGAAGCGACAAAAGTTGCTTCGTATGAAAACCGATTTGACCGCATCTAACGATCTGTTGCAGCATCAAAAAAATATGTTTGCAGTAATCAATGAGCGTACAAGCAGAAGCAGTGTAGAGATAAAGTTTTTGGATGACGCGATTCGTGATGGAGATCAAACGATTCATTGGCTTAATCAGAAAATGGAGCAGGTTAAACTCTTGATGCATAAAAATCGTCTTAATAAGGAATGGCTAGAGTCGAGATATAAGAATGTCAGGGCTTTCTATCGCATAGATGAGCTGGATTTTCAGTTTCATGAATATGAGCAGTCTCTTAGGGCTGGTGAAGTAGAATTAGAGGACATAAGACAGACCCAAGAACTTTTTGAGAGAACAAAAAAACCTGCCCAGATGACATCTGCCGATAGAGAGTTTTTTGGTTGGTGTATCAAAGGATTAGATCAAATGCTACAAAAAGTCAGCAATGATTTACAAGTCGTGCGCGAAGATATCGAAGAAGCAGCAGAAGATCTTAAAGAAATAACTTCTGATGAATCAAGGCGATTGCGCAACGGTGCCTTGCTCGGTGGCGCGGTCGGTGGTGTTGCAGGTCTCGCAGTGCTTGGTGGTGTTAAATATGCGCCCGATGCGCGTGATGCACGGGAAAAACGAGAGAAGAATGAGCATCTTTTCTTTGATAGATTTTATGAGATTCAACAACGCAAAGAGGACGACAGGCTTTTCAATGCGTCGACAGTAGAAGACAAACTAGCATTTTGCTGGCTTAACAAGATTAATCCGCATCGTATATGTACAGAAAAAGACAAGATTCTTTTTAAGCAGGAAATGGCTGAGTGGATCAATCTAGAAAAGCCTAATTTTGACAGGGCAGAGGCTGAATGGGTCAAGCAAGGAAGACTTCCAGTTCATCTACTGGAAAGAATGATGCATGCTGACTGGAAGCCTGTACTGAATTGTCCTACAAGCGCGCGTATAATTATAGAAAAATGACTATTTTCAGAAGTAGATACTTACATAGCAATTTGCTAAGTACTATAATGAAGCCAGATAGCGCTCGGCGTCAAGCGCAGCCATACAGCCAGAACCAGCCGAGGTGATCGCCTGGCGGTACATAAAATCGGCCACATCACCGGCAACAAAAACACCATCGACCGATGTATGGGTAGCATCATGCACTTTGATATACCCATTTGCCAAAAGTTCAAGCTGCTTTTCAAACGGCTTTGTGTTTGGGTTGAGACCGATAGCAACGAAGATTCCGTCGGCGGCAAGCGTTGTTTGCTCTTTGCTTTGCATGTTGGTCACAACAATCTCAGTGACCTGTTGCCCATTGCCACGAATTTCAGTTACCGTGCTAGAATAAAGAATCTTTATCTTTGGATTGTTCAAAGCGCGCTGCTGCATTGCTTGGCTTGCCGTTAGCCTATCTAAGATATGAATAATAGTGATCTCGTCAGTAAAGCGCGTCATGAATGAAGCATCTTCCATGGCCGTATCGCCACCACCAACAATAATAACCTTTTTATCGCGGTAGAAAGCGCCATCACAAACAGCACAAGTAGTCACGCCTTTTGTCCAATAGATATCTTCGCCAGGAACGCCAAGGCGCTTGAGGCTTGCGCCTGAGGCTATGATAACCGCATGTGCCTGAAGTGATCTGTTGGTACTTGTCGTTAGAGTGAAAGGTTTTTTGCTAAAATCGACTGCTGTGATGTCATCATCAATAAAGGTAGCGCCAAAATGGGCAGCATGTTCGCGCATACGGCTCATGAGCTCTGGACCTAAAATGCTTTTTTCGCCAGGCCAGTTTTCAACATAACTGGTGCCCATGAGCTGACCACCCGGTTTTGAACCATCAATAATAAGTGGCGTAAGACCTGCTCGCCCAGCATAGATGCCTGCCGTAAGGCCTGCGGGACCAGAGCCAATTATGATAAGGTTATGCACCATGTCTTTCATAATTACTCTTGCGTGAGATGATAAATTATATAATTCAGCGTCTTCTCGCGCAAACAGGCATGCTTCATCTCTTCTTCACTTAATGGCATCTCTTTGCCATCAACTTTACTAATCGGTGGATCGAAATAGATAAACTCTTTCATGCGTGGACGCTTGGTGAGATTGAGATAACACTCAATGTCTTGACGTGTTACCTGTAGATTTTCTGCATAAGCGATCTGATCTATCAAAATAGTCTCTTTTGCCTGCTTTTGCGCCAACTGAAAAACCCGCTCCTTAAAATCTCGTTGCATGCGATAGACGTGATAATCGGAGTTCGTTTTGATGCGATTGAGTACGGCCTTTTGTTGTCGCAATACAAGATGATTGGGTACCGAAAAGGAGTGGCGCGCTAACAGTAAGGCAAGTGAATCTTCTGCCATAGCGCGACGTTGTGAAATATCGTTGCGATACGAAAAAACCTCGATCAGTTTGCGCATCATATCTTTGTTAGTCTTGAGCTTGAAATGGCGCTTGAAATCATCAAATGAAAAATATTTATGATGTAAAATGCTTTTGATCGTAATACAAAAGGTGTAGCGCGCGTTCATGCGATAACTAAAATATTCTTGCAGCGCAGCACTGATCGTGCAAAACTGCTCGCCAACGCTTTTACCTAAAAAAATATCTCGCAATGGGCCATCAGCCTCTTCATCACCAATTTTAAGCCATAAACTTTTTTCATGAGCGCCTAATAAGGGTACGCCTTCAGGGCTCACTAAGCGTACTTCAAAATTAACCCAATCATTTACCGCAACGCTCGATCCGGTTAACGACTTAAGATTTTCCTTCTCGTCGTTGACAAAATTTTCGACCTGTCTATCAAGATCTTTATACTTTTTTCGTTTTGGGGCTTTGAAGGGAAAATAGCGCCATTCTTGTAGCTCTAGCTCAGGAAATATCGTTAACTCAAAGGTGAATCGCGCATCCTTGTGCGGCTCGACATCCATGGTCAACAAGCGAGGATCGCCAGCAATGGCGAGTTTGTGTAGCGTAAGTTGATCGAACAAAAAGCTGAGTGCGAAATAATTAAAGAGAAATTCTTTCAAGTGCTCGGTGAGCGTAGCTCCGAAATGGTGCTCAACGTAACTTATAGGAATAGAGCCTTTTTGAAAACCTGGAGCTTGGATATGATCACATTGGGCCAAAGTTGCTTGCTCGTAAACAAGACTGACAACATGCTGAGGTACGGTTATTGCAACTTTGCACAGAGTAGGACGAATTTTTTCTAGTGCAAACGAAAGGCCTGAACTAGAGATATCAAATGATACCACAACTTGCTCCCCTTTTTTATTTGGTGCAAGAGGAGGGACTTGAACCCACACACCCTTTCGGGCTCTGGAACCTAAATCCAGCGCGTCTACCAGTTTCGCCACTCTTGCACACTTCTATGCACATGGTGGGCTGCCTTGGAATCGAACCAAGAACCTGCAGATTAAGAGTCTGTTGCTCTACCGTTGAGCTAGCAACCCCATCATCTACCCACTTTTTTTAATAGTGGCATCATTCTATCAACAACATACACGAATGTAAATAGAACTTTTTTTAAAAAGAAGTAATTTCATGCTCTTTTTTTGCACCGAGCTTCTCAGCCATTTCGATAGAAGAATCGGTTCCTTTTTGCAGGACATCAGCAAGACGGTTGTTGAAATCTTCAGATATCTTCTTATCTTTTTTCGCGTCGCGTATCAAATTTTGAAAATCTTTACGAACGTTTCTTATCTCAACACGACACTCTTCTAATTTTTTTTGCAAGACTTTGACAAGCTCTTGTCGGCGTGAGCTGCTCATTTCAGGCAACACCAGTTTAATCATGCCGCCGTCATTGGCAGGGCGCAATCCTAAATCTGAGCTGTTCAATGCGCGTTCAATATCTCCAATAGTGCCCGCATCCCATGGTTGTATGGTGATCAAGCGCGCATCGGGCGCCGCTAGGGATGCAACCTGTTTGAGCGGCATCATGGTGGTTCCGCCGTAACATGAAACCATGATATCTTCAATTAAAGAGGTATGTGCACGTCCCGTGCGGATCTTTAAAAGTTCACCTTCAAAATGCTTAATAGGCTTTGCCATCTCAGCATCTAACGCGGTTTTAAATGATTTCTGGTCATTTTCAATCAAAACAAGATGAAGCATATGACATCCTTTTTATAGTTATGCACCAATTTCAAAACGCGCAAATCGTTTGATACGGATATTTTCACCGGTTTTCGCAGCCAACTGCTTAAGTACTTCATCGACGGTGAACTGGTCATTCTTGACGAATGTTTGTTTCAGTAAACAGATGTCGGAGTACAGTTTTTGCAGTTTGCCTTCAACGATCTGAGCTACGATCTTTTCCGGTTTGCCTGAATCGCTCATCTGAGCAAGAAATACATCTCGTTCATGCGAAACAAATGCAGGATCAACATCTTCTGGTGTGAGATAGAGTGGCTTGAGCGCTGCAATATGAAGACACAAGTCTTGTGCAAATTGAGCAACGTCTTGCGTGCTTGCAACAAAGTCCGTTTCGCAGTTGATTTCTACAAGGACACCAACACGGTTGCCAGGGTGAATATAGGCGTGAACATACCCTTGGGTTGTTTCGCGTGCTGAGCGTTTTGCCGCTACCGCTGCACCCTGTTTGCGTAGGAGGTCTATCGCTTTTTCAAGATCATTATCAGCCTGTTCAAGCGCTTTTTTGCAATCAAGCATGCCGAGGCCTGTTATTTCACGTAATTTTTGGATGAGCGCTTTATCTGCAACTGCCATAAGACTCCTGTATGCCAAATATTGGCCTAAAACTTTAATTCTTACACTATAGGTACTCTTATAGTGTGCCAAAAATGGGTTGTTTATCAACCTGTTCCTGTCACACCCAGGGTTTTTACATTTTTTCTGGGCAACTAATGCCCAAGAGCTTCATGCAGAGTTCGAAATTCTGCTGAATAAGCTTCAAAAGCAATAGTCGGCCGCGACTTTGTTCTGGATTAAGCGTGTCGGCAATACGATATTTACCATAATAACGGTGGAATGATTGAGCCAGTTCAAGAGTATAATATGACAAAAGATGCGTCTGATGATTCTGACAAATTTGAAGGAGCAGCATTTTGAGCGCAATTATTTTTTTGAGCATCAGTCTGTCATCGGCTCCAGATAGATACTGTATATCGGCGCTCGTTAGGTCGACGAATTCTTGCTGATCAGCCTTTGCAAAAATACTCTTGATGCGCACATAGGCGTACTGTATGTAGTAGACAGGATTTTCTTCGCTTTTGGTGCATGCTAGATCAAGGTCAAACTCTAGTTGAGCATCCGCTTTGCGATTCAGATAGAAAAAGCGTGCTACATCGGTGCCAACCTCTTCTATAACCTGATCAAGGCTTACGATGTTTCCTGCGCGCTTTGACATGCGAACCTGTTTGCCGTCGGACTTTATCTTGACCAGTTGATACAGGATGGCATCGAATTTAAAGCGTAAATCCATGGCTTGGCGTAGCCCGTCGAGTCGCTGTACATAACCGTGATGATCGTAGCCAAGTACCATAATGCAGCGATCAAACTTTCGAGAGCCTTTATTGCGTAAATAGGCTGCATCTGCTGCAACGTAGGTCAGCTCTCCTGATGTTTTTTTCATGACACGATCTTTGTCATCGCCAAAAGTGGTTGACGCGAACCAAAGAGCGCCCTCTTTCTCATACAAATAGCCCCGTTTGTCAAGTAGATCTAGGGCTGCTTGAATAGAGCCATCGGTGTGCAAGCTTTTTTCGGAAAACCAGACATCAAACGATATGCCATAATCGGTCAGGGTTTTTTGTATCTGTGCGAGCATTTTTTCTTTGGCATATTGCTGGAAAAAGGTATTCTGTTCGCCCAACACCGCAATGCCATACGCTTGGATACATTCTTTTGCGAGCTCAATAAGATAGTCGCCTGCATAACATTCTTCAGGTAAAGAGACATCCATGCCACAGGCCTGTTGGCAACGTATTTCGAGCGAGGTGCCAAGCTTTGTTATTTGCGAGCCTGCATCATTAATATAAAACTCTTTTGTTACCGAGTGTCCTGCAAAGGTCAGGACATTTGCCAGCACATCACCAATAATGCCGCCGCGGCCATGACCAAAATGTAAGGGTCCAGTCGGGTTTGCGCTTACAAATTCTAGATTTATGCGTTCGCGTGGCATAGTAGCAGGTGCTTTGAAGAGCTCCTGTTTTTCCGTAAAGAGCGCGGTGGCGAGCTCTTGAAAAGTCTCTGCTTTCAGAAAGATATTCAGAAAGCCAGGTCCTGCCATTTCAATGCGCTCTATCGTAGGGTGTTGAAAACCTTGGATAATAATCGTGGCGATTTCGCGTGGATTGCGTTTGGTTTGTTGCGCCAAAATCATGGCGGCGTTGGTTGAAATGTCGCCAAAGGCTTGTTTAGACTCATCAGCGTTGAGCGTGCATTCCGCTTTCCCTTGGCCGATAGGATTGGCACCAAACGTTGTTTGGAGATAGTCGCCAAAAGATGCTTCAAACTTATTTAAAATATACATAGGTCGATTCCGGCAATAATGAAACAATACCGATTATAGTCTAGCGTAACTTTATATAACCTGCCAGGAACTCTTGTTCTGTTCCACCTGTCAATACTTTGCACCATTTTCGATAGTCGGTATACTCTCTACGTTTTATATTAGTACAAATATGAAAAAGGTGACTATGGACAGGAATAGGTTAATCGCGGTGCTCGTGGGCGCTTTTGCAATCTCTAGCAAGTCGGTTGTCGCCATGCATCTGTTTGACAACCCTCATTTTTATCGGGCAAGCCATTTTTTCGCCGAACCGCGTTTTGAAAAAAAAGAGCTTACTTCTTTTGATGTGATGGCAAGTAGAGGAGCGACAAAGACGGCTCGTAATGCACAGGGCAAAAAAGTTGATCTTTTGTCGATCTACGGTCCTGAAAATAGAGCTCTTCTGAAACCGGGTACTTACACCAAGACCTGCGCTACAGTCGAACCAGGACAGGCTCAGTATCAGAAGAGATCCAATCTCTGTTTGCTTGATCCATCGGTTACGGGAAGCTCCTGTTGCCAAGATCTTTTTATTGGCAAGCTCCATGTGGTTGATGTGATCTTTCTAGCCACGCAAAACATTCTGCATGGTTTTTTTGTGCAGCTGCATGTGCCGTTTAGAAAGATAGAAATAAGTCAGGTTGGTAGTGCCGAGTGTTGTTCATGCGATAGCTCAGCCTGTATACCATTGAGCGATGCTGTGCAGCAGCTCTTGGCGCAGCAGGGTCTGTGTCTAGGGGATACCGAAAGTAAAGGAGTTGGCGAGGTGTCGGCCTATCTTGGGTGGGCTAAAAATTATCAAGATACTGAGCGCGTCGATTTTGTTGATACAACGCTCAAAGTTGGCATTGTCGCTCCAACGGGCAGCGTGCGCAATGAAGATAGCCTCTTTTCTATTCCAACCGGCTATAATCGTTTTACGGGAGCCTCAATTGGTGCTGATGTTAGTGTGGGGGCATATCAGTGGCTTACGGTGGGCGCGCATCTGCGCACCATTATTTTTGCAGCTGCGCAAAGATCTGTACGTATGAATACGAGCCCATGCGGCACCGGATTTATAAGGCTTGCTTTCGGCGCAGCGCGCATTAAGCCAGGGGCGCTCTACGAAACCGGTCTTTATGTGAAGGCAGACCATATTTTCCGCGGACTCTCACTGCTCGCGGGGTATTCATATGTTGGCAAGGGTCATGATGGGCTCACGCCATGCGTTTCTGGCATTGTTCCATCGGTAGCTGGCAACGACCAAGCATTACAGCCATGGACGATGCAGACGGTACATTATTTGATTGAGTATGATTTTACCAAACAGAAGCGTTTTATGTGTCCACGTTTGAGTCTCTATTGTGACCAGCAAATAAGCGGCAAGCGGGTGTTTGACGCCGATATGACCGGCGTCGGTTTCGGTATGGAAGTCTCTTGGTAGTTCACCTTTGTGCATACTGTTGCGTGTACTTGATCTGATCGAGTAGAGTGGTGAAGCAAGTTCTTTGCCTGTCTCGTTTGCAGAAAGGTGTTGCTATGAAGTTTTTTGTGCGCTCTGTTCTCTGTCTCTTTTTATGTACGTCGTTTTCTGTTCTTGATGCAGCTGAAAAACCGAGTAAGAAATCGTCACTTAAAAAGCTGTTTGGCAGGCATAAGGGGTCACGACTCTCTCCTATTACTGAACAAGAAGATTCTCCTTCAAACAAAGATGAAGGCAAGCACGACAAAGATCCCGATGCTGCGTCAGCGATTACAACGGGGCGTATTGATGCTGTATGGGGTATACCGCCGTCGCCAAGGGCATCTTCGGTTGTACATGCCAATCATGGTGAAGAAGCGACTGGATGCAATAACAGGTTCACCATGAAGCCTACTTTGCAAGATTTTTTTTCAACTCTTGTGAATCTATTAAAGCCGGAAGATCGCGTTGATTATCGCAAGACTTTTTATTGGGAAGCGCCTTCTGCAGAGACTATCGGCAAGATGGAGGTCTCTATCAAGCAGATGAATAAAAAAGAGAGAATAGAGAATTCAAAGCGATGCTATGCGCAGCGCTATTTACGGGGAATCGTTGAGGCAGCTTTTACCTGTGATGCCAGAAAAGAGAATGATTATGGAAAAGAAATGCTTGAAATGCGTAAGAAAGTAGAGAGGTGCCGGCAGGAAGCACAGCAAGAAACAGCATCGGTGATGATCTCTCTTGAGAAAGAGAAAGCTGCATTACACGAGCACAATAACGCGCTGCAAGAGCAGAACAATAGTTTGCAAGCGCAGAACACAACATTATCTGCAGAAAAGACTGATCTCATGACAGAAAAAAATGGACTGGCTGAACGTATTGAACGGGATCAGCGGTCGCTGCTTACCTATCGTTATGCGCTTGGTGCGGCAACTGTTATCGCTGCCGTAAGCCTTGGGATTGCGGGTTATGCTTGGTCAAGCAGCAAGCCGGCTCAGACAACAACGGCATAAGAAGTGGTGATCGCTACTCTTGAAAAGCTTGCATAAGTTTTTGGCCTGTTTGCTCAAAGAGTTGCGTAATAGGATAGAGCTTGCTTTGTTCAACGCTGGTATATCGGTGTTGAAGCTGATGAAAAAGCGAAAGCAGATATGCACCATCTTCTGCCATGTGCGTATGAGAGTTTTGCTGCATTACAGCGAGCTCATCTAAACAGCCGATCAGCCTAACAATGCGGCCGGTGGTAACATCCAAATAGAGCCGCTGATCGATACAATCCTGTGATGTCCTAGGAGCCTGATTTTCTTGCAGAACCTGTAGGTCGGCACAAATGGCGATGCTTTCATCAAGCGCATTTTTATACAAAGTTACCGGGAATAAGGTATCAAACGAAAGCTCTTGATAGGTTGCCAAGCTTGTACTCTGATACCATAGTGCCAAACAGGTCAGCACAAGCCGCCCGGGCAGGCCGTACATGCGCGTACTGATCGATTTCATCTGATTGACCTCCATACTAGTGCCAGCCATCGATGGCTTTCTCTTTTTACTTTATTTTCGCAATAAATGTTACTAATAGTCAATCTTTGCCCAAAAAGGGCAGAAAAAGAGCGGGGGAGCGCGGTCGGTGCATTAAAAAATGACGTGGTATGGGTTAGGAGACCTTTCAGTCTGAGGTATCTGCTTGATAAAGCGGTTCCAAAGCGATACGTTAGCAGAGATATTCAACAAACAGATAATGGATCATGATAAAACTACGAAAATAAGGGCATATGAAACAGATCATAGCAATCGGTGGTGGCGGCTTAAAATCAAGTTCAGATGATAAAGCGCCCAGTCTCGACCGTTATATTATTGAACAATCGGGCAAAAAAGAGCCAAAAATCTGTTTTTTGCCGCAAGCTGCTGCAGAATCAAAAGAATATATTCTCTGGTTTTACCAAACATTTTTAGCCTTGGGCGCCAAGCCTTCATATGTCTCTTTGTTCGGTTCAGTACAAGATGGTTGGAAAGAGCAGCTTCTGAGCTCAGATATTATCTATGTTGGCGGGGGCAATACACGCAGTATGCTTGCCTTGTGGCGCGAGTGGGGTGTTGATACCCTATTACGCCAAGCGTATGAGAAGGGAATTATCTTGTGTGGTGTCAGCGCAGGCGCAATCTGTTGGTTTGAGCAATGTGTCACCGATTCCGTATGGCCATTGGGCGTGTTGGATTGTTTGGGGATATTGCCAGGAAGCTGTTGTCCGCATTATGATACTGAGTCGGAGCGTCGTCCGGCTTACCTCAAGTATACGCAGAACAAAAGCATACTGCCGGGCATTGCGTTACAGGATGATGTTGCAGCCCATTATGTTGATGGCAAGCTACATGCGGTGGTTTCGATACGGCATGGCAAAAAGGCATACAGCGTTGAAGCAGGCAACGAAACGGAACTGCCGGTAGTTTTTATTGTTGGCGACGTAACGTATCCTTGTTAAAGAACAGAACGCTTTTGTGATAGAAGGGTAGAAATTAATACTGATGATTTTTAACATAAAAAAGCTCATGCATCTTAAAAAGATGGATAGTTTAGATGAAAAAAATAAGAAAATGCATGAGTCTGATGAGTAAAAAGAAGCTCTCTGTTGTGATTGGAAATCATACTATCGAGCTATCAAGCTTTGATAAAGTTCTGTTTCCAAAATCAGGTATCACCAAAGGTGATGTGGTTGTCTACTACCAAAAAATAGCGCCATTTTTTTTGGCACATGCACGTGATCACCTCATGGTTATGCATCGGTTTCCTGATGGCATTGATGCGCCCGGATTTTATCAAAAAGAGGTATCCGATTATTTTCCTCCATGGATTGCACGAAAAAAAATAATATTGAAAGATGGCACGGCGCAGTCGTTGGTGGTGCTAGATAGCACTGCAGCGCTCGTCTATTTGGCCAATCAAGCGGTGCTTGTTTTTCATTCGTGGCTTAGTACGCAAAAAGCTACCCAAAAGCCAGACAAAATAGTTTTTGATGTCGATCCGTCGGGTAACAGTTTGGCTGAGCTTCGTTTTGCCGTAAGAACATTAAAAAAAGTAATTGAAGGGTATGGACTACAACCGTTTCTTATGGCGACAGGCTCACGCAGCTATCATGTTGTTGTGCCAATACGGCCTCAATATACGTATGCACAAACGCGTGCCTTTGCAAAGCGGATATGCAGCGATTTAGTCGACGCATACCCTGAGCGGTTTACGATTGCGCTGAGTAAAGCGCAGCGCAAAGGGAGAATCTTTCTCGATTATCTGCGCAACGCAGCGAGAGCAACATCAGTAGCCTGCTATTCATTGCGCGCTTTGGAAGGAGCTTCGATTGCAACGCCGCTCAGTTGGGACGAACTTACCAGAACAAAGCCGCAGCAGTATACGATCAAGAACATTTTCAAGCGATTAGCGCGCAAAAAAGATCCGTGGCATGATTTTGCACAGCGCGCCACACTGCTGCCGTTGCCGAAATGCGAATGACGGCAGGGTTGGTACGCAACGTTGTGGCAGGAGACGCCCCATTCAGTGTCATGATACTGAGCGTAGAGCTCTTGCCCTGGTTTGTCGCCAAAACAGCGTTTTTTGTCTGTCACGATGCACTCTCTTTTTCATGCTTTAATAACCAGACTTTTCGTGCCAATCCACTGCTGTAGCCGCCAAGAGCACCATTCGTGTTGATGACGCGATGGCAGGGGATAATGATAGGCAGTCTATTGGCGCTATTCGCTTGCGCAACGGCACGCCATGCGGTAGTTTTGCCGACCACTTGAGCAAGCTGAGCATATGAGCAGGTTTGGCCAAAGGGAATCTTTTGCAATGCTTGCCATACCTTTTGTTGAAACGGTGTGCCAAGCAAAACGACTGGCGTTTTAAACAGTTGTAATCTGCCGGCACTATAGAGCATGAGTTCCTGCTCAAATAGATCGATGACGGGAGTACGTCCCGTGATTATGGTAGCGTTCAACTGTTTTTTCAAGCGCTTAACTTTTTGTTCGAGCTTTGAGTCGTCGATAAAATCAACCAGATAGAGAGCATTGTCGTCGGCGATTACCAGCATGCTGCCCAAAGCTGTTTCGAGTGAGGCTTGTAGTAAAGTTGTGGTATGCTGATTCATAGGTGAGCAGATCCATTAAAAGTATGCTATAAAAGTTCTAAAAAGAGCATATTGTCATTCTAGCGGAGCCGCACATGCTTGTACAATGGGGTGAGCGATTAAGAGAGTAGTATAATAACATCAGAGAAAAGGCCTCCTGACTTGGGAAGCCTTTTCTCTGATGTTATCTGAACGGGCTTAATTGCCTTTCCATGCCACCGAGAATGATTTACCATCGGCAGACACTGATGAAGTATTTGCTTTTACTGCGCCACCATTAGTTGAGATCATCGTCATGCGTTGATTGTTCCAAGCAGCGTTGTTGATGCCACCGGTGATATTGTTGATGGTTGCTGTACAGTTTGACATATACGCGGTGCCAAAATTACTTAATGGCAAGGTTTCATTCATGAATGGTGCTTCCACAATCCATTCAGCGCACAGACGTGGCAGATCGCTGGTCGCTATGCATGGAATAAGGGTATACATTTTTGTTGTTTCATTGGTCATCTGCATAATGTACAACGTATTGCCTTGTGGCAAGATGCCCGGCAGCGCTACATAGGTTATTGTGGCTGTGATGCGGTCACCAACATTCACCGCAAAGTTTGTCAGGCTAACGCTTGGTGCTGGGAACATTTCATACCATGCGTAATGGCTTTGCATGCCATTTTCTACATCATGCTCTGTGCCGCATTGTGTAACATTTTTGCTTGGCGCTATGCCATCAATACCAACCCACATAGAACACCATGTTTTAGGGGCTGTAGACCCTTGTAAGTTCGGCACTATCCATGATCCGACAACCTTCGTGACCGTATTGGTCGTTGGGTTTTTCATATCACCTACGGCAGCAACATAACCGGCCCAATTGGTGCTATAGCTTTCAGTAGCAGCGCGGCTACGAAAATCAGAATCGATTCTGAGATATTCATCAGCATCGATTCTGGGGTGTGAATGTGCTCGCGAGCTTCTTGAGCAGGGCGCTGTTTGAGGAGCAATGAATTCATAATCGTCCATATCGGCTGCGTTGCTTGCTACTGGCATCAAGCTGAGCGTGAGCAGGCAACAGAAAAGATTACGTGAGTATTTACGTGACATCATCGCGACTCCTTTGGAAATAAAATTGGGACAGGTGATTCTCTTAAAGAAGGACTAACATGGCGATATTGTCATGTCAAATGCGAATGGGGTGTCGATTTTTCTGTCGAGCCAATGAGCTGATCTGGAGGGCGTTATGCTCGTAATAATCATAGACATTCTTGCGCAATAGCGATAAGCTCTGTTGCGCTTTGTTTCACAACTCATACATTTTTATACTGTTATATAACAACATGAAAAAATCTTTTGCTCTTCTTACTCTTTTTTTTGTGTATACGTCAGTTGCAAGCACTGTGAGTGATTATTCTTTTGAGGGGAGCCATTTCGTTGCAAGTTACAAAGCGTGTGATCAGACCGCCTTGCTCGATATTCCGCATCTTAGACAGGCAATGCTCAAAGCCGCAGAGGCTTCGGGAGCTCAAGTCTTGAATTATCAAAGTCATGAGTTTCCTGGTGGTGGCTTTACGATGGTTATAATGTTGTCAGAAAGCCATGCGAGCATTCACACCTATCCAGAATTTGGTGCCTGTTTTGTTGATCTTTTCACCTGTGGCACGACCTGTTCAAGCAGCAATTTTGATCGCTCTTTGCGAGCATACCTTAAGCCGGAATATGTTGATGGGCAGCTGATTGAAAGAAAATAGAAATCCACCGAGTGGTTCGGTTATACCGGTCCCATTAGACCCGTAATGTGCGAAGCAGGGCAACCGTTTTACAAGTCTCATAAGCCCTATTACACTGAAACAGACTAGAGTGCTGAATTCTAGAAGGTTTTTCCCTTTGACTCCTCTTTGGAGAATATCCATTATGAACTATACGTATACAAAAGTAGTACTCGCGTTAGCAGCCAGTATAATAACTCCTGCTTGCCTAGGCTTCTACTGCAAGGAGCCCACCCGTTTAATGAAAGCGCTTGAAAGTAAGCAGTCACCCCAAGAGATTAAGCGCCTTATCGAGCAAGGCGAAGATGTAAATGCTGTAGACAGCGAGTGCATACGTTTGCTTAAACCTGTATTGCGCTATGCATTAGACCGCGGAGCTGATAAAGACTCGGTCACTATTATCAACATGCTCATCAAGGCTGGAGCAGATGTCACTGCAAACACCTATAATCGTGTTACCGATGAACGAGTGTTTGGCATAATGCCATTGTTGACCTATGCATCCATCTATTCATCTGCCGAAATTGTACAAATGTTTATAGATGCTGGCGCGCGTGACAGTATACCAGTGGTTCAAGAAAGCTCAGTCGAGTTTACCAAGAGTGCTTTGATGATTGCGCAAGAACTTGGCAGAACAGATGTCGTCAACGTGCTAACGGGCATTCCATTTCAAACGTCTGCCAAAGATGATCTTATTTTTGCTGGAGGTTGCTTAGCCGTTGTTGGCTTAATGGCCTTGGCAATTCCTCATATGACATTTTAATAGATTCTTAACTTATGAGGTACTTATCCATGAAGAAACTTACACTATTTTCTGTACTTGCCATTGCAAGTGCTAATATTCCCACGCATATCTCGGCAAGCGTGTTCAAAATTGTCGATGGTGTCGAAATATGTGTTGAGAAGGGTGATATTACCAAAAGCCACGCACAAACAATAGTCAACGCAGCCAATCCACAGTTACAAGCTGGTGGTGGTGTCTGTGGAGCGATTTTTGCTGCCGCGGGGTTAGAACAGTTGCAGAAGGCATGTTACCGGCTGCCAGTAGTTGCAGCAGGCGATGTCAGATGTCCAGTTGGTCAGGCTTGTATCACAGATAGTTTCGGTCTGACAAAAAATGACATCAAACACATTATTCATGCCGTTGGTCCAGATTGCAGAATAATCAAAGACACTCAAGAACAAGACCGTTTATTAAGCAGCGCTTACCGCAATGCATTAACCGTAGCTGAACAAAATAACATCCGTTCTATAGCGTTTCCTTTTATAAGTTCTGCTATTTATGCATTCCCTAAGGAACGTGCAGCACGTGTCGCATTAGAAGCAGCTTTCTACTATGCGATGACGCTGACGGTAGGTCCAAAGCTTAGCACTATAACATTCGTATTATACTCTGATGAAGATTACGATCTGTTTGTGAAAATGCTCGATAAGGTTGATATTATCGTCGCATTGTCTGCACAAGAATCAGAAAAAACATCTGTGCAACATAGTCGTATGGTTCCTGAGCATATGCATTTTGGTAGCTACCAGAAATACCAAGAATATGTGCAACAGCTAGGAGATGGTGTGAAGCCTCAACCGGTGCATCTTAAACAAATCTCAATACACATACCAGATAATCCTGCACTAGACGGAATGTGGAATCATCGCCTGCTAGCTTTATATGATGCTTGTGATCAAATAATCGCAACATTGTATTATGACGCACATATCACCCCGCTTGCTCAGTTTGAGAAAGAATTTGAGCAATACTTCGATTTAAGTAAGTTAAGCCCTGATAGCATAAAGCTGTTCAGAAGGACTAATTTTGGTGAATTGCCTGAGTAATGGAGTATTTCATGAAATACCAGAGCTGTCTTGCCGCATACCTATTAGCTGCGCTCAGCATGTTCTGTGCAACTACCTCTCATGCCATGATTACCGAAATAAGAGAATTTCATAATCCTAAGCTCGGTCCTGATAGCAAGGGGCAAACGATCATTCTTATGGGCGATCAACATGGTTGTTCCAATGAGATAAGCAACAGGCAATCTGTTGCTCTTGCCAAAGCGATGGTCGAATCTCAGGCTTGCCTCATTACAGAAGGATTTCAGAGAGATTCGATTTCTCTTTCGATGGAGCAATTAACACAAGCGGTCGAACAACACAACCTAACTATAGTATACCCTGAATTTAGAGCAGAATATGGTGCATTAGTTGGATTTTTTCTGGTCGCAGCTAGACAACATTCGGGTTATAAAGAATTGACCACAGCGTTAAAAGAACCCGCTGCTGCAACATATTTGGGCGCAACATTTGTCAAAGCCCATGAAGAAAATTGCACCCAATTTGATCAAGTACTTGTTCCGTATGCATATTCACTGAAGCGCCTGCCAGGTGATGAAGACAAAGCTGTTACACAGGGATTCATGGAAGGGTTTGATGCACTGTTAGGACCCACAGATAAAGTAATCAACAGCATTGATCAAGCGCTCATTTCAATGCCTGAGCAAAAAAATAGTTCTTTGGCTCACGTACTTATGGATGAGTTTGTGATAAAAAAGGATGATAATACTTATAATTTGAACGACAATAGTCTCTGGTGCACGATGGAACAGGCGACCAATAGTGTATTCGACGCAACCTTGTTAAAAACAATCCACGAGCAGCGCAAACAACGCGTGTTATTCGTGCATGCTGGTGCTTTGCATACTCAGAAATTAGCAACGCTGTTACCACTCGCTGGCTTTGAAATGAAGGCAGCTGATGTGCATCAGCAAGACCTCTCTCGCACCATGTCTGAGGTTATGAGTGATATAAAATCACTTTCAACAAAGAGTGCTGAACTGGCCGTTGACGTAGATACATTTTTAGCACGATGCGAAACGTCGCCGAGAACTTAATGTTCTGCAAGAATGCAATGACTCATCTGTAAGAAACTGTTATGGAATCTGGCCTGTCAGCCATTTTTGAAAAAATTAGATCTAACCTCGCATCGCCCACTTCGTTGGGGTATGCCGGGCAGTCTTCGCCTATTCAGCATAGACATTCTCGTAAGTTTTTCCGTTAAAAAGATGGAGCCAGCAAAGCCGGAAGGCATGGATTGGCGAAGTATGGCGGGCCTTACGCGACGTGTTCCTTAACAGAGAAGTCACGTTTGGATTCACATTGCAGCATATCAAAACCGTGTGTTCCACCTTCTCAATCAATGTTGCCGTGTAAACAATCATCAACTGTTGCTGATAGGAGCGCCGTTACTTTCTGCGTTTTCCAAGACTTTTTTAGCCCAGGTTATGTATCTTCCTATCACATACTCTCCGGCAGATCCTTTGGTAGCTAACTGCCTCTGAAGAGATGGATCACTTAAAATATGTCTCGCATACACAATATTATTCGCTTGGTTATGCGTAGCTAAATACATATTAAGAGAAGTAAACTCGTCCTTGAGCACTGTATTATAATTCAAAGCAAAGGCTGCATGGATCATGTCCATAGGATCAAATCCTTCTTTCGGATTAAAAATATAGGGATCTGGTCCTATAATAACCCCGACATAAAAAAGGTATTCTGGATTGTCGGAATATTTTGCATATGACTCGGCAAAATATCTTCTAGCTAGCTGTACATACTCATCATATTTGGATTCGTAATACGCACTTTTGACTTCACGTAAAGGGTCTTTTGAGATATTGGACCAGTAACAGGAACCTTCTATCAGCGTGTCCATCAACCGATACAATAAAAAAATGTACGCATCAACATTATCTGGATGTTCAGCGATTACTTTTTGAAGCAAGAAGATCGCTATGTCAAAACTGCCTTCTTGTTCTAGCCGCGCTACTTGTTCTTTCCAATGCATAATGTTATTTCCAAGCATTTGCTATTACTTGCTCTCAGCTTTGTCTTTATGAGCATCTTCCAAGATTTTTTTAGCCCAGGATACTTCTCCGCCAATGACATATTCAGCAGCAGCACCCTTAGTTGCTAACTGTTCTTGCAAAGATGGATCATTGACTATACTGGCTGCATATTTAATTACATCAACATTATTTGGTTCTTTATCATAGAGCTCTTTATAATAGTCTATCATATTCAGAACGGCATTATAGCGCATACGTACAGCACGAAGCTCGAGATCGCTTTGCAGATCGTCAGACGCTCCAAAATACCAAGCTATGTGGCCTAATATATGTGCTGCATAATATAAGTACTCTGGGTTCTCAGAAAAGCGGTGATATGATTCGGCAAAATATTTCTCTGCTGCTGCCATATAATTATCACGTTTTGAGGCATAATACTCTTTTTTTACATCTCTTAGTGGATCTTTTGAGACATTACACCAGTAAACACTACCCTCAAGCCACATTTCTCTCAGCCGAAAAAGCAAAAAGATATATGCATCCACATCATTGGGATTATTTTTTACGACTTTTTCCAGTAAGAAAATTGCGATATCAAAACTTGCTTCCTGCTCCAATAACTGTACTTGTTGTTTCCAATGCATAGGCATCACCTTACATGTATATCTTTAATGAACATCGTACTGATTTTAACCATGCCATCCATAACAGCGCCCTGCACAGTGATTAGTTCTCCTTCATATGCAACCAAGACCTCTTCGAAAATGCCGGCTGAATCAATAGGCAACTGAGTCCCCATATCTACAAGTTTTTTGGTCACATCAATGGCAACCTTAGTCCAAACATCCCTGGTGTCGCCAGTCATACGCGATAATAATGGGCCAAAATTGTGATTCGGCTTATCTTTAAAACAATGCATCACAGTCTTCCACCCCTTTTCAGAAAGCAACCATTCATGCGTCTTATTAAAGACCTCTATAGCCTTTTCTTTACTTTCATCAATGAGATTTAAAAGAGCAACTGCTGCAGTGCCACGAGATGAAGGATCTGGCTTATTATTTTTTGGTTCTTTTGGTTCGGGAGATTGTTTTTGCTGTGGAGTTTTATTGGTATTACCTGTCGGTTGTTGCTCTGAGTTAAGCAGTATCAGATCAGACTCTATTTGATCAAACATGCTCTGGGCATAAAAGAGATAACGCTCAGCGCTTTCTTTATCGTTGGTTGTAAGCGACTTTTGAACGTATTCTACAGCTGCGGCACATTCGCTTGTAATCTGCTCATCATTGCATACACGTTCTGTGTAGACTATACGATTAAGAAGCAGGCGAATCTGTGCACATTCTTCTTCTAAAATTGTCGCTGGCACCTTGAGCGATTGGGCACGATCATACTCAGCAAAATCCTTTATGATGCCGTTTGGTAAAAATAGTGCTTGTACTATCTTTTTTCGATCAGAGAGACTGATATTCGGATCGGTTGAAAGTTCGTGTATTTTATCGATTCGCTCAGGTATGATGCCGCTGTCTATTAATGCGTACAATGCCTGATGCACAATGGGTTCAGCTTCATATGAAATATTCCACGCTTTGTGCAAAGATTGTTTATAGCGATTACGTAACCGTAATGCGTCATTAAAACTTGCCAGTGCCGATGGATTGCTTTGTAATTTGGCATGATCGCCATCGGCCAGTGAAGTATATAAAGGATCTTGTAATGCAACTGGCAGATGGAAATGGAGAATGCCATATGCATCTTTTGATAGAGCTTCTTGTTGCCCAACAAGTGTATTGTATTTAGCTCGTATCTGCTCGTAGAGCGTCTGAATACCACGTGTGCTGCTGTTACTATTTTTTATCTGCTCTACTTGCTGCATATCGCCTGATGCAAAAGCAGTCAGCATATTTCTATAACGTTGGTTGGTGCGATTATTGTTTATCGCTTTCAGATCAACGTTTTTCTTGTTCTTAATAATATCAGAAGTACATGGAGATCGTGCATGCACGCAGGATTTTTCAAAGACAGGTACAATCTTTTTTTGGCAGGCAACATATTTTTTAATAATGGCATGAGCATGGGTCATATCAGAAAGCCTATCAATGCATAAACTTCCATCAGTATGAACATAGTGGGCATATATCTGTCTTTGTACGTCATACAATTCTTGTCCAAATGTTCTGGTCTCAATATGAAAATCAGCAACATAAACTAGTGCCGCGATGCGTTCCAGCAAAGTGCCATACATAAGATAGCGGGCATTATTGAGAAAACCACAAAGTTCATGCTCTATGGCTGCCCGGACATAGGGATCATACTTGATTTGTATCTGTTCATTCAATCGCTGCTCTGCAATATCATTAGCAAGGCTATTCGGATGTCTTTGTCGTGATGGCCCAAGATAGCAATAAAAGAGAGGATTGGGTGCTCGATAGGTAACGCCGCCGTTTGGATGAATCTCTGAAGTATATCCTGGATTCAATGCGCGCAATTCTGTAAACATATGATTGTACGCATGTGCTTGTGCAGATCGTATTGCCTCAGAACTTCTCTGCTCCAGCTGTTTGTGCCAATCGACAGCAACATGACGCACTAATTCTTGTGCCGCTACTTTCTCTGTTTCAGGAATCGCAGCATAGGTAAGTTGTGTTATCTGTTCTTGTGTAACATGACATATAACGACTTTGGCTTTCTCGGTATTGTCGACTTTTTTGACCGCGATAGGCAATATGCGTTGTGCAATTGGTACTGGCTTTATGTGTTCTTTATGTATGAGAGATGAAGTCTGTTGCGGCATGCGTAGGGGAACTGTTGGAGGAATGGCAGATGTAGAGTTCTGCTTTGCAATCTGTTGTATCTCTTGATGGAATATACGGTCAGCTACAGAGTCGTTGGCATTGTTGTAGGCTCGCCATAGACACGAACAAGCAAGTGTTGCCACATAGAGAAGTTCTTGGCTGATTATTGCTGCGCCTATATCCAAAGAATGCGTCTTGGTAACCCAGCCCTTGTCAACAACAGAAAGTGTCAGACATAACAGGAATATTTTTGCGGCTCGAGATTTCTTGATGTGAAACATAGATGCTCCCAAAATGATAGATCTTGGGATTGCAGTCTACGTAATTTTTAATCGGGGTGCAAATTTGCTACAAGCTCTTGCGCTGCATGAGCAATGCTTGGATCCTGTGAATATCGAAAATAGGTTGTATCTCGGCAAAGTATAATAGTTGCCATGCTTGCGTATTTTTAGCTTGCCGGTTATCAGGTTTATCCCATGGAGGGTAGACACGCATAGCTCGCCTTCCACCAATATCATCCGACGATATAAACCCTTTTTGCAGCAATATATCTTTGGGAAAAATGAATTGACCAAGCTTTTTGTCGCTGCGCACAGAGATTATAAATAATTCAATGGGATCAGCTATATCATACGGCATAATAGGGCCGCTATCAATTCGCTTCCATAAGGTAACAAACTGACCTATTTTCGTAGGTGTAATTTTGGCAACACGAAACGTAATCACTTGGTTGTTGATTGTAAATGTGCAAGCGCCATATTCTTTACTCTCTATTGATTGCTCCAATGCATTGAGTATGAATCCACTTGGTTCATAGGCAATCTGGCTTGCTATCAGAAGATCTGGATGAATATTGTTATTCATGACATTCATTCTCTAACGGATTATATCCCAGCATATATTATGATCCATACACGTTATATTTCTTTGCTAATGCGATTCCGATCTTTTACATTCGATTGCACATATAACACTATCGAGGTTTTTTATCGAAACAACTTCTAGGCCTGCTGCCGTAATGAGCACATCAAATTCAGACTTTGTTCTTTCTTGCCCTTGAAAAATAGTAAGTAAAGCAAGATCAATGGCCGCCAATAACTTTTTATCTTCAGAATAATCAAGGATTCCTTCTATGATATATAACCTTGAATCCGCATGCATGCCATGGCGTATGTTTTTAAGTATCGTCAATGCTTTTTCGTTGTTCCAATCGTGCAAAATTCTTTTAAGGACAAAAATATCTGCACTAAAAGGGAGTGGATCGAAAAAAGAACCGCCTATTTTTAAGCATATTGAATCTACACTGTTGGCTTGATCGATAACTTCAGGAAGGTCAAACAGGATTGCCTGAGTGATAGCGTGATTGGTTATAATCTTGTTCAGTAATTGTCCCTTGCCTCCACCAATGTCAGCAACTACTTTTTCAAATACAAGCTTTGTGGCAATTGCCGAATCTTCTTGGCAAGAAATAGTCATCATAGCATCGTTAAATCGTGCGCTTAGCTGAGGGTTTTGTTGTAAATGCTGAAAATAACTCTGACCATACAGCATATCGAATGCAGCATTGCCAGTGGTAACAGAATAACCTAAGTGACCAAAGCTATTCCAACGAGTGTCATCATCATGCAATAAAAATGGCCTTATGCTATTCGGGGTATTTTGACGCATTGATTCAGAAAAATCAGTAAGACAATAATGCATATCCTCTTGTTGTTTAAAAACACCATGTAATTCAAGCAAGTAGAGCATTCTTTGCAATGATTCGGGCTTGGTATGCGTTACGCAAGCAAGCTCGGAAACGGTCATAGGTTGTGTCGCAAGATGATCCGCTATACCAAGATCAGCGGCAACATATAATGCTCTGTTGAGCATGATCATAGTTAGTAATGAAAACGTAGAAGTTGTCATTGTAGACCTTTAGTTCGTTGCATTCCAGAGTTTTGAATAAGCCCCATTTTGCTTTAAAAGCATTTCGTGATTGCCTGATTCAACAATAGAGCCTTTGTCTAATACAAAGATGGTATCAGCATTGCGTACTGTTGAGAGTCGATGTGCGATAATAATAATAGTATGATCGGCTGATAGTTTGCTTATTGATTGTTGAATTGCTACCTCAGTTTCATTATCGATAGCAGAGGTGGCTTCGTCAAAAATCAGAATTGGTGATTTTTTCATAATTGCACGTGCAATTGCAATACGCTGGCGTTGTCCGCCCGAGAAATTTTTACCATGCTCCTGTATTTTTGTGTCGTACCCTAACGGTAGTTCCATAATAAATTCATGAGCTTGTGCCATTTTTGCCGCCGCTACAATCTCATCTCGAGATGCATCAAATGTACCGTAAGAAATATTGTCCGCAACGGTACCTTCAACGAGATAAACGTCTTGGCTTACGAGTGCCATAGTCTTGCGCAAATCACACAATTTTAAGTTTTTAATGTTGTGACCATCGACGGAAATTAAACCATTATTTGGATCATAAAAACGCAGCAAGAGCTTAATAATGGTGCTTTTTCCTGATCCAGTAGCGCCCACAAAAGCCACTGTAGTATGAGCAGGAATTTCAAAGCTCACGTTGTTGAGGACCTTCACATCATTTGAATAAGAAAAAGAAGCATCTGTGAACGCTAAGCTGCCTTGAACTGCAGTTATATCAAAGGTATTGTTGCCATCATACAGAGTTGGAGTGCTTTCTAGTACCCCTAGGATTCGTTTTGCGCAAGCGATGGTTCTTTCATACATATCAGTAATTGTCGCCAATGAAGTAAACGGCCACAAGAAGCGTTGCGTTAGGAAAACCAAGGCAGCATACCAATTTATGGGAATTATCCCTTGTAACGCGTATATTCCACCAACGATCAATGACATAATAAACCCTGCCATTATTGCCATACGTACAATAGGGATATAAAGAGCATTTACACGGCTTGCGTTATGATTTGCCTCTTGATAGAGATCGCTTTCTTGCTGTAATCGTGTTAGCTCATAAGCTTCTGTGGTATAGCTTTTAATGGTAGTAATGCCTTGCAGTCTATACGCGATATGACTTGCCAAATTGCTGGAGCTTTGACGTACGGACTCATACAAGTGAGCCAATTTGTTTTGGAAATAATAAGCAAGGCCAATAATGAAGGGTATTGGTAACAATGTTAGGAATGCCAAGACTGGTGATAGATAAAAAAAGATCAAGCCCATAACAATAATATTGACTGTTAACTGTATTATCTCGTTAGGCCCTTGGCTCAAGAATTGCTCTAATTGCTGTATGTCTTCTTGCAGAACATTGAGCAGGCCTCCTGTTGTCTTGTTCTCAAAATAAGACAGGTCTAGGTCTTGCATAGTAGCATACGTTTTTAAGCGAAGGTTATGTTGGATTTCCTGTGCCAAGCTACGCCATGCGATTGAATAGAGGTATTCGAACACCGATTCTAAAATCCATAACAACGCTGTAAGAGCTCCTACTAGGTAGAGTTGATAGAAGGGGTTTATAATTCCTAGCCTTGCAACGATTGAATGTTGTTGATTTACAATGATGTCTATCGAAATACCAATCAATATTTCAGGGACTATATCGCATAGTTTATTGAGGACTGAGCAGACTGAAGCAAAGACTATCTTACTCTTGCTTGGTGATGCATACTTCAAGAGCTTAATTAAAGCGTTGGCACGTTTCATAATTTTTCCTATATAAGACTATTTTTTTTAAAATTTTTAATGACATCTTCAAGTGGTCCATTGATATGGTAAGTCATAAGCTCTTCGGCCGACTTCTTATCTCTTTCAAGAACAGCCTGAGCTATTTTTTTATGTTCATGATTATTGATCGGTAATTCATGCTTACTAATTTGGTATGACATCCGACAGTAACGATCAAATTTCATATATAGATTACGACGGATCTCAAGCAAGGTTGGTGAATTGCATCCAGCAATCAGAGCCATGTGAAAATTATAGTTACATTCAGCCCATTGAGCATAAGAATCAAAGCCCTTTTTGTTCTCTAATAAAGACAGTTTGTGAAGCTCTGCAACTATCGAAGCTTCCCAATCTGCATCGCCGCGCTCGATTGCTAATGATAAGGCCATATTCTCAATCTGGGTAAAAGTAGTATACGTGTCTCGTATGTCAGATTCGGAAATGGTCGAAACCCTAAAGCCTTTATTGTCCTCAATCTCTACAAGGCCAAAGGAAGCAAGCCGTGATAAGGCTTCTCTCACCGGGCTTTGCCCTATACTAAAACGCTCCTTAATAGGGGCAACCTTGAGCTTTTGGCCTGGTTTAAGAATTCCCTCAATGATCTCGTTTTGGAGTTGTTCATAGCATTGCTGAGAGAGGGTGCTATCAGAAGAAAATACTATTTTTTTTTCCATAAGCTTTCCAAAAATAAGTTAAATATAGCCTAATTTTACCGGCAATTTAACGTTTTGTCGACAAAATCATTGATCCCCGGAAGTGCTTGAGTAATATATCATATTGATATATATGATTAAGGGGAGAAACGATGCCAAAAAATGGAAAAAGCCAGTTTGCTATCCTTGGAATGCTGGCATTGCTCAAAAAAAGTTCAGGATATGATCTCAAGAAGCATATGGAGTCCAGTACTGAATATTTTTGGAAAGAGGGCTTTAGCTCTATTTACCCCGTACTAGAAGACCTGGAAGAGCAACTATTAATTGTAAAAGTAGATACACCTACAACCAATGATCGTAAGCGTAACGTGTATACCTTAACTCAAGCAGGTCATGATGCCCTTAAGCAATGGTTATTACAAACACCTGAACATTTGCAGCTCAGGAACGAGCAGCTATTAAAGCTATTTTTTGGGAATCTAATTCCTATTAAAGTCACTATCGAACATCTGGAAACCTACAAGAAAGAACTTGAGACTAAGTTGTCTTCATTCCAGAAAATTGAACATGAGTTACGGATAATGGATACATCAGAATCCTTTTATGGATTGCTTACATTAGACCATGGAATCAGACACATTGTAACTGCTTTAGAATGGTGTGATACGACTATCCAAAAGTTGAAGGAGTATGGTGGCACTCATGGTTAAGAATTTAGTTTGCCCTTTACAATGTGGGCTTCCTGTTACTCATGATCTCAATAAGATCATTGTGCATGGTGCAAAAGAGCACAACTTGAAGAATATCTGTTTTGAGATCCCCAAAGGTAAATTAGTTGTATTAACAGGGCCTTCAGGATCTGGTAAATCTTCTATTGCGACTGATATTCTACAAAAAGAATGTATCAGGCAATACTTGGAATCATTGGGAATGATGACGGATCATATTGAGAAAGCAAAAGTGGATAGCATCACGGGATTGTCACCGTCCATTGGCGTTTCTCAGCGTGTTGCTGATTTCAATCCTCGCTCTACTGTTGGTACAAGAACAGGCATTCTTACCATACTCAGAAACATGTTTGCCGCAATGGGATCTCAGCCTTGTAGAGGCTGCGGACAAACTGTTAAGCAACCTTTGCAAGACAAGCATAAATTGACCACCGTTGAGATAGAAGAACAATCTGGCTCTACGGTAAAGACCAGAAAGAAAAGCTATTTTGCATGTCCACAGTGCAACCACCACTTAGAAAAGCTCCAAATGGCTCACTTTTCTTTCAATGCGCTTTCTGGCGCGTGCGAAGCTTGTAAAGGGGTAGGCGACATTATTAACGTCGATATAGCTCGGTTACTCAATGAAGAAAAGACGTTGAGAAGCGGCGGTGTTGCTTATTGGAATGAGTCTCTTGCAAAGTATTACGAGAACGTTATTGTTGCCGCAAGCAGGCATTATAATTTTCCATTTGATCCTACCATACCTATTGGCAAGTACACGCAAGAGCAAAAAGATTTTCTACTGTACGGAATTGATTTTCCTGTGTTTGCTACAGCATGTAAGAGTATTGCAGCACCTAAGAAAGTCAGCGAAGGTAATTTTGAAGGTGTGGTCACGTCTCTTTTGAACCAGTACAAGAAGAATCCTACAAGCGCTGCCAATGATGTTACCAAGTACATAGTACAAGAACCATGCACTACGTGTAACAACACACGGTTGTCGAAACTGGGCAGAGAAGTAACTGTTGGTAGCAAAACTATTAGTAATGTGACGAAGATGAGCCTTAATGAATTACTGGCGTGGTTACACGAGCTGGATAGTATTGTTGATGATACAGAAAAGCCCGTTCTTTCAGCCTTTTCAGGGGCGTTGAAAGATCGAATATCCAATGTAATAGAAGTAGGTCTTTATTATCTTACTTTGGATCGTACACTTCCGTCGCTTTCAGCAGGTGAATCACAACGACTGAAGTTAGCTGGATTGTTGAGCAGCGGACTCAGTGGTGTGTTGTACGTTCTTGATGAACCAACAACAGGTCTTCATCCTCACGATACTGCAAAACTATTAAGAACCCTGAAAAAGATACAAGAAGCTGGCAATACGGTTTTGGTTATTGAACATGATATGGAAGTAGTGGAGAAGGCTGATTACGTCATAGATATAGGGCCTGGCGGAGGCAGCAAAGGTGGTGAAATAATTGCTTCTGGTACACCAATGCATATTAAGAATGCTACTGCTTCAAGTACTGCTAATTATCTCGCCAAGAAAGTTGCTCTCAAGCCCAATGTTGCTCTCTCAACGGGATCACTTACCATTCGTGGAGCCTCTGAGCATAATTTGAAAAATATCGATGTCAGTATTCCTGTGCAACAATTTGTTGTCATGACTGGTGTATCTGGTTCGGGAAAATCAACGTTCTTGTTCGACATTGTGGACAAGATTGCCAGAAGATACTTTAACAATGCAAGCGACGTGCCGGGAAAGCATACCTCAGTTCACGGATTAGATCATTTCAGACGAATAGTCACAGTTGATCAAGTTACCATCGGTAATGCAAAATCATCTCGATCAAATGTAGCAACATATACCAAGCTTTTTGATTTGGTTCGAGATCTGTTTGCTGCATTGCCAGAAGCAAAACGTCGTGGATTTACTGCTGATAAATTTTCGTTCAATACCTCTAATGAACGTTGCCAAAATTGTAATGGAGCGGGCACTGTAGCAGTTGATATGACCTTTATGCCAGACATAGAAACAGGGTGTCCGGCTTGCAATGGCAGAAGGTTTACTGAAGAATTGTTAGCTGTGCAATTTCAGGGGCATACTATTGCAGACGTCTTGGATATGAGCGTAAGCGAAGCCATTGATCTATTCAGGCAAGGAAAAAAGATCTTTGCCATTTTGGATCTTATGAACCAAGTAGGCTTGGGCTATTTAAAATTGGGACAATCTACCTCGACATTATCCGGAGGAGAGGCTCAACGGATTAAATTAGCAGCTGAACTGGCAAAGCCTGACGCTGGAAATACATTAGACCTTATGCGTAATAAGAAGCCCGGGTTAACGGATTAAGAAAATTTTGGTATAAAAAATAGCCGAACCATCCAACCACAAGTAGGAGATCCGGCTAAATGAAGCTTCTAGAAAAACTTAACAC
>JAFEAZ010000021.1 GCA_018266085.1 Candidatus Babelota bacterium
ATAGTTCAACTTTATTTTTATTCGTAAGCTTTTCCATGAAATTCATTTTAGCAATTCTCCCGGTTTTTTTAAGTCCAGGGGTTAGCTTACTCTCTTCACGGCATTTTTAAAATGGTCGAACTATAAAAGCTCCAAACGGGTAGAACCCAACGAAGAATTACCTGATCGATCCGGAGGGGTTACAGAAAGAGCAGGAACGCAATAAAGCGCAGCTACGAGCAATGAACACAATTTAAACTTTTTCATCTTGAACATCCTTCTTCATAGAAATTTAACAACACAAAAACGATACCATTAAAGCGAATATTTATCGCCCTGCTTGTTTCTAATTGTAACACTGCCAATTAGGCCCGTCAAACGGTCAAAATCGCCCAGGTTTGCGAACCTGAAGATACTGGTAAGTGGCGCCGCGTTTTATACCTAAGCTGCGTTATTTATACCTAAGCTGCGTTATTTATATCTAAGCTTCGTTAATTGACTCCTCAAGCCGCAGCGAAACAGGCACAACAATAGATTAAGAAATTATACGCTTCACGTTACATGCAAATCTACGCGCCCATAAGGTCTAGTATACACTTGGTCAGATCAAGCAGAATGCATATGTTTAGGAGAGTCTCCAAAAGTCTTTAAATACTTCCACCGCATGATGCATTGCGCAACACTTTTTTTCATGCACATTTGCGCACTTACCATCACATATTTTCATATAACTTAATAGCTGACACTACTTGCATATTAACATGCACATCGTTTACCAAAATAGATGGCAATCACCAAATTTATATATCACAACGAAACTCGATGCAAACCATCATACCAATCTGCATGCTATGAGTTTTCTGATTACAACAACAACACATAAAATATTGTTGACAATTTAACAGCCTGAAACATACTGTTTTAGGTTTCTTTAAAAACAACATAAAAAAAATATAAGGATTTTTCTGATGGAAAAATTTGGCGCGCACAAAATTGCGCTTGTCGCATTCGCGTTGCTTTGTAGTGGTATGGCCGCTGCAAGTTCTGGTAGACCTCTTGCTCCAACAAGACGCCCTCCTTGTCGACCTGGCCATGCAACAATGTATTTAACAGATCTCGATCGCACAAGAACAGAGCTAGAAGCAATAAAGAGACGCCTCGCAACCATCCAAGCTATTTTAAATAATACCGAAACAGCATTAGCAATCGAACAAGCAAAAAATACTTCATTGTCAAAACAACTCAGAGAAGCTCAAGCTGGCGAACACGAACAAGAAGCTGCTAAATGCCACTATCTATATAAGTATACGAAGAGAAAGGTGTTTATCATGCAATTGGAAAGAGACAACAGACGACTTGGTAGAGAAATAGCCGATCTTCGAGCAGAAAACGAAGAACTTCGCAAGGTGCCAGGAGCCAATAAAGCAATTACAAAACATAACGCTAACGCAGCAAAAAGTCCGATGAAAGAAGCAGCTGTAAATATCGTCAGAAGGCTAACGCGCTCAGATACTACGGTCATACACGCTGATGAAAATTATCAATAAGAACAGTGGGCTTTTAATAGCGTGAAAAGCTCCAGGCGAATTCGATTGTAAAGAGTTAGAACAAAAAGCTATACAAAATAAATTTTTATGAAGGCTATGATAAACATCAACAAATTAATGATTCTCGCTTTATTGCCAAGCGTGGCGTTTGTTGCCCAAAGTGCAGCAATGGCGCAAAATAACAACCCAGAAAAGCACCCGGCTCTAACTGTTGCAGTAGTAATGAACGTGGTTGGGGGGCGCAAAAACAGCAGGTCTGTTGAGCCCGCAAGATCTCCTTCTCTTTCTGAACAGACTCATTTTAGCTACTCTCCTGTTAATAATTCTGATGCTTATGATTCCGGCTTTGACGAGATGTTTGGAGGTCTTAAGATGGAAGATGTTAGCCCGCAAGAATCGAATATAACAGGCAAAAAAAGACCACGAAGTGATTCTTAAATAAAAAAACCCGTAAAATTAAAGTAAATATTATGGAAAACATGAATATCAAAAAGCTAATGATTCTCGCTCTGTTGCCAAGCCTTGCATTTGTTGCTCAGAACATAGCAATGGACCCTCAACAAAACCAACCTATGCATTCTACGCCTGCTGCACAACAAGCTCTTATGGCGCGATTAATGGCCGCAGATAAAGAACGTAAACAAGCAGAAGAAGATGAGGATCCCCTTGCAAGAGCGGCTGCCATCTTGACAGACGTTGCTCGAGAAGGCCAACGCCAATTCCCTCTAACTCGCCCAGGAGCCAAGGCAACAGAAAGACTACGCAGACCTTCCTAAGCTGCAAGCTTTGTTTTGCATAATTAAAATAGAGAAGCCTTGCCACGTTACCTGTAGCGGGGCTTCTCTTACTATAAGGCCGCTTCTCATCATTCAATTTTTAAATGCAGAAAAAATCTAATGAAACGATTGATACTTGCAATCATATTGCCAACCCTTGCTTTCATTGCCCAAAGCGGGGCTAGCGAAAAACGAGAAGAACCTCAACCGCGCCTGGTCTTCGATCTCAGGGATAGTTCCTCTGGAGATGAAAGCTCTCAAGATGAGACAGATAGAACTCAGCATGTAACACTGCGCAAAGAAAAGCCCGATTGGCCTTCACAACTAACTGCTGCAATTGCTAAACTTACGCACGAAAACGAGCAATTGACCAAGCAGGTTGGCACGCTCAGTGAAGCATTGAAAACTGCAGAAAATAATGACGCATTATGCGCCGAACAATGGAGCAAATCATGCTTATTAAATTATACTCTCGAAAACGAACTTACAAAAGCTCAAGAAGAAATTAAGAGATTACGCACGCTGGCTAATAAAGCAACCGAAGGAAAAATTGCACCAAAAAGTGCACAAGCGCCGCGAAGGGCGCGAGCCGTACCGCAGCGCAAGAAAAACGCAGCGAACGCAGCGCAAGAGGAAAGCAGCGATGCAATAGCAGATGAGATTGTTGCAAATTTTATCAACAATGCAAGAGTAAAAAGTGGCCCGCTGCCAGCTCCTCGCAACTAGCGCTAGTCTACTAGCAAAGGTTTGGTCTAGGTGAAAATCCCATACCAGCCTAACAAATGGTTACAAAAGAAAGGTCTTGCTACATATTAACGTAGCGAGGCCTTTCTTATTGTACAAGTTAATGCAAGGACCTCTGCTCGTCTTTACATTATTAAACTATTGCTGGACCTGTCTTCGGATACACCTTATTACCATCAATTGTTAAATGAACAGCGATGCGTGCGGGATACCCCTTTTTATCTACTACCAAATCCGCTAGGCAGACTTTAATGTGCGGATATTTCGCAGTAATAATTTCTGCATAGAGTTTTGCAAATCTAGCAGGGTCTAGCGAGCTTCTGCTCTCGAGTAACACAATAGTTTTTTCTGGCAATTCAATCGTAACACCCGACGAGCTCCACAGCCAAGAATAGTAGGTCGACTTAACGGTCTCTATTGCTCTCATTGGACCGTTTAGGTTCTCTTCAAATGATTTTCGCACCTCTTGTTCAGCTTCGTGCGCAGACATAGCTGGGACGGGACAATCGTCCGCCTTTTTTAAGCGAACTAATTTCTCATCAGCAACTGCTTGTTGCCCTAAAAGAACAAGCTTGCGGTAATCGTCCATGCAATTGCCAGGACACTCGAGACTATTTCTTATTTGCTTGGGAAAATAGGTTAAGCATTGCGTGAATGCATGATCAGCTCTTCGCTCTGCCCTCATGTCTTCTAGCACAACAGTTGACTTAAATGCCTCGATGGCGGCCTCTGCACGCTTAGCCTGTTCTTGCTCTACCGGAAAGCATCGATCGGCTACTTTTTCAGCTACATAAACGGTGCCCGCCGCTGCAGCTACGCAGGCCCCTATCTTAGCCGCTGTCACCGTCGCCGCACCTAGCGCTGTTGCTGCTGTCGCACCAGCATTTTTCCCAAGATCGTCGGTTAACTGCTTGGTCGTTGGTGCTGCTACAATACCTGCCAACTCTTTTGCCGCGGTAGCGCCCACCTCTCTACCAGCTTGGCTAGACACTATTTCTAGATCTGGAAGTTTACCGTGCTTAGCAAGTTCTTGAATGGTCCCTACTGCCGCATAGCGACAGACATCACACCAGTTTCCATCTTTATGAGGTTTATCTGCTTGAGATGCAAGTATAGACAATGGAACAAAGATGAAAATTAATATTTTTTGTATCATGCCAAATCCCTACAGCAAACTCTTTAATTCTTTTTTGATTAACAACAATTCATCCAAACACCTCTTAAGCTCTTCAGCCATAAGAGCTAACAAATATTTTTCAATTGCCGATTCAATAAATAAGCCTTTAAAAGCATCAAAATAGAGACTCTTATAAAAAAGCTCCTTAGACAGATCGACATTGAAGTCTTTGTTATCAAATAGACTATGGGCTAGTTTGTTTTCCAGCTCTGTATTGTATTTTTTTAATTCTTCCTCGGATTTGTTCGTTTGTTGTACAGACACGCGGAGAAAATTATCATACTCCTGATAATCATAACATTGAGCAGCAATTTTTCTCATGCGAACAGCAATTTGCTGTAATTCTAATGCTTTCTGATATTGAGCTTCTTTAAGCTCGTTGATACGTACATCTTTCTCTGCGCTATATCCAGAAAAAGGCACTAGAAGGGCCGCAAGGGCAAGACTCTTATACATAGAGTGTCCTTTAAAAAGGTTGGTTACCTTGTGCGAACAGATGCCGCACAACAAAATACAATACTTATTTAAGAAACTGAGCGGGAGAGATCGACAGACGTGACACTGCCTAGAATGGTGGCTTAACTCGGTTGATGTTCCTTTGGCTCTAAGTTCCGCATTACAATGTATGAGAATCAAAAACGTTGTCAAGAAAGGATTATAAAAAATCTGCAAGAGGTCAAAATGGCGGGCTTCATTGGTGTACTTTCTTGTCGCCGACGCATCTGGCAAGATGTGCTTGTTGCCCTCGATCAAAACAGTTTATGGCTGGCTGCATGCCAGAATAAAGAGAGCTATCTTTTCTTTAAACCCTTGACTAAGAAAACTTAGCCCGCTATCCTTTCTTAGCGAGGGAGGCTAAGAAAAGATGTTAAAAAACAAAAGAATCGGCAATTACCTGAATCAATCGGTCGTTGGAGGCCATTATAATGCCTACATACCCCAGGATCTGCCCCCTGCCCCGCCGTTGGATCTCCAAGTGCTCTACCCCTACCTCGAAAAGGCCACCAAAGCGCTTGCAGAACTGAACAGCAGCACACAGGCTATCCCCAACACTTCATTGTTTATCTACATGTATGTCCGCAAAGAGGCGTTGCTGTCATCACAAATTGAAGGTACTCAAAGTTCCTTCTCTGACCTGATTCTCTTTGAGCATGCCCAAAAACCCTCCGTTTCTCTCGATGACGTTGAAGAAGTTTCTAATTACGTACAGGCGATTAAGCACGCGCTCAGCCGTATTGAAAACGGGTTCCCTTTATCATTGCGATTACTCAAAGAAACGCATGCAATTTTACTGAAAGGCGTGCGAGGGTCTCATAAATATCCCGGTGAATTTCGACGGACACAAAATTGGATTGGTGGCACAAAGCCTAGCAATGCATTCTTCGTCCCGCCACCACCTGAATATTTGACGGAGCTCTTGGGCAATCTTGAAAATTTTTTACACGATGAAACCCATCATCTGCCCGTCTTGATACAAGCTGGTCTTCTGCACGTACAATTCGAAACCATACATCCTTTTCTAGATGGTAATGGCAGACTGGGTCGCCTTTTGATTACGTTATTGCTCTGCCAAAAAGAGCTTTTACTTGAGCCGATTTTATATCTAAGTTTATACCTCAAACAAAACCGTACGATCTATTACGATCTCTTGCAACAGGTCAGAACGCATGGCACCTGGGAAACTTGGCTCGAATTTTTTTTAGAGGGTGTTTATATCACCGCTACCCAAGCAGTATTAACAACGCAAACTATTAATAAACTATTTGACACAGATCTGGCCAAGATCGAAACACTGGGCAGGGTTAAATTTACGTGCCTTACTCTTTTTGAGTTCTTAAAACGATTACCCCAAGTATCTGTTGCTAGTGTGGCACAAGAGCTATCTATCAGTGCGCCAACAGCACGCAATGCGCTTAAAGCATTAGAAACTCTTGGCATACTGAAAGAGATCAGCGGCAAACAGCGCGACAAAGTGTATGTGTATAAAAAATATCTTGATGTGTTAGAAGAAGGCTCTGAGCCGATCAAATAAAGTAAGCGCTTTAACTTACCAACGCGCGTCTGGCCAGACAGGCTCGTTGCCTACGGTCAAGCGGTTAGGAAGCTTTACCAAATTACTCACCAGGCCCTGCTCTTGGAAATAGTTCATGATTGCGCAGAAAGGTTCTTCCATAGACACTGGCACAAAAAATTCAAACTTGCTTGCTGCAATATCGATCGTGCGATCAAAGGCTGTATGTTCAAAACTGCGCAACACGGCAACGACATACCAACAGGCGCTTCGCTCAACAATTGCTTGATAATAGGATGATTCGTTCATACGTTTTTTGCTCAAGAGAATATGGATCTATTAACTTCTTTATCAGTCTATCATGCTCATCAATTAATGAGAACACTCAACTGCCAAGGGATGCCCCGGAGAGTATTTTCTTCATCGCTTACGACGCGCAAGAGCATAAAACGATACTTTTCACATTAGTAGATTGACGGCTTTGAAGTAAAGGTGTTATAACCTAACTCAGTAATCTGCTCATAAGAAAGGATGTAGATGATGCCTATACAGCGTGACAGACGCCTTTTGAAAAAAGTTCTATGCGCATTTTCATTGTGTGCCTATAGCAATCTTGTACAAGCAATGACCATGTATTCGCGACAAGATCCTTACCCGGTTTACAGCACGCTTGACCCGCAAACCTTTATCGACCGACGCTATCGGGAACAGCTCCTTCAAAATGATTATGCTCAGCTATCATGCGATCGTGCACATATAGCAATTACACCGTTCGGACAAAACGCCAACGAAGGTAAAAACCTTTGTGGGCAACGCGTTGAACTGGGCGACTTGAATGGTCGCTGGTTTATGCCAGGCCTTTTATATGGACCGGTACCAGAAGGAAGAACATTGCCGACCATCCTTGGCACGGCCAAAACAGCGTTATTCGGTGTGCCGACAGACACTGTCATTAATGATTGTCAGGGGTTTGATAGCAAACAGCTTATGGGTTTTTTCTCGGTGCCGCTGAACTATCGCAAACGCGGTGTGCGCTTTCAGATAGAGGCCATGCTGTCATGTGATGTTGGTATACGCCTTGAAGGCGGCCTTGCAGACATTTGGCAGTCCGTATGTCCTTCATATATATGCCCGTGCCCGCCGGAAGCTGTACCGACGCCGCCAGTTATTGGGCAACAGGATCCTGACGTGCATTGTGCTGCTGTATGCGCTACTTATATTAACGAAACGAATAAAGTCGCTGCTGCCGACAGCCCATTGCCAGGCCTTCCCGATATGACGAAAGAGAATGTTAACAAATACCTGATGTGTCCATTTCAGTGTAATATAGCACCCGTCATCTGCATCGATATTGATGATTACCACAAACTTTCTGCCGAAGATATTCGCTTGGGGCTTTTCTGGCGCCACGATTATGTGATTAACGACACCAGAAGCAAGTGGCCAGAATTTCTGTTTATCCCATTTGCCATCGTCCAAGGTAGTTTCCCCACGAGTAAGAGAGTTTGTGCCGATCAGGTCTTTGCAGTATCGGCTGGTAACAACGGGCACTATGCCGTTGGCGCAGCCTGCGGTATGAGCGGCGAGTTTGCAACCAGCGTTGAGTTTGGCTGGGAGTTTGGCTACACGCATTTTTTTGCAAAGGATGTTAATAATATGCCTATGCCTACCAGCTGCTTCCAGCAGGGGATCTATCCGTTTTGTGCCAACACGACGGTACAGCCGGGCGCCAACTGGAATTTTGGCGCCAAGATGAGCACTTATCACTTTCTTGAGCGCCTTTCATTCTTCTTTGAATACATGCTCATAATCCATGAAAAGGACTCGATTAAGCTCCGCCAGTGTGACGCTGCCTTTCTGCCAAAACAGCTTGAAGAGACTACCGTTTTCAAGACACAGGTGGCCAACGTAGGGTTTAATTATGATATATCCCCTAATATTGGACTTGGCTTTTTATGGCAAGCACCGCTGCAACAGCAGGTATCTTACCGTTCAACTACCATTATGTTCGGCTTTAATGCAACCTTCTAAGGGTAAAACGCTGGCTTTTATGGGTAATAACTGGACAGCTGTTTGAAAAAGGCCTAGAATACAAAGGTCCCCATTAGCAATGGTTTTATATAGGTTTTATTGTAAAAAAGGTTTTTATAACGTTATGGCAAATACAAAGCGTGCCAACATAGAAGTAAACGTAAATAACAGCGTTGAGCGAGCTTTACGTCAACTCAAGAAAAAAATTGAACGCGAAGGCGTTGTTCGTGATATGAAACGCAGCGTATATTTCGAGTCACCTACTCAAAAACGTCGCAAACGGCTTGTTCGCGCAATCAAACAAAACTTAATGCGTCTTGCTTCACAAAAGCTCCTGTAAATAAAAAAGAGCTGGTAGTGAACAACAACCCTAAAAGTAGCATCAAACGCGCGCAACGAGAGTCGCTTTTATTTAAAACGATTTCATTGTATATGCTTGAAATCGGGCTTGAAGACTCTCGTTTGCAGCAGCTTGCCGTAAACCGTGTTCAGCTCTCTGCAGACAAAGGCATATGTTACATCTATTTCTATGCCCTACAAGGCGAACCTGTCTACCTCGAGCTTTTACCGATTTTGACGAGCTACAAACCAGCATTACGCAAAGCATTGGCCAAAGAGCTTCAGTCTCGCTACACACCAGAACTTGCCTTCGCGTATGACACGCAACTTGAAAAGCAGGTCAAGATAGAGCGTTTACTGGATAAAGTAAAAGAAGAAGAAGGTTTTTAAGGCTATGTTATTCGTCTGTCTGCTTGGTATTGCATGGGGACGAATCTTAAACCAAATAGCTTATCTACTGATTCGTGATTATGCCCCAATTACCTCTTGCGCATCCTGCCCGTACTGCCAGTATACATATGTCTGGCATCACCGCATCCCCATACTTTCGTATGTTGTATCGCGTGGTCGCTGCCAGCAATGTTCCGCTACCCTACCACCGTATAACTTCTTCGTCGAACTGCTCACTGGATTCACCTTGTGTTCGCTGTGGCTTAGTAGCCCTGCAAGCACCTATTTCCCAGCCTATTTTCTGTTTTTTTCAGCATTACTCGTTACTATACGTACCGATCTTGAGACATTGCTGATAGCTCGTTTGTGCACGATTCACCTTATCCCCATAGCGCTTTTGCTGAGCGCAGTAGATCTGCTGCCTCTATCATTTTTTGAAAGCATGTTTGGTGCCGCGCTTGGCTATCTGCTCTTATACGGCATGATGCACTTCTTTACTCGCCTGACGGGTAAACAAGGAATGGGGTTGGGAGATTTAGATTTACTTGCTTGTATTGGCGCATTCACCGGACCGTCAGGTGCTTGGATATCATTATTGATTGGATCAACCTGTGGATCAATTGCCGGTTGTGTGATGATGCTCATAATGAAACGATCGAAAGAGGAACCTCTTCCATTTGGCCCTTTTCTGGCTCTTGGTGCTATGATCTATGTGCTCTGGCAACAGCAACTTCTGGCAATGCTTTTTAGTGTATAACCTGCTGCTTATCGTCGTAAAGAACCAAACCATTGCACAAAGCGAGCCCATCTCGACATACTCTTTTTAGCTTCTCGTTCTTCTTTCTCACGACGCTCTTGCTGCTCCCATTCCTTTTCTATCCGCTCATTATGCTCTTTGTCTAGTGCTAGCTCTTCTGGCGTAAGTTTTTTCGTTAATTTTCTTATCTCGTAAGTATTTGCCAATTGTTGTTTCTTCAGCCATTCTTCCGGCGTGAGCAAACCAAGTTTTTTTCTCCGATCATAATCTTGTTGTTCTTCAGATCCATGGCCTGTGGCCGAAATTCTACCTGTTCCCATAGCTCGTTTTGGCATATACAGCACACGACTTCCTGCTCTTGTTGCGGTCTGCGCAGAGCTCTTAACCGGTCGCACAAACATGCTTGCAACAATAGATAGTTCTGTTCCAAGGCACAGAACGGCCACTACACTTAGGGTGAGCTTTGTTATATTCAGAAACTTCATAGTACCCTCGCCAAATAACCACAACAACTAAAGGATTTCCCAGCTATAATTACAAGTATAAAAAAACGCGAGCTCCTTTTCAAGAATTTATAATCATTGGATTGCTTTTGCCTTATGGGTTCTCTACTATTAAATCTGCAATTAAACCCATTAAAAAAGGAGTTTGTATGAAGAAAATAGTTCTTTTTTGCCTACTCAGCCTAGCACGCACGAACACTGCAGGGGTAGATAAAACGCCAATATGGGCACAGGCTGCCGACAGCATTCTGATCGCTCTTGAAGGTTTGAGTGATGCCCTGGTCAATGATAGCGTGCTCTATGATAGCTGGCGAAGCTCATTAGAACAGCTGCAGGATGAACTTATCCTTTGTGATGACATGCGCCAACAGCTTTTTGACGCTATACATGCAGGTATTACGCAGGCGGAAATGGTGATACAAAATGCACGCACTAACTCACAAATAGCGGCTAAAGCTGCCCATGTGCGTGAGCAATATCTGCTAGGTCAGCTAGCGGCATTGAGGCTTGAAACACAGACAGAAATAGCCTATCTGAATCGCCTGCTTGCCGAAGTTAGTCATGAACTTGCCGAAACACAAAAAGCGTACGTAGAACTCTCAAAGGCTACCACCACAAAGGCGAATGAACTGGTAAAAAGTTTGGCTATTGCACGTGATAATTATGAAGCAATGGTTGCCAAGCGTACTCACTTTCTCACTATGCTTAACGCATTAATTGCCAACACAAAAGCAACGACACAAACGACCATTTCGCAAGCTGAAAAGATTAAACAAGACGTGTTTAATCTAACTGATGAGATCATTGAGTCATAAACTCTAAAAAACTTCGATACATACGGAATAACATCCCTGAGTCATCCCCGAAGCCTGTCCTTCGTCTATTACGTTAAAACTTCGTAGAAAATGTTAGCGAAGTAGGCAATCGGGGATCCAGGCGATCGAAGAACTTCTCATCATCCTTTATGTATCACTATTTTCTAGATTCTCGGTAGTAGCTTTTTGTTAGCGCAACGGGCATTCCTTGGTATACTTTTTTCTAAACATGTGCTCTCGCTCGATAAAGGAACCGTATGATACCGTTACAGCTACAGATTAAAAATTTTTTGAGTTACGGCCCCGACGTGCAAACAATCGATTTCTCGTCCTACCATCTCATCTGTTTATCAGGAAAAAATGGACACGGTAAATCGGCATTGCTTGATGCTATGACATGGGCTCTCTGGGGCCAAGCGCGTAAAACGATCAACACCTCACGCGCAGATCAGGGGCTCCTTAGACTCGGTCAACTCACTATGTTTGTCGTATTCGATTTTGTCTTCAATGGCGCCACCTACCGTGTGCGCCGCGAATTTTCTAACTACACAAATAAACCTCAGACTAATCTTGATTTTGGCTTACGCAATCCAACCACGCATGAGATTATTCCACTCACAGAAAAAACGATTCGCTCTACTCAAGCAACAATAGATTCGTTGCTGAATCTTGATTACGACTCATTTATAAACTCAGCCTTTTTGCGTCAAGGTGGTTCGAATGAATTTTCTAAAAAAAGTCCACGCGAACGCAAACAGGTTTTGGCTACAATTTTGGGACTTGGTCATTATGAGAATCTGCGAAAACATGCAAGCAGCAAGGCGAAAGATGCCATTAGTCAGAAGGCATTCCTCACTGCAGTGTATGACAAAAATGTGCAAACCATCGCCAATGCGGCTCCGCTCAAGCTACAACGCGCCGTTCTTGGCGAACAATTAATACAGCTAGCAGAACGAGAGAAGACGTGCATCACGCTACAGACAGAGCTCATTGCCCAGGAAAAAAACTATCTGCAAGAAAAAGAGAAATGTTCTCTGGCCTTATTTCAACAGCAACAGCTCGAAAATACGCTTGAACAACAGCGAGGCTTGCTACGAACTACGCACATCGCATGGCAAAAACTATTGACCAAACTTCGTCTTCTGACCACCTCATCCATCGACCATTATGCTGAACGAGCAGTTGTGGTGGCAACCATACAAACTATGCAAGACGCGGTACATGAACAGATCGCATGCAAACAGCAGATCTTATCGTATAAAGAGTTACTCTCAAAAATAACGTTACAGTTTAAAGAAACTGCACAAAAAAACATGCAGGCGCTCACCAATAAAATACACCAAACAACACTTGAAATTGCTGCCAGCAATCGCACACTTGTCGAACATATTGCACATACCAAACAAGTAGAACAAGAACAGAGCGCGCTACAAAGAACCATACAAGAGCTCACGACAACCATACAAAATAGTGAACAGCTCCACAGCGATACTGCACGTATTGAGCAGCAGTTTGAAAAGCGGCGCACCCAATACCAGCTGTGGATAGCAGAAGGCAACTGGCTTGCGGCAGAGCAAAAAAGTATCGCTGAAAAACAACGGCTCACACAAGATGATCACAACCCAAGCTGCCCCTTGTGTGAGCAAAATTTATCAGCATCGCGTAAACGTTTTTTAAAACAGGCATTTGCAAAACGGGATCAGTTTCTTACTCATCGTATAACGCGTCTACAAAAATTGATCCAACGACTAAAAGCACTGCTTTTTGAACAACATGCCACGCTGGCAGAGCTGAAAAAGAAAGCCGATGCTGTTGCCCAGATGCGACTACAGATCACACAACTCCATGATGCTGCAGCGCAAAAAACTGCTCTTATACACGAACGAATACTCAACAAACAACGGCTAGAAGAACATAAAGAAAGCTTAGAAAAAGAACTAGCACAAATACAATCCTGTTCTGCAACCGCCTCTGTTGAACAAGAGCTCTTACTTTATCAAGACACCGATTACTTGCAAGCAATACAGAATGTACGTGCATTGGAGCAAAAAATTGCAGAGCAAAGCTACGACGCAACAAAGCACGCACGGCTCATTGAACAACTTAAGGATATTGATGTCACTATTGCCGATCGAGCTCGCATCGGTGAGTTGCAAGCCGGTAAACAGCAACATGAACAGACCATACAAGATCTATGTACACGCCTGCGAAGCTTGAAGGAAGAACAGAAACAGTATGCGCAGATTCATACATCAATTAAAGAGCTCGACCAACAGTACGTCGAAATACAAGCACAACATGCATCATTAACACACAAGCTAGAAGAGTGTGCTCTTGAAAAAAATAGGCTGGCTGAACAAAAGGGCCGACTTGATAATGAACATGAGCTGCTGACGCGCCTTGAACAATCATTGGGAGATCAAAAACAGGTCATTGATCGTTACGAGCTGGATATCTGTGATTATCAGGCGATTGCACATGCCACTAGCAAAGAGGGAATCCAAGCATTACTGATCGAAGATGCGATTCCAGAAATTGAACAGGAAGCGAACCATCTCCTGGCAAAATTAACCAATAATCAAGCGCAGATTTTTATTGAGTCATTGCGTGATCTTAAAAAAGGTGGCACGAAAGAAACGCTTGATATAAAAATATCCGATGCCATTGGTATTCGTCCATATGAACTTTTTTCTGGTGGCGAAGCCTTTAGAATCGACTTTGCATTGCGCATAGCCTTGTCAAAGCTGCTCGCTCGCCGCGCTGGCACTTCACTACAGACGTTGATCATCGATGAAGGTTTTGGCTCACAAGATGATGAAGGGTTGAGCAACATCATGGAGGCTATTTACAAAATCCAAGACGATTTTGCCAAAATTATTATTGTCTCTCACTTAGACACGATGAAAAACCAGTTCCCGGTACATCTACATGTAGAAAAAGGCGCCAATGGCAGCCGTGTACAAGTGATTGAGCAAGGGTAACGCAAAACTTGCAGCGGCCGAGATAAGCGTATACATTCAGCGTGATAGTTATTTCAATCGTGGCAATGGTATGAAAAAGGAGCGGCAATGAAGTCTATCATCAATCTCATCTGTGTCATTCTGTTGTTGAGCTCAGCATCGACTATCTGTGCTGACAAACATGACAATCAACGTCATCTAGAAAAAATCCAGAGAACACAGCCTGATCAAGAACAAGACGCAACACAGTACCTACCTGCATTCTTACGAGCAGATGGATTGCCTCTCGATGATGATTTTCTTGTTGATACGACGGCCTTCCAAAAAAAGCTTGCTGCTGCGCATGCTCATATCCAGCACATGAGACGTGAAAATAACTATTTATGGCATATGTTTAATAGTGCGTTCTATCATTCAAGGCTTTTAGAATCTCAAATACTAGAAGAGAGAATCTCTAGGGAAAAAGAAAACAAACAACTTGTTCAAGAACGTGATACCGCAGTACAACAACTAAGGGGTGCCCAGGAAGCCTACCATTCCCTGCTTCAACAAAGAGAAGATTCTTCAGTCGCTCATCAAAATGCTTGTACTTCTATAGAGAAATTGCGCCAAACAATTGAAGAGCTTTCACGACAACAAGGAGTTACCGCAACCACCCTTACTCTCTTAGGTGCCGCACAAAAGCACACTCGCAGAATGAGCGAAGAAAAGAATTCTGCACAAGCCTCCTCAGCGCCTTCCAGCATCAAGCCAGCACCAAAACCTACCGCTACGGAAAGCGACACATCTTCAAAAAGGCAAAGAGCAAGCCGGCGTGCAAAAAAGGCGTCCAAATCAAATGCTCCTAATTGGCGCAAGCAGGAATAGGCTCTCATGAGTTTCTCAGAATAAGCCTCTGAGCCAGTTACATCTCCCCTGCTAATGTTTTAGCCCATTCCATCTCATTAGCTCGCCATATATTGCTTTTTGCTCGCTCGACGGATTACAGCTAGAAATAATGCGCCTCTAAGAAGCATGGCTTTGCTTATGAAGAGGATGTAACAGGTTGGTATGAAAGGTCGCCTCATGAAACTTGTTAATAAATTGCTTGCTTTCGCTGTATTATGTGTCGCTGGCCACGGTGGTGCATACGCAAGAACCAATGCCAACACAAGGCGCCGATGTTCCTGAGCTCATGCGTTTGTTACAGCAAAGAGAAGCTGTCTAAAAAAGCAAAAAACAGATCGGCTGTTACACCGACCTGAAATTTTTTACAAGCTTATAGTATGCACAATGCTTGTTATGCAGATTTTGACACAGGATGCCGAATGTTATTCAATAGCCTCGACCGCTTGAACGAATGGAAGCTGCTTTTTTACGGCATCTTCAACACCCAATTTAAGCGTATAGAATGAGGCAGGACATCCAACGCACGCGCCACTGAGCCTAACGTATACAACACTCTGTTTGTAAGAAACAAACTGAATATCGCCACCATCTGACACAATTGCCGGGCGAATCACATCAAGAATCTGCTGAACCTGCTCTTGCACTTGTATATCGGTCATGAATGGTTTATACCCACTCAAGACGAGCAATAACTGCTGTATCACTCACACGACGCCCAAGAGGAATAACACGTGTGTATCCACCTTGACGCTCTACGTAACGCGGAGCAACTTCTTTGAACAATTTTATTAATGCTTCTTCTTTGTATGGCAACAATGATTTAGCACGACGACGCGCATTAAATTCATTACCTACACGAGCAATTGTCACTAAACGTTCAGCAAGACGTTGAGTTTCTTTTACGTTAGCTCTTGTAGAAACAAGATGACCGTACGTAATAAGATGAATCACTTGGTTTCTCAACATAGCTTTACGGTGAGAACTCTTAAGATTAAGCTTTTTTCTGCCACTTTGGTGTATCATGGGTTGTATAGCCTTCTGCTCATACAAACTTTACTATTCTGACATCTGCGCATCGTTAAGCATTTTTTGAAGATCTTTTTCTTTGATATTCATACCAAAAGAAAGACCAAATGCTTTCATGCTTTCTTTTACTTCAGTCAATGACTTACGTCCAAAGTTTTTAATCTTAAGTCCTTCATCTTCTGAAAGATTTACAAGATCAATAACTCGCTTAATTCCTGCATTGATCAAACAATTGTGAGCGCGAACTGAAAGCTCAAGCTCATCAATCGGCTTTAATAAGAAATCAACAGGAATAGATGCTAGGGACGCTCGTTCAGTGCTCGACGATTCAGGAACGCTCTCATGAACAGGAACTGCAGAGATTTCATTGAATGGAATTTCTGTACTTATTAAAAAGTGTTCCAACTGAGAACGCAATACTGACACCGCATAATGCACTACGTCGACCGGGTTTTCGGATCCATCGGTATGTACACGAAGAATCAATCGGTCGTAGTCAATTTCACCACCAACGCGTGTTTTTTCAACATCGAAGGTTACTTTGCGTATCGGAGAAAACATTGCATCCAAATAGATGCGATTATCTTCTTGCAACGCTTGGCCAACAGGCCATTGTGCCGCGCGGTAACCACGTCCTGTTTCAACAAACATTTCAATGTCAAGCTCACCGCCATCGGCAACGTTTGCAATAACATGATCTTTGTTGATCAATTCAAGGTGTGAATCAGCTTGAATATCGGCAACGCGAGCTTGACCAGCACCAGTCACTCGTAGACGCATACTACCAGGCTTGCCATCAGTGTTGCGTATAATGATTTCTTTAATATTGAGAATGACTTGCATAGCATCCTCAACAACTCCTGTCAATGGAGAAAACTCATTGGTAACGCCTTTAATAACAATAGACGTCACTGCAGAACCTTCAACACCGCCAAGTAGTGCACGCCTGAGAGCATTGCCAAGGGTAATGCCAAAGCCTGGCTCAAGCGGCTGAGCCGTAAGCTCACCAAAGGTCACATTGATGAGTTTTTTGTTCCAACTAAGCTTTGGAACCGTCAACGGCCTATACTCCTTACTATCCATGTAATCTCCTGGATCTTGGTCAAACCAGACATCACCACTAACCAAGTATCGTTACTTGGAATACAATTCAACAATTAGATGCTCTTCGATAGGCGTCTGAATATCCGTACGCACAGGATATCTCAAAACACGTCCAGATCGAGTATCTTTATCTAGTTCCAACCAGTCAGGTACTTTAATACCAACATTGATGCGTTTATCTATGACCTGCTCTAAAAATGTCTTCTTATCGATAACATTTGGAGCCAAAGTTATGACATCATTTACTGAAACCAGTGTCGATGGCGAATATGACTTTTTACCATTTATCAACACATGTCCATGAACAATGATCTGACGCGCTTGTAAACGTGTTGAACTTAATTTAAGTCTATACAAAACGTTATCTAAACGACGCTCAAGAAGATTTAATAAATTCGCACCAGGAGCACCCGCACGACTTTTTGCCGCAATGGCAAAAAAGCGTCTGAACTGCTTTTCGCGAACGTTGTAAATCTCTTTCACTTTCTGTTTTTCTTCAAGCTGACGACCATACTCAGACAACTTTTTAGAACGCTTTTTTGTCTCTGTCGCATTCTTTTTTTCGGCAACATCACCTGCCGCACGTCTCATTGGTTGTCTTTGTGCAGAACCTGCTGCTTTCTTTTCCATAAATCCTCAACCACTTCTTGTATATTCAATACAAACCACAAACGCACAAGCGCCCTACTTACACACGTCTCTTTTTTGGAGGGCGAGGGCCATTGTGTGGTAAAGGCGTAACATCACGCAAAATGGACACATTCAACCCTGAAGATTGAAATGCGCGCACCACTGAGTCTCGACCTGATCCCGGACCCTGAAGGTTTACTTCAACGGTGCGTACACCTATTGCTCCAGCTTCACGAGCTAAATTGGTTCCAATTTGTGAAGCCGCAAAAGGAGTGCCTTTGCGCGAACCTTTAAAACCAAGCGCTCCAGAACTACCACGGAACAACACTTCACCTTCTGGTGTTGTTACAGAAACAAGCGTATTGTTGAATGTTGATTTAACATGAACAATTGCCGTCTCTACGTGTCGTTTTTGTTTTTTCGTTTTTTTCTTATATGCCATGCTATCCTCTTACTGTGCAAGCACCATCAACTGGGGCTTATTTCTTAGTTACCTTACGCTTGAGTGCAATCGATGCACCACGTGGACCTTTACGCGTACGAGCATTCGTTTTTGTACGCTGTCCTCTGGCAGGCAAGCCTCGCTGATGACGCGAGCCACGATAGCATTTAATTTCTTTTAAACGACTAATATTGCGAGCGATTTCTTTACGAAGCTCTCCTTCAGCCGTATAGTTATTGGTAACTTCGCGTTGAATTGCTGCAATTTCATCATCTGTGAGATCTTTTACGCGCTTATCAAAATCTATTTTTACCTTAGTAAGAATATCACGCGACGTCTTAAGTCCAATACCAAAAACGTACGTAAGTCCATACTCGATGCGTTTACCTACTGGCAAACTTGCGCCTTCAATCCTAGCCATGCGATTTCCTATTACCCTTGGCGCTGCTTATGTCGCGCATTTCTATCACACACCACGCGAACAACTTTACCGCGCTTAATTATGCGACAGTTATTACACATTGTTTTAACAGATGTCCGTACTTTCATAAAGAACACTTTCTTCTAACCGCGCACTTGCCATTAACTCTTATAGCGCAATACAATTCTGCCTCGTGTTAAATCATACGGAGACAGCTCAAGAGCGACTTTGTCGCCCGGCAAGATCTTGATGTAATGCATACGCATTTTTCCAGATACATGCCCAAGAACTATATGTCCTCCTTCGATTTCAACACGGAACATAGCATTGGGGAGCGTTTCTCGCACAATGCCATCAACCTTTACAACCTCTTCTTTGACCTTATTCGACTGTGCCATACAGCATAACCCCATTTTTATACACGAAATCTTGTTATCACCTGAGGCTCGCCATCAGTGATGACAACCGTGTCCTCAACATGAGCCGCCAGGCTTTTATCTATGGTCTTAACAGTCCACCCATCTTCCGTCACATACACAGCGTAATTACCCATGGTAATCATTGGCTCTAAGGCAAAAGCCATGCCGGGACGAAGAATAGGGCCCCTTCCGGGTTTTCCATAATTTAAGATTTCAGGATCCTCATGCATTGACTTACCGATACCATGACCAGCAAAATCACGCACTACTCCAAATCCATGCACTTCTACTTCTTGCTGGATTGCCGCTGAAATATCTGACAATCTATTGCCAGCAACCGCTTTGGCAATTCCCTTATCTAAAGCTGATTGCGCTACGTCAACCAATTTTTGAGCTCGAACATCTGCAGTGCCCACAAAAAATGATCTTGCCATGTCGGCACAATAATCTTGCCAGGACGCACATACATCAACCTTAACAAGGTCACCCTTATATAATATCTTTTTTTCAGAAGGTATGCCATGCACAACTTCATCATTAACAGAGATACAGCTTACATGCCGATAGCCCATATAGCCCAGAGACTTCGACTTCAAGCCAAGCCTAATCAGCTCACTTGCAATCCAAAGCTCGATGTCCTGCGTTGTTGAACCAGGAACGATACGAGGCTCCATAGCATCGAAGATGCTGGAGAGTAAGCGGCCTGCCTGCTCCATCTTCTGCAATGATACTTTATTCTTAATATGAATCATGCTGCCTCGACTGTCACAAAACGCTTGAAATCTTCAAAGATCCCAAGAGGATCACGATCAGCTGCTATTTCAATCGGATTGACGCCGTGATCACGATAATACCCTAGGAGAGCTCGCTCATGTTCAGCATAGACCCGTAACCGCTCTGCTACAGAAGCTGCCTGGTCATCCTTGCGGACGCCCAGCGGGGCATGACAAATGTCACATTCCATATCTTTGCGAGGCTTTAGCTCTGATGATTTCAATGAATATACCGCCTGACAATCTGGGTTAAGGCAGATAAGCCTGCCATCGAGACGGTTGCGCAAAACATCCTGGGAAATCACAAAGTGAACAACATTGAGATGTATCTGCGGAAAATTCTCTTTAAGCAAGCGATTCAATGCCTCCGCCTGAGACGCCGTACGCGGGTAGCCATCCAGAATAACTGGCTTACTACTTTTTGCGTGCTCAGCAAACCATTGCGCAACCATAGAAGCAACAAGATTGTCTGAAACAAGCTTACCAGATTTAATAGCAAAATCTATTTCAGTCCCAATACTTGTCTTCTCTGCTATATGTTTACGGCATAGCTCCCCAGTAGAGAGGCGTTCCAACCCAAGCTCTCTGAAGCATAAAGCTGACAGGGTACCTTTACCTGAACCTGGTGCACCTATAAAAACATAAACCTGTACCCGTACGCTCAAGACTAATTCCTACCTCTAAATTTACCTGTTGACAGAAAGCCTTCGTAACGATGCTCAATGAGGTAAGACTCAACCTGAGCAGCCATCTCCAAGGCAACACCCACAACAATCAGCATCCCTGTTCCACCCAAATAAAACGGCATGTTTTTGATTGCGTGAAAGAGGATAGTAGGAATCACCGCCAAAAGAGCCAGATAAACTGCGCCTACCAAACCGATACGAGTCAAAATATAATTGAAAAACTCTGCGGTTTTCTTGCCCGGACGTATACCAGGAATAAAGCCGCCATTTTTCTTAATATTGTCTGCCAATTCATCGGGATTAAACACAAGTGCGGTATATACGAAGGTGAATAAAATGATTGCAGCAAACTGTAACACGTTCAAGAGAAGCCCCGTTGGACTAAACCATTCGGCAATATGCTTGAATGAATCATATCGTTGCGCAAGGACCGTCAAAATCCACATAGGAATTTGGAGCACAGAACCTGCCAAAATCACCGGCATAACACCCGCTGTATTGATCTTAAAAGGAATATAGGTACTTTGAGCAGCATACATACGCTGTCCAACCACGCGTCGTGCATATTGAACCGGTATTTTTCGTTGACCACGTTCAAGGAAAACGATGCATCCAATAATCCCAAGAAATACTGCTAGAATGAAAAGCGCTGCAATAACCGAAAGACTGTCTTCGCGAACATAGTTAATAGTTTGCAAAAGATGCTTAGGAAATTGCGCAACTATACCGGCAAAGATGATAATAGAGCTGCCATTGCCTATACCGAGCAATGATATTTGCTCGCCTAGCCACATGACAAACATAGCACCTACAGTCAACGAAAATATGAAAAGCAATCGAAAGCCCCATCCTGGCTCTACAACCAAGTTGTTGCGTTCAAGCAAAATTGCATATGTAGAGCTTTGCACAACGCCAACGATAAGTGCTAAATAACGCGTATACTGATTAACAATTCTACGTCCATATTCTCCCTCTTTGAGCAATTGCTCCAAATATGGTACTGACAAGCCCAACATTTGCATCATAATAGATGCCGTAATGTAGGGGGCTACACCAAGCGCAAACAATGTTGCCTGACTTAATTGCCCGCCAGAAAACATATCCAAGTAAGAAAACAATCCTCCCAGCGTGCGCCACTTTGCAATCATTTGCTGCAACGCATCAACATCCACTCCTACGACTGGAATATGATTACCAAGACGAAAGACCACTAAAACAACAAGCGTAAAAAAAAGTTTCTTACGCAATTCAGGAATAAAAAATATATTGACGAAGTTTCTTAACAGTATCACGGCTTCAGCTCTCCTTTGTCAGTCTAACCTCACCACCAAGGTCTTGTACCATTTTTTGGGCAGATATACTGCACGCATCAGCTACAATTACCAATTTTTTTGTAAGCACACCAGTTGCCAACAATTTAACGGTAACCTGCGAATTCTGGCTTCCTTTTTTAATTTTCAGAACACCTTTTTCTACAAGCGTTGTTCTATCGACCAAATCGCCAGACTCAAAAGTATCATTAAGCTGCCGCAAGGTAACTATGTATACTTCTTTTTTAAATTCTGCGTTGCTAAATCCGCGCTTAGGAAGCCGTCTGATAAGAGGTGTTTGACCACCTTCGTATCCTCGACGCACATAGCCGCCTGAACGAGCTTTTTGGCCTTTATGACCCTTACCACTGGTTCCGCCTCTGCTACCACCACGACCAACGCGTTTTCTTTTTTTAGTAACCGAAACTAAATTATGCAGCTTTAACATTCTTGGCCCCAACCATTTCCTGAACTGTCATACTTCTCAGCTTTGCCAAGTGAGTTGCTTGTCTTAATTTTGCAAGCGCATTGAGTGTCGCTTTAGCAACATTTTGTTTGTTGCTAGAACCAAGCGACTTTGCCAAAACATCTTTAACGCCAAGTGCATCCATAATTGAACGCATTGCGCCGCCAGCAATAACGCCTGTACCTTTTGAAGCCGAACGGATAATAACTCTACTTGATCCGTGAGAACCAAGAACAGGATATGGAACCGTATCGCCACGCAAAGGCACAGCTATCATGTTTTTACGGGCTTTGTTGGTTGCCTTAGCAATTGCTGCTGATACTTCACGGCTTTTGCCTTGAGCGATACCAACGTTTCCTTGCTGATCACCGGTGACGACAAGCGCCGAAAAAGATGACCGTTTGCCACCTTTAGTCACTTTGGTCACACGTCGTACATGCACAACGTGGTCAACCATGGTAGACTCTTTTTTATTTTCTCGTTTTTCTGCCATTATTTTATAGCCTTATATCAAGATCAGAAAAATGGATTAAATTTCTAAACCACCCTCACGCAAGCCTTCTGCCAGAGCCTTAACTCTTCCATGATACAGGAAGCTACCTCTGTCAAAAACTGCGGCCGTAATACCTTTATCCTTTGCTCGTCTTGCAAGCTCAAGACCTATTGCTTGCGCAACAGCCTTTTTATCGCCTGAAAGATTCTCAAGGTCTAATGATGAACAACTTACTAGGGTTACTCCCGCAGCGTCATCAATAACCTGTGCGTATATATGTCGCAAGCTTCGAAATACTGATACACGTGGACGAGTATAACCACCCTGTTTAAGATGTGCTCTTACTCGGCACGCCCGACGATTTGTTCTCTGTTTAAATTTTCGATGTGACGCCACGGTTTTTGCCCCGTATTAACCAAAAAATATTATTTATTACGAAGATTTAGTCTTACCAGCTTTGCGAACCAGAACTTCAGTCAATAACTTGATTCCGGTACCCTTATAAGGTTCTGGTGGTCTTAATGCACGTATTTGACTACATACGTGCCCCAAAAGCTCTTTGTCCGCTGACTTGAAGGTCAATTTTTGACCCGGCTTGTCAATTTCAAGAGCAACTTCCTTAGGAAGATCAAATTCAATTTTATGACTATATCCCAAACTAAAAACGATCTTGCTACCAGACAATGCAGCTTTGAAACCAAGACCGTTAATTTGGACGACTTTCACAAAATCTTCTGCCGCGCCCTTAATTTCATTCGAAATAAGCGCGCGATGCATGCCCCATATTCTGTTGAGCTCTCGAGATTTAGTACTTGGAGTCAACGAAAGCGCATCATTTTCTACAGTAACCTGTAAGTCGCTTGGCACCACATAGACGCCTGCTGCTCGAGGCCCCTTATAATGGACTTCATTGCCTTTAATAGTGACACTCACCCCGGCCAGCGATATAGGCCTTCTGCCAATTTTTGACATAGCTAATTCCTGTTACCAAACGGTGCAAATAATTTCTCCACCAACGCCCAGCGCGTTAGCAGATTTATGAGACATAACGCCACGATTTGTAGTCAAAATAGACAATCCCAAGCCACCAATAACTGGCTTTATAGCTCCAGCACGCGCATAACGTCTGCGTCCTGGGGTACTGTAGCGAGTAATTTCGTGAATGGCAGACTCGCCATCTACATACTTAAGAAAAATCTTAAGCGCTTTTTTCACCGTTTCAGCATCATCTACGATCTCGTAGTTTTTAATAAAACCTTCTTGCTTCAAAATCTTGGCGATTTCAAGCTTGAGATGCGAAGATGGCACGACGACAAACGGTCTTGACGCCATAAGACCATTTCTAATGCTGGTCAACAAATTTCCAATAGTATCAATCGACATGATAACCCTTATTGTGATAGAAGCCGCTCTACCAACTTGTTTTTTTTACACCAGGAAGAAGCCCATTAAGAGCGTTTTTCCTGAAACATAAACGGCATAGCAAGAACATTCTCATGAATCCTCGAGCTCTACCGCACAACTTGCAACGATTATATGCCCTAACGGCAAATTTCGGCTTTTTATTAGCTTTTTCAACTAGCGCTTTTCTCGCCATAATCCTACCTTAACCTAATCTCGTTCTTTGCAAAATGGCATGCCGAACTCTTGCAAAAGAGCTCTTCCATGCTCATCACAACTCGCCGATGTCTCGATAGTCACATTCATGCCGTGCATTTTCTCACCGATTTCATGATCCATTTCGGGGAAAATTGTCCAGTCGCGAAGACCTAAATTGTAGTTACCTCGTCCATCGAAGGCGCGTGGTACACCACGAAAGTCACGAACCTTAGGAAGAGCCAAATTGATAAGACGGTCAAGGTACTCATACGCCACTTGGCCACGAAGTGTTACTTTGACTCCTATAGGCATACCTTCACGAAGCTTGAAGCCTGCTATCGACTTACGAGCATACGTACGTACGGGAGTCTGCCCGGTAATAGCTGAAATTGCTTTAATAACGCTCTGCAAGGATTTGCTGTCAGCTACAGCTTCTTTTACGCCAACATTAACAACGATTTTGTTAATCTTGGGAACTTGCATTACATTGCTCAGACCTAATGTCTTTTGCAAATGCGAACGAATTTTTTGAGTATATAACTCAGAGAGTCGAGCTCTATTCATTCTGTTTTTACCCTCTTAGCACGGCCGTATTAAAAAACTTTTTTACAACGATTACACATACGAACTCTGGCACCTTCTTCAGACACCTGAGTGTTAACACGGCACGGCTTACTGCATGAGGAACAGATAGGCATAACCTGGCACATGTTAAGGTATGATTCTTGCTTTTTAATACCGCCCGCTTCGCCCTGTTTACGAGCTTTCACATGACGAGTAACAAGTCCACATCCCTTAACAATAATTTTATTCTTTTTAGGCAAAACCTCAACAACTGTGCCCTGGCGTCCTTTGTCTCTGCCATGTAAGACTACAACTGTATCGTTTTTTTTGACCCGCGCTACCATATTATAAAACCTTTATAAAACTTCTGGCGCCAAGGATGCGATTTTCGTATATCCCTTGGCTCTGAGTTCACGCGCAATCGGTCCAAAAACAGACGTTGCAACAGGCTCATTCTCTTTAACAATCACAATGGCATTATCACCAAAACGAATATAGCTTCCATCTTCTCGGCGGAACTCTTTATGCGTTCTGACAATAACTCCCGTTACGACATCACTTTTTTTAACTAGACCACCTGGTCTAGCTTTTTTTACAGCACATTTTATTCTGTCACCCAAATAGGCATAACGCTTGCGCGTACTACCAATGATGTGAATACATTGCACTTCTATTGCGCCTGAATTGTCAGCAACTTTCAGACGAGTTTGCTTTTGAATCATAGGTTACCCTAATTTACCTTCGTATTAGTCAAGAGACGCAGCTTTATTGACGACACGCGCCAAATACATATACTTCGTCTTTGATACGGGGCGCCCTTCATAAAATTCGATGGTATCGCCAACTCGCGCTAGCTCTTGCTCATCATGAACTTTATACTTTTTCGTTGTGCGCACCGTCTTTAAAAACTGCGAATGAGTAAATGTTCTAACTATTTCAACCACAACGGTTTTATCCATTTTGTCTGAAACAACCTCACCCGTGTAGAGCTGCTTTGGCATTTGCTCTGTTTTATTCATACAACACCTTTGTTGTTATCACAATTAAGCAACTGCTTGTCTGAGCAATGTTTGCACAAGTGCAATATTGCTCCGCAATTTTTTAAACTGTGAATAGTCTTTAATGTGTGCCGTTGAAGTGTTGATCCTTAAGCTGCAAAGCTCTTTACGAAACTCATTGAGCCTTACTCGTAAATCATCAACACTCAAACGTCTTAATTCGTCTCTTAAATCGCCACGTTTCATCGCGCACCATTTTTAAATATTATAAAGCGCCAGCATCTGTTGATTCAGATTCTTTTTGCAAAGAAACTGAATCTGCTGTTTCTCTTTTTACAAATTTAGTCTTGATAGGTAGCTTGTAAGCCGCTTGTTTAAAGAGCGCGCGAGCCGCTACTTCATCGAGACCGGAAATTTCACAAATAACGCGGTCGCGCTTTACTACTGCAACCCATTCTTCTGGATTCCCTTTACCTTTACCCATACGAGTTTCGGCCGGTTTTTTACTCACCGGTTTATCAGGAAAGATACATAAGAATAGTTTACCTACTTTTTTGAGCTTGCGCGACATAGTAACACGTATCGATTCTATTTGTTTGGCAGTAATCCAAGCTGGTTCAACAGCCTGTAATCCATACTCGCCAAATTGTACCGTACGTCCACCTTTTGATCGGCCAGCTCTCGTACCGCGATGTACTTTTCTATAACGTACTTTTTTAGGCATTAACATGGTTTTAATCTCTTACAGTTTTTAACGATATTAAGCAATCTTGAATCCACCACGACAGATCCAGACACTTACTCCTATAATACCGTACGTTGTTTTCGCTTCTGCAAGACCATAGTCAATATCAGATCGCAACGTATGCAATGGCACCGACCCAAGTCGCAACCATTCATCACGTGCAATTTCTGCTCCGCCTAAACGACCCGCACAACGAATTTTAATTCCCTCTGCACCAGCACGCATCGCATCAATAGCTGCTCGCTTCATAGCTTTTTTAAAGCTTCCACGACGGACTAACTGCTCTGCAATGCTTTTGGCAACGATAGTTGCATCAAGTTCAGGACTTTTAATTTCCTGTACCGAAATTTCAACATTCTTCTTGCCAAGTTGTGTAGAAAGATGTGACCTAAGAGATTCAATTTCTTGGCCTTTTTTACCAATTACAAGCCCTGGACGTGCTGAAAAAACAACAACACGAACACTGTTACCCGCTTTTTCTATCTCAATACGAGCTACTTCGGCATGTGCCAGTGCTTTATTGAGGCATTTACGTATAGTAAAATCTTCTAAAAGCATTTTACCATATGATTCGCGAGCAAACCAACGAGCATGCCAATCACGATAAATACCAAGTCGAAATCCTAGAGGGTGTACCTTTTGTCCCACGCTAGACCTCTTTCTTATGTACAGGTTCGACAATAACGCTCATGTGACTCAACCGCTTACGATACGGATTTGAACGCCCCATGGCTCCTGGCTTAAAATAACGAATGATAGGCCCTTGATCTATACGCACTTCTTTGATGTATAGATCAGCAGCATCTATCGATTCCAAATTTTTCGCATTGTCCGCAGCCGATTTAATAACTTTGCGTACAGGAACTGCACGCTTTGCAGGATAGGTGGCTAACCAATCAAGCGCATATTTAACACCCTTGCCCCTAATAGCATCCACAATGGGACGCGTCTTATAAGGGGATATGCGAATATAACGGGCTGTAGCTTTAAACGACATTCCCTAAACCTTTAACTCTTCATCGATACGCGATATTCATATAGTACTAATGTACCGACATTTTTAACGAGAGCAAGAATTACCTATTCTTACTCAGATGCGCCGGCTTTACGTTGTCCGCTATGCAATTTGAATGTTCGCGTCGGCGAAAACTCGCCTAGATAATGTCCAACCATGTTTTCTGTGACATACACGGCTACAAATTTTTTGCCGTTATGAACAGAAAACGTAAGGCCAACAAAATCAGGAATTATCAAACTCCTGCGCGACCAAGTCTTAATTGCATCTCGTTTGCCACTGGCCTTTGCCTTTGCCACTTTTTCTAAAAGTGAGGGCTGAATATAAGGCCCTTTTTTGGCAGACCTTGTCATGATTTACCTCTTAAATTGATCGTTGCTTTATGCTCTACGACGCCTGATAATGAGGGCGTTCTTACGAACACGGGTACGAGTTCCCTTGCATCCCTTGCCCCATGGGCTTACAGGGTGAGAACCGGACTTAGAACGACCTTCACCACCACCCATTGGGTGATCGACAGGGTTCATAGCCATACCACGTACTGAAGGACGGAAGCCTAAATGACGAACACGTCCAGCTTTACCCCAGGAAATGTTTTTATATTCACCATTACCAAGTACGCCGACTGTCGCCCAACAATCTAGAGAGACCATGCGTACTTCACCAGAAGGCATTTTTAATGTAGCATGCTGCTCATTTTTTGCGACAAATTGAGCCGAAGTACCGGCACTACGAGCAAACTTACCGCCTGATCCCGGCGTAATTTCAATATTATGAACAGTGAAACCTATCGGTATATTGCGCAGCGGAAGACAGTTGCCGTCTTTTGCTTCTGCTTTTTCACCAGCAAAAACTGGACTGCCGACCTTAAGTCCTTGTGGCAGCAGAATATATTTCTTGGCGCCGTTAGCATACACAACAAGGCCTATGCGAACGTTACGGTTCGGATCATATTCAACAAACGCTACTTTTCCAGGAACATCCCGCTCAGCTCTGTTAAAATCGATAAGGCGATATTTTCGCTTAGCGCCACCGCCACGATGGCGTACGGTAATGCGTCCATGTGCATTTCGCCCTGAGCATCTTTTGCCGCCTTTTACCAGGCTTTTTTCCGGCTTTTGGCGCGTAATATCAGACGTATCTAAATACGTTTGAAAACGGAGCGCCGCACTTCTTGGTTTTCGACCATGTATTGCCATAAAATATCCCTAATCTTTCTTATCTGCGTTGACCGCACTGTGTGATTGGGCAACACTGGTGCTTGTCTGCTCAAAGAAATCAAGAGAATAACCCGGCGCAAGGGTAACTATAGCTTTCTTTGTTTTTGAACCAACGACGATCTTTCTGCCAACTCTGCGAACTTTGCCTTTGCGTACTGAAACTCGTACTTCACTTACTTCAACATTAAACAATCTTGTAAGAGCTTGTTTAATCATCGGCTTATTAGCATGAGGATGAACACGCAACATTAATTGCTTGAGATCACGACTGACTTTGTAAGCCTTTTCAGTCATAACCGGTCCCAATATAACATCGTAGATTGTTAAATCCATTGTGACGCCACTTCTTTAAAACGATCAACATCTTTTGAAAGCACAAGCCAATAATCGCTATGCGCTAAATCAAATGCATTAGGTTGATCAAAAAACAACATACGAACGCTTGGTATGTTAGCAAATGATGCATATGTTGCCACGTCATCAGGTGCTACAAACAAAACAACTTTTTTATCGACAAGGCCAGATTGCTTCAACGCTGCGTATGCTGCTGCAGTTTTAGGTCGCTCTTGATTTGATTCCCAGTTAAGAGCTCCAATAACACCTGCTGACAAGCGTTCTGTAACCAATGCGCCCAATACTGTTTTCTTTGTGTTCTGTGGCAAACCAAGCTTTCTTACGCGTGCTTGAGGCCCGAATATAACACCACCACCTCTCCACAAAGGAGAACGTGCTGATCCAGCTCGAGCTCTTCCTGTACCTTTTTGCTTCCAAGGCTTTTTGTTTGATCGTGAAGTCATTTCCCCACGATCTTTACAAGCAACAGTCCCTTGGCGCCAGTTTTGCATAAGAGCTCTCACCCACAACGCAAAACCTGTTGATACAACACGATTTTCAGGCGCTTCGCTTAACCCAATCTCATCAAAAGAAAGAACACGAAGCGCATCATTTGTCATACTTTTTTGTGACTTTATTTTATTGCTCATATGGCTTTACCTATGCTTTACGAACAAAAACAAGTGAGCCTGCTTTGCCGGGAACTGATCCTCTTACAACAAGAAGGTTCTCTGCTTGCTCAATACGTACAACTTCAAGATTTTTCGCCGTACGTTGAACAGCTCCCATGTGACCAGGCAATCTTTTACCCTTGATGACTTTACCTTTTGCTCTCATAAAGCTCAAAGCACCAGGCGCTTTGCCCATAGTGGAACCATGTGATGCTCGTGCACCAGCAAAGCCATGTCTTCTGACAACACCAGCAAAACCACAACCTTTTGTAACGCCGGAAACATCAACATTGTCTCCTGTTGCTACAAAAATGTCACAGGTAAGCGGTGCGCCTACAGCCACATTTTCTATGCCGTTCTTCAGCCCTACTTCGCGCATAGCGCTGAAATATTCGGTTGGTTTCTTAAGCCAATCGACCGAAAAAGTCTTGTCAGAGTAAGCTTCTCTAACATGCCCAATCTGCACAGCTTCATAACCGTCTCGATCTTTTGTTTTGATCTGGGTTACTACCCAGTTTGCAACATCAATAACGGTTGCTGGCACAACTTTGCCTTGGGCAAAGAGCTGAGTCATGCCAATTTTCTTACCCCAAAGACCTGTAACCATGTGGATGACCTTTCAGCGTCTATTTAATCTCAACGTCAACACCAGATGAAATGTTGAGCTTCATAAGCGCATCCATGGTCTGGTCTGACGGCGCAACAATATCCAAAATACGTCTATGAGTTGTTAACTCAAACTGCTCACGCGATTTCTTATCAACGTGTGGCGAGCGCAACACGGTGAAACAACGTCGCTTGTTAGGGAGAGGAACAGGCCCCATTAACTGTGATCCTGTTCTCTTTACTGTCGAAACTATCAGCTTAACAGCCTTATCTAACAAACGATGGTCGTATGATTTTAAGGTGAGCCTAATACGCTGTTTTTTCATCAATGACCCAGTTATTCTATGATCTCAGTCACGATACCAGATCCGACAGTTCTTCCGCCTTCACGAATTGCAAAACGCAAATCCGTACTCATAGCAACAGGCGCAATTAGCTCAACAACTAATGTTACGTTGTCACCAGGCATTACCATTTCACGACCAGCTTCGAGCGTTACAATACCAGTAACATCGGTTGTTCTGAAATAGAATTGAGGACGATATCCAGTGAAGAATGGGCTATGACGACCACCTTCATCTTTGCTTAAAATATAAGCTTTGCATTTGAATTTCTTGTGAGGCTTAATTGTGCCCGGTTTGGCCATAACCATACCGCGTTCAATTTCTTCCTTTTTGGTTCCACGAATAAGCAAACCAACGTTATCACCAGCTTGACCTTCATCCAGAATCTTTCTGAACATTTCAACACCAGTAACGGTTGTTTTGATATTAGCACCAAAACCAACGATCTCGACTTCTTGGCCAACCTTGATAATACCAGTTTCGATTCTTCCTGTTGCAACGGTACCACGACCTGAAATCGAGAATACACCTTCAACGGGCATCAAGAATGGCTTATCTACTTCACGCTTTGGAAGCGGAATATGTGCATCAAGAGCAGCAACGAGTTTTTCAATTGCTGGAGCGCCAAGCTCATCTTGATCGCCAGCCAATGCCTTGGTAGCTGAACCACGAATCACTGGAATAGTTGCTCCAGGGAAGTCGTACTTAGTTAACAAGTCACGAATTTCTTCTTCTACCATGTCGATCATCTCTGGATCATCGACCATGTCGCACTTGTTCAAGAATACAACAAGAGCTGGTACGTTAACGTTCTTAGCAAGAACGATATGCTCACGAGTTTGTGGCATCGCACCATCAGCCGCCGAAACTACTAGAATAGCGCCATCCATTTGAGCCGCGCCGGTGATCATGTTTTTTACATAATCGGCGTGACCAGGACAGTCGATATGTGCATAGTGACGTTGATCCGATTCATACTCAACATGCGAGGTAGCAATGGTAATACCACGTGCTTTTTCTTCTGGCGCGTTATCAATTTCGCCAAAACCTTTAGCTTTTGCCAACCCTTTTTTTGCAAGAACGGTTGTAATTGCTGCAGTTAATGTTGTCTTACCATGGTCAACGTGACCAATGGTTCCTACGTTAACGTGCGGCTTTTTCCGCTCGAAAACATCTCTAGCCATCGTCAGCTTCTCCTAACAGTTTTAAATAGAGCCAATTATTTCTTCTCTGCTATCGCTACCTGCACGTTTTTCGGTGCTTCGCGATAACAATCAAATTCCATTGAATAACTTGCGCGACCCTTGGTTTTTGATCGCAAATCGGTCGCATAACCAAACATTTCGCCAAGCGGAACCTCAGCATTTATGATCTGCTTGCCACCTTTTGCTTCCATGCCAAGGATTCTGCCACGGCGAGAACTCAAGTCTCCCATCACATCACCCATATATTCTTCTGGGGTATCAACTTCAACCTTCATTACAGGTTCAAGCAGTGTCGGCGACGCCTGTGCCATGCCTGTCTTAAAGGCCATGGAACCAGCAACCTTAAATGCTAATTCAGAAGAATCGACATCGTGATATGATCCATCATATAGTATTGCTTTAAAATCAACAACAGGGAATCCAGCTATAATGCCAGACGCCTTTGCCTCTTCTATGCCCTTTTGGACAGGAGCAATAAACTCTTTTGGTATGGCACCACCAACAACCTTATTCTCAAACTCGAAACCCTTACCGCGCTCAAGAGGTTCAAGCTTAAGCCAAACGTGACCATACTGCCCACGTCCACCAGATTGCTTGATGTATTTACCTTCAACATCAACAGCCTTTTGAATCGTTTCTTTATAAGCAACTTGCAGCTTACCTTGACGAATATCAACCTTGTGTTCACGCTTTAAGCGATCAACAACGATTTCAAGGTGCAACTCACCCATGCCCTCAATAACGGTCTGGCCTGTTTCTTCGTCGTAGGCAAAACGGAAGGAAGGATCCTCTTGCATCATCTTTCTCAAAGCCAAGCCCATTTTTTCATAGTCAGCAGTATTAACTGGCTCAACAGATGAAGAAATAACCGGCGTTGGCACATCGATAGATTCAAGCAAAATAGGCTCGCTTTCCGCGCACAGAGTATCACCAGTGATGGCATCTTTACCGCCCACCACTGCTGCTATATCTCCTGCACGAGCAACCTCAATCTCTTCTCGCTTATTTGCATGCATTTTAATAAGACGACTGATACGCTCTTTAGCGCCAGTTCGCGCATTTAAAACATATGAACCAGATCTAAGTTCGCCTGAATATATACGAATGAAGTTCAAAACGCCCACAAAAGGATCGGTCATAATTTTAAATACAAGCGCACAGAAAGGCTGCGACTCGTCTGCTTTACGCTCAAGAAGAGCACCATCGCTGATACGCGTTCCAACAACTGGTGGCACATCTAACGGTGATGGCAAATAATCAATAACGGCGTCTAGCAAAAGCTGTACGCCTTTATTTTTGAAAGCGGTGCCGCAAAAAGCAGGTACCACTTCTCGCTTAAGAACACCTTTACGCAATGCAGCCTTAACCTCTGCAACTGAGACTTCTTGCTCGTTTAAGAACTTTTCGGCAAGATCATCGTCAAAGTTAGCAGCCGCCTCAACAACATTGAGACGCATGCTTTCTGCTTTCTCTTGGTATTCTGCTGGAATATCATGCCATGCAACCTTGGTGCCGGCCTCACCTTCAAAGGTGGCCATTTTCATAGTCAACAGATCGATAATCGCGCTGAAATCTTCTGACTCACCAACTGGCAATTGCATAGGAACCGCGCGGGCACCAAGCTTTTCATTGACATCATTGATGACCATGAAAAAATCGGCACCGATACGATCCATTTTATTGGCAAAAATAATACGAGGAACCTTATAACGGTTCATCTGCTTCCACACCGTTTCAGATTGCGGCTGAACACCGTCAACAGCACTAAAAACAGCGATCGCGCCATCAAGAACGCGCAAAGAACGGCCAACTTCGATCGTAAAATCTACGTGACCCGGGGTATCAATAAGGTTGATTTGATGATCACGCCACGAACAGGTCGTTGCAGCAGAAGTGATCGTGATACCACGCTCACGCTCCTGCTCCATCCAGTCCATGGTAGCAGCACCCTCATGCACTTCACCAATTTTATGAGAAATCCCTGTATAAAACAGAATACGTTCAGAAACTGTCGTTTTTCCCGCATCTATATGCGCTGCAATACCTATATTTCTATACTTATCAAGTCTATTGCTACTCATTGCTTTCTACTTCCTACCAAGCGTAATGGGAGAACGCGCGATTAGACTCTGCCATACGATGCACATCAGATTTCTTTTTAACGGCTGCTCCACGGCCCTCTTGCGCCTCAAGAAGCTCATTACCAAGTCGAGCACCCATCGTTTTTCCTGGGCGCTGACTCGCCGCAGCGATCAACCAACGCATCGCAAGAGCATTAGCTCTGTTTGGTGCAACTTCTCGTGGAATTTGATACACACTGCCACCAACGCGCCTTGGACGCACTTCAACAGCTGGAACAACCTGCGCAAAAGCCCGATTGAACATCTCAAGCGCTTTGTCCTTATCTCCATTGTTCTTCTTGAGCAACATCCCTAGGGCGTCGTACACAATGGTGCGGGCTGCGTTCTTTTTGCCGCAGTTCATAATTACGTTGATAAACTTCTGTACAACCTCTGACCGATATACCGGATCAGCACCTATACATCTTTTGGCAATCTCTCGTTTACGTCTTGGCATAATTTATTTCCTTATTTTGGACGTTTAGCGCCGTAACGTGAACGTGCCTGTTTACGATTTTTAACACCGGCTGAATCAAGCGCTCCACGAACGATATGATATTTAACACCGGGTAAGTCTTTTACCTTGCCGCCTTGAAGTAACACTACAGAGTGTTCTTGCAAGTTGTGACCTTCTCCTGGAATGTAGGCTGTAACCTCAAACCCTGTCGACAACTTAACACGAGCCACCTTACGAAGTGCCGAGTTAGGCTTTTTTGGAGTAGTCGTGAAGACACGAGTACAAACGCCACGTGCCTGAGGAGCTCCCTTAAGTGCAGGACTTTTTGACTTAGCCTTGCTCTTTTTTCGTCCCAATCGACACAGCTGATTGATTGTAGGCATAATCGGATATCCCTGAACGCACCACGTTATATGTGGTGGAAATTAATGTAAAACAGCGATCTTCTTCTACTAAATATATAAAACATCATGAGACATGACTGTCGAGTATTTTACCCTTTTTACGATTTTTTACAAGAGAAAGACCGGCCAAGTGGTAGCTGGAAAGCACTTTTTCTTTTCTTAAACAAGCAATGGGTACTCTTACAAATACACGATTTTCGGCGTATTGACAAGTTCTATCGATTATTAAAGGCATAGACGTAGGGCTCCAATGATGCTACCTTACTGATACTCAATTGTCAGATACCTCGATAGAGATGCCTTTCTCATAGACTTAAGGAGTTTTTATGCCCCCTTTTATATGCGCACTTATTCTTGTTATACAAAAGCTATTTTTTGCAGCCTGTGGTATTTTTGGCATAGGTTTTGTTATCGGGTTTCATGAATTTGGCCACTTTATCTTTTGTAAACTTTTTAATATCGAAGTTCCTTCCTTTTCAATAGGCTTTGGCCCTCGCTTGATTAGCAAAAAGGTAGGCGAGACCGAGTTTTCTATTTCTGCCATTCCATTAGGAGGCTATGTTGAAATTGGTGGAGCTGCCGAAGAACAAGGCCCCTTGACCGAACGATCCTTCGCTCGTAAGCCTTGGTACCAGAAAATGCTCGTCATGATCGGAGGCATCAGCTTTAATATCATATTTGCCTATGTAGCCTTAAGCATCCTTTTCATGGCCGGCATGCCAAAATCACCGATTATGTATCCCGTCAACGCCACCACAACAATCGCGCTGGTTACGCCTGACTCACCCGCATCACAAGCTGGCATTGTCCCAGGAGACATACTTCTGCAAGTGAACGAACAACCGGTTACGCACGCACAAGAATTTATACAACAGATAAGAGCAAACCCGAAAACGGCCTTCTCGTTAACCCTGCAACGTGCCGATGGCACCCAACAGACCGTTCAGGCTACTACAAACGAGCAAGAGCTGCATGGAAAACCTGCAGGAACCCTAGGCATTATGTTCGATATGTCGCCTATAGCACCCCTGTCATTTTTCACAGCCCTTCAGCAAGGGGCTGCCATGACGAACAGCATGATCAAAAATACCTTTTACGCGTATAAAAACATTATAGGAAAGAAGGACATTTCTCAGGTAGGCGGTCCTATTATGATCATTTCCGAAACGATGACCGGCGCGAGCAAAGGAGCAAAAATATTACTGCTGTTTCTTGCTTTTATTAGTGTCACACTTGCCATACTGAACTTGATACCATTACCAATCTTAGATGGCGGCCAGATGCTTTTTTACACCCTAGAGGCCCTTATTCGTCGCCCCATACCGTTTAATATACGCTGGTATATTCACATTGGCACCTGGATCGCGTTTATGATCCTAACGGCCTATTTAAGCATCAAAGACATTTTACGCATTGTAAGCCCTTATGTTGAGTCGATTAAAGCAACTCTTGGTCTTTAACACTCATCGCTTTCTGTTAGCATGAAAAAAGGGACGGTTATTAAGCCGTCCCTTTTTCTGATTTTTTGAGCAACAATTACTCAGCTGCCTGAGCTTTGTCTGCTGCGCTGGCAAATTGCGCTTTGTGCGGGTGTTCGCTACCAGCATACACTTTAAGCTTTTTGATAATCTGAGCGCTTAACTTGTTCTTTGGCAACATACGAAGCACTGCTAGATTGATAAGCTCTTCTGGGCGCAATTGGCGAGCTGTTCTGGTCTTATAACCACCCATCCAACCGGTATATTTGTCGTAAATCTTATCGTCCCACTTTTTACCGGTCAAAACAACCTGTTCCGCATTGATGATGACAACATAATCACCACCATCGGTGTGATGCGTAAATTCAGGTTTATCTTTACCGCGGAGCATATCGGCAAGCTGTGTTGCTAGTCTTCCAAGAACTTTGCCTTTTGCATCAATCAGCTTCCATTGAGGATTTCGTTCTTCTTTTTTCATGAAAAACGCTTTATTCATGTCCATTTAAAAAACCTTTTCTTGTTGCCCACAAAGGGTCCCGTATAGTTTTAATACTTGCTCAAAATAGTGAGGAAAGCGAACGAAGCTTTAATCGTTATGGTAGGCTAAAATCACTGCTTGGTCAATATAAATAGGCTCAAAACCAGAATCTTGCGAGCTATAATTGCACATTGCCCGAATCTTGCCTACACTGTCTCAAGGTTATCTACGCTCTTCATTCGATTGGACATTAGAATCTATGCAAATCCAACATAAGCTCGGTTTTTGGTCTGTTTTTGCCTTGGTTACCGGCAGTCAAATCGGCACCGGCATCTTTGTTTCTCTAGTCTCTTTGGCTCCCTTTGGGATTTTTAGCTTAGCCGGATGGGCAGTGGCAGGCCTTGGCGCCATTTCACTGTCGTTGGTTTTTGCGCAATTATGTGCCTGGATGCCCAAGACTGGAGGCCCTCATGTATACGTTCATCAAGCATTTGGACCTGCTGCAGCCTTTTTCACCGGCTGGACCTATTGGGTTATTTCGTGGGTAAGCACCACCACAGTGATTGTCGCTGCAGTAAGCTATTTAACGCCCTTTTTTGGCAATCATACGACAACGAATTTAATACTGGGCATTCTCTTGTTAGTGGCAGTAACCGCTCTTAATTTTCGTGGCGTTTCGACTGCAGGGCATGCAGAATTCGCCCTTACGATGCTTAAAATTATTCCTCTCGTCTTTGTGCCCCTGTTGGGACTTTTCTACTTTAAACTTGAGAATTTCACGCTGGATGACACACACGCCTCACTGACTACAGGACAGCTATTAAGCCAAGCAGCACTCATAGCCTTTTATGGCTTCATTGGGCTTGAATCGGGAACAACGCCGGCCGCATCGGTCGAAAACCCTTCAACAACGATTCCTCGCGCTGTTGTCTTCGGCACTCTCTGCGTAGCAGCGCTATACATCCTCAACAGTGTTGGCATTATGGGTGTTATGCCAAGCGCAGAACTTATGCGCTCACAAGCTCCGTATGCCGATGCTTTACGTTCGCTTATCGGAGGCAATTGGCACCTCATTTTATCATTGATCGCATCGATTATCTGCATAGGCACCCTTAATGCCTGGATGTTAACGAGCGGCCAGATTGCGTTGGGACTCGCGCAAGACGGCTTCTTGCCAGCATTCTTTGGCCGCACTAACAAATATGGAGCTCCTTACATAAGTTTGGCTATAAGCTGTGTAGGCATTATTCCTTTGCTCATCATGACCGCTAACAATACCTTGGCTGCTCAAATAGATTCTATTGTGAATATCTCTTCAACCACCTTTTTATTCGTGTATACCGCCTGTTGCCTAGCATTTTTTAAACTTCTTGCGCAAAAGCATATCCCGACGAGCTTCTCTACGCTCGCCTATGGCTCTGTAGCGCTTTCATTCTGTGCATGGGTTATCTATGCAACTCCGATTGCCATTCTAGCCGTTGCAAGCCTTTTCACGCTGAGCGGAATACCCCTGTTTATGCGTGCCTATCGGACCTTTTGACAATACGCGCATAAGCTTTAAAGTCTATTAAGAGAGTCATCGATCTAATAGTATAAAAAAGCGCAGGGTTCATTATGTTTGGAAAAAATTACACCTTAGAGGTAAAATTTGATAAAGCGTCAGTGATTGCTGCTATCGCTTTTGTAGGTGCATCATGCGCCTGTTTCATGATAAGCCAAGGGCTGATACTCTTTATCCGTGGACACAAAGAGTACAGATGGCCGCGCATAAAAGGCTTGATCATCCTCGTATGTGGCCTATGCTTATTGGCTGCCAATCTGACAGCTGTATTGCGCAGCGACACGATTGTTGCAAAGATTGCTGAATATCTCGAACATATTAAACTCTAACTCAACGCTACTCTAAATAAATCAGCATAAAACTTTTTTGACGGGGAACAACGGCACTCATGCTTTCAAAACAATCGTTATTCTTGGTTGCTCTCCTGTCACTACTACCAATAGATTCTGCACACGCAAGCGATCTGCTCGCGCCTCAAGAAGCTGGCTGGCTCGATGGCCTGCCAAGCCTGTTTCGAGCAGGAGCTGGCTTTGCCTGCAGTACCGGCGCCGCAGCAGCATTGGCAGCAAGTGCGTATATCCTTGCACATAACTATACAGCCTCTACAGTCACGACTTCAGATACACGCAAAAAATCATACCTACCACCACGTGAATTTTTTTGGTCAATAACAACCGCCGCAGCCTGCATTGCTGCCTTATACGCATTAACCGCCACAACATGGTCACACCAGACATAAAGAAGTTGAACCGCAGATCATTATTTTTACCAAGAGGCTCTATCACTATGCTCTTATCAAAAAAAAACGCCCTCTCATTAACCGTATTCACCCTCACCAGCACACTCACAGCTCCGACCTACGCAGCAGGGACGCTGGTGCCAGCAAGGTACAACCTCGATTTTAAAATAGCGGTATCCGTCAACCCAGAAACGAGGGAATTTGCTAAAAAAGCTCTACCGGCCTGCGTTGTTGCCATTCCCGGAGGAAGCGCAAGTCTCGCATTTTGCTTAATCGGCCCCTCTAAACTCATCAAGGGAGACAAATCTATCAGCGACTTCGATGTGTACGCACCCGCCTTGGTCGGCTTAGCATTAGCAGGCGCTACCTGCTGGCTGGTTGCACGCATTTTACAACAAGAAGATACCCCAGTCGATGCAGCCAAAAGCACACCATCAGACGCATGCCTAGACAAAAAACCGGCTATAGCAACACCAAAATAGCCCGCCAATTAAGTTGAAACTGACACAAAAACAGCCAGTAAGCCTTACAAGAACGCCTTACCTCTATCTTGCGCCAAAGCTTACAGTTAGGCAATTTGTAAAAAATATGCTTACGGGTATAATTATCATATGAAACGTTTTTCCACATTTAACAGAGTAAGAACTCGTGAAAACAGATAAAAAGACTTATTACTTGTATGTTTTGCTCGCTCCTCTAATCGTTTATTTTAACACAGCAAGCAGCGCAGACAGATTATTTAGGGATGTAAAGACGAGCGTAACCGCCGCGAGCTCTCTGGTTAGCAGCGAAGTCACATCCATCTCTGCAGGCACTACTGTTGGAATTGTAGATTATGCTACAAACAAACTGGAAAAAGCCGGAAATCGTGTAGTTTCTCAAGCAACGGTAAGCGGCGCTGCACTCATAAATAGAGCCGGAGCATGGGGATTGCTTCTTTACCCTCAAATGATGAATCGATTTATGCAAACTTTTAGGCTTACCGGCTTTCAAGCTATGGAAAGAGGCTCGAAAGAATTTCACGAAGGCATACGCCACGTTGCAGCAGCAACAGGAGCCGCCGCCCAAGAGACTGAGAAAGTTGGGCACCGCTTAATAGATCACACAAGCATCGCCGCTAAGGATGTCATTGGTCAAGGCATCAATGAAACAAAAGAGGCAGCTAAGGATGTCGTAAATCATAGTGAAAATGCATTCAACAACTCAATTAACAACGCAACATTCAACATCAACAAAACAATGTTAGTTGGCGCTGCAGCAACGGTCGGCGTAGTGGGCGCCGTAAAGTCGATGGACAATACTAATTCCCCTGCCAGATCGATATTCTGTTTGGGCATTGGAGCAGCAGGCTTTTTTTCAGCCTATCGCCTTTTTAGAGATGTAAACACTAGAAGCAAAGCAAGAAAGACTCAAAACTCTTCGTTTACTATGCCGACTATACAACCAAAGCAAATCCCATTTCCATCGAAACCCTCTAGCACTTCTACATGCACGGTTACAACAACTGCAACGGCTACTCCCGCTACGTTAACCCAAGCAACAGGCTTACAAAACACCCATCCAAGGGAGCATGCTAGGCAATTTAGCGAATGGAATTAAAAGCCCTTGCCAAACCTTAAGTAAGGATCGAGATCATGAAACAACATTCAAAAAAAACTAACCTTGTACTTACAGCTTTACTAGCATTAAGCACTGCATGCCCTCTGTCAGCCTGGTGGGAAGCCACCGTCAAAACTGATACCACAGAGAGTATGAAACAGGCTAAAGAGGTCATTGATGAACTGGCAAAGCTCTTTCCCGTGAAACATATTCTCAACGAAATGCGCGTAGTCCCTGTGTATGCCGTAGGCACAACGCTGCTCATCGCTTCGGTAAATATGTACTGGCAATCATTGAACGACTACTTGAACATCACCGAGACTGATCCAATAAAGTTACAAGCGTTTCGCAAACGAGTGTTAGGCAAGTTAAAGGCTGGACTCGCCTTTTCTCTAGTCGGTATCGGCACGCTCTACAAGAGTCACTATTTCGCTGCATTGTGTACTGGCTATAACCCAGCCCTTGTATCGATGGCCCCTATCGCTGCATAGTGCAAGAAGGATCCCCATTTTCATGGGGATGACCCGGAGTTTCTTGTGGACGTACAATTTTTAAGATAACGTCACTCTTACAGGAAATAATATTTTGTGTGTGTTAAGATTACCAGCACTAGGCAGAAAAGCGCTCTTTCACCAGCGCTTCAACCTCGCGCATCTGCTTAGGAATCTCATCACTTAAGCATACGGCTCCGCCGGCAACAATCCAATAGTTATCCTCAATGCGAATGCCAATGCCTTCTTGGCGAATATAAATTCCCGGCTCAATCGTTATAACATCACCCTCTTGTAATGGAACGAGGCTATCACCAACATCATGCACATCAAGCCCCAAAAAATGGCCTATGCCATGTGGCATGTATTGATCATACCCGCCATGATCAGCGAGATATTTTTTAGCCAAATGATTTAAGGATTGCTCAGGATGCTCTTTGTTAGAAAGCCACATCCCTGGCTTTGCAAGATCGGCGATGTATGATTGCACATCAAGCACGAGCTGATACAACTCCTTTTGCCGTTTGGTAAAAGAACCAGATACCGGATAAGTACGCGTAATGTCAGCACAATAACCCTGTACCTGCGCACCAATATCAACAACAACCAAGTCACCAGACAACATAGTGCGGTCGTTGCTATGATAATGCAAAATAGTACCATTGACTCCGCTGGCCACAATGGAAGGGAAGGCCATGCGCGCACCAGAACCGGTGATCATATACTCAAGGCTTGCTTGAACTTCTGACTCATTAACTCCATCAGCTATTGCTTTTCCTGCTGCTTCTTGTGCTACAGCAGTCACTTCAATTGCTCGAGAGATATATTCAACTTCTTCGGCTGTTTTTACACGACGCATGCTCGCCACAATAGGCGAAATATCAACTAAGACTTCGGTCATGCCAGCGATCATGCTTTGCAGGCGCTCAACAACAAAACGTTGCCCCGCAAAAGAATCTGATGTGTTTTTTGGTATGCAGGTGAACACAGAGCCGCCACTTGCTACAACTGATGCCAGACGAGCACGCAGATACTCATATTCAGCAGCGGTAAAAAAGAGGTGCATCTGATAGCCGGACACCTTCTGCCCTAAGCAGGTGATGGTATCAAAACCTAGGATACTGCTATTGTTCTGCTCAAGCGCAACGGCCATTGGCGCAATCCAGATCGCACGATCAACTCCACACTGTGGAAGATATAGCGTAGATGCTCCCTCAAAATCTAAGAGCGCAACGGCAGCTGGCTCCTCGAGTCCGGTAAAATAAAAGAAGCTACTTTCTTGTAAAAAATGTACGCGATCATGCTCAAAGCCAGCACAGATCAACACAACGCTGCCTGCGTGCACTTTATTATCAGCTTTTATCCTGCTTACAAGCTCTTGACGACGGAGCGTATACACAGAAAAATCTTGTTGTTCATGCATAGCGATACTCCTTGATCAGTTAAAATGGTCGACGCTCGGATAATGCTTTATACACGGTAAGTCTATCTATATATTCGAGTGATGAACCTACAGGCACGCCGCGAGCAAGACAAGAAACGAGCAGCTGCTTGTTTGGTATTTTACTCACAATATAGGCGGCGGTTGCTTGCCCTTCTGGCGTCTGATTGGTCGCAAGAATAAGCTCAGTGGTCTCATTGTTGAGGCGCTCAATCAACGGCTCTATGGTCAATTGCTCAGGCCCTATACCCTCAAGTGGGCAGATCGCGCCGCCTAGCACATGGTAGACGCCCGTATAACCACCCGTCTTTTCAATAGCGATCAATTCTTGCCACGACTCAACAACGCAGATTACTGTTTGATCACGGGCAGAAGCTGAACACCAACTACAGGGATAATTAACCTCTTGCCATGAAAAGCAGATCGCACACTTGGTAATGCGCTGCTTAGCTTCAAGCAACGCTTGGCAAAATTTCTCGGCACGCTGAGGTTCCATGTTTAAAAAATGAGCAGTCACTCGGTAAAGATTTTTCGAGGCCAAATAGGGCACTTGCTGCAACAATTTTAAAAACGCGTTCAGCGATGGCAAATCTGGATGCATCGTTACGCCCACCCTAATTTCTTTTGAAGGCTAGTCTGCATAAACGCCAAAAGCGTGCTCATGAGAATATACAAACATACTCCCGAAGCCCAGTTAGCCGAAAAGACTGCCAGCATAAGACCAAGAGAAACAAACATAATGCGCTGATTCGTATCTTTTGCCGCAAAGAGCTGCGTTAAGAACGAAAGCCCAAGCAAGACGGGAATCACATAGTAAGGATCTTTTGCGGATAAATCGTCAATCCAGCCGATAAAGGGTGCCTTATACAGCTGTATTGAATTTGAAATCATAGAGCTGAGCGCGAGAAAGACAGGTAACTGGAGTAGCGCTGGAATACAGCCACCAATACCAGGGAGGCCATTTTTTCTAATAAGCTCTTCACGCTCTCTGGCAAGCTGCTCAGGGTTATCTTTATAACGTTGCTGAATATAGTTAAGCTTTCGCTGCATTTCTGCGCTCTTTTTCTGTCCTTCCTGCATACTGTGTGTGCTTTTTAACGCAAATGGCAGGAGAACAAGGCGCACAACAAGGGTTAAGATAATAATAGCAAAACCATAATTACCTAAGTAGCCTTTGAAAAAGACCAACATGGCCAAAAACAGCTTTGCAAGTGGCGCCAACATCCAAGAATAATCGAATGTTTGCTCAAGACGATTATCAACAGACGCCATAGCCGCTAACTCTTTAGGCCCGAAGTAAAAAGTGAGATGCCATGTGCTTGTTTGTTCTACAGAAGGTCCTTCAAGAACTGCTTGCAAATCGACATCACCCGTCACTTTGCTATAGGCATGCGTTACAAAACCATCAACGTCCTTGACCATTGCTTGCACAAAATAACGATTATCGGCACCAAAGAAGGCCGGAGCAAACCAGCACTTATTATCGACGAGCTTTGCCCGCGGAACCTTGGTCAAGGAGCCAGTTTCATCACTCACTACAATCGTCCTGATGTCACGATCCAGCATATCTGGCATCACCGGTGCAGGAAAGAACAGTCGCGGCTGAAGAGCTCTCGCCTGTTTTGACTGTACGGTTAATGCAAGGTCAATCTGATAACTTTTTTTATAGATCGTAAAATGCTTGCGAATGAATGCTTCGTCCGTCTCTGCTTCATAGATAAGATCTACGGTCTCTGTCTTATCAGTGCGCTTAACCAACGTATAGAAAAAAGGAGTCTTGTCAGCAAGCGCCACCAAAAAACAGGTATTTGCACGGTTGTCACGCATGCTCGGAAATATAGTCGCTATCGTGCCCATCTCATCACCAAGCTGGCGCTTAAAGCGCAAACGCTCTAATGCTGCGCCATCGGTTGAAAAATCATATAAGGCATTGTCTGTTTCAACATGTGTTGCAATAGCAGAAGCTATACGTTTTGTATCAACAAAATTGACCGCTTTCATAAGCGGTGATTGCGCAATGAATGATTGCCCCGGCCGATCAGGCTCCGTCGCTACATTTTTTTTGGAACCCATGATGTATTCTAGAGCCCATGAGGTGCAGATCGCCAACGCTACCACTACTATAAGATCTTTTATTTTCATACAAATTCTCTTCACCTGTTACACAAAACAACCTTGGGACGCTTAATACAATAGAGCTCTTTCTGAAAGAGAGATCTTTGATACAAAGAGATCAAATCGATTTCTAGCGTATCAAATAAACAACCATTGCACCAGAACGAACGTAATGACTAAGGTGATAAAAGTGTCGACAGGTAATAGGCTTGATGCATATTTAAAGAAAGGGCTTTCGTATGAGAATGCAAAAACGTCAATTTCGCATTGGAGAGCTTGCAAAGCATCTTAATGTCAAAAAGTTTGTTATCCGCTTTTGGGAAAAAGAGTTCGCCTTGCGAGCAACCCGATCGGACGGTGGACAACGTTTTTATAATGAAGATGATATACATAGTTTTTGCATTATCAAATCATTGCTCTACGAGCAAGGCTTTACGATTGCCGGAGCACGCAAACATCTACAGGAAGCCTCTCTTTCTGCAGCCAGCTTACGCTTACCCGAAATATCGGTCGCAACAAAAGCTCTATCAGACAGGCCTACTTGGCAAAGAGACTCTCACAGAACTACTTTGGAATCGTCTGCAACTTCAGATCTTAAGCTGCAGCTGGATGAGCTCAAAAAACAGCTTGTCGCCTTACGAGAACTTTTGTAAAAAAATGGACGGCACTTATTGCAGCTCGTTATTTTTTCCGTTATCGTAATCTTTTACCGTAAACTTACCGTCTACATTTTAACGAAAAACAGGACATGTACAAGAAAAAGGCGCACATACATTTTGTTGGCATCGGCGGCATTGGTATGAGCGGCATTGCAACTATTTTACGCAACCAAGACTACAGCATTTCTGGATGCGATTTGGATTTAGAACAGAAAAGTATTCACGACCTGCAAGCATTGGGCTGTTCTATTTTTCAAGGGAACAACACGCCACACTGCCAAAACTCCAAAATTGATATTCTCGTCTACTCATCGGCAATCAAAGCGCAAGATCCTGAAATTATTGCTGCTCAAAAACGTGGCATACCAACCATTGGCCGAGCGCTCATGCTTGCTGAATTGATGCGAACGAAATATAGCATAGCAATTGCAGGTTCGCATGGAAAAACGACGACCACTTCACTCATTTCACATTGCTTGCTCGAAGCAAATATGGATCCTACTGTCGTGATTGGCGGTCATCTGCACGCCATATCCTCGAATGCTCGCTTGGGAAAAGGTGATTTCTTGGTTGCCGAGGCTGACGAAAGCGACCGCTCCTTTTTGCATCTACAGGCAACAATTGCTATCGTCACCAATATCGACCTTGAGCATCTTGAAACCTATACTGATATTGACGATATCAAAAGCACCTTTCGTCAGTTTTTGAATAATATACCTTTTTATGGCAGAGCAATTTTGTGTGTCGATGATGAACATGTGCGCTCATTACTACCAATGCCACACTTGAAAATAATCAGCTATGGCATAGAGAACAAGAGTGCTGACATACAAGCACAGGCTATCGATTTGCGACCTGATCACACACTCTTTACCGTATGGTCTGAGCAAGAACAACGATCACTGGGCAACGTTCGCCTAGCTATGCCCGGCATGCATAATGTGCTGAATGCGCTTGCAGCAATCGCACTCGCTCAAGATCTTGGTATTTCTTTTGCTACCACCTCACGAGCACTTGAAAGCTTCAAAGGTGTTGATCGTCGCTTTAGCTACCGCGGGACCTATAAAACGAGTCTTATTTTTGATGATTATGGGCATCATCCTAACGAAATTCGCCAAACATTGCTGGTAGCTCGTCGACGTACCCGAGGTAAACTTATGGTGGTCTTTCAACCTCATCGTTATAGCCGCACGCACGCGTTATGGGACGATTTTGTCAACACACTGCTTGCCCATCCCCTCGACGAACTGATTTTAACCGATATTTATGCTGCCAGCGAAGCTCCTATTGCGGAAATAACGAGCGAAAACTTGGTCAAAGCGCTCCGCATGCGCAACCCTGCGTTTAATATAACCTATGTCCCTTTTGAAAGGCTCTTGCCTCACATTCAGCATACGGCGACCGATTTTACCGACCACGAGAACCTTATTCTCTTTCTCGGCGCCGGCAAGATAACCAAGCTTTCAACCGCGCTCGCCAAGCTTTCTGAAAACGCATAACAACAATCAAGAGCTCTTCTGTCAGGAGAGCTCTTTTGCTTCAAAGTTAACCTTAACCATTCACTTATATACAAAAAACTCTTTATTTTAGGCTCTTTTTATTGCTACAGTCATAGAAAGAGTAGTTTTAAAAGCAGCTAGCCCTTCAAGGGTAACCAATAGGAGTTGATCTTATGAAGAAGCAATATTCTTACGCTTTTGCCCTTGGTATCTTTATTGGTCTTGCTCTAACAAGCAATACCAAAGCAGATGAACAACAGATGGTGCGTCAACCGCGCCAAAAACGTTCATGCCAAGAAAAAGCTCATGAGGTAAGGAAAAAAGTGCTGATGAAATGTCAGAAACATCGCGCAGAATTTGGCAAACAAATACGGTACAAACATTCATGCGAGCAAATAGCTGATCACGTCAGTTCAAAGGTTTTAAGTAGATGTAAAAAACATCGTGCCCAAAAAGCCGATGCTCAGGATCGCAAACAGGATAAGCGTAGTCGCCGCTCTAATAGCACGCAAGCGATATCTCAACAAATACCCGTCATGCAAGCTCCAGCATATTACAACACAGGAATTGTCTCTCCACACATACTACCCTATAGAGAAGAAGCGAATGTGGTTGAGATAACTGAACCCATAGTTGACATTTTATAACAACAGCACACATAAGCTAACCACGAAGGTTTCAGTATGAACAAATCCCTTAAACAGGCTCTTTTCTTGGCCTGCTGCATAACGACTGGCGCAGTAGTGGCAGAAACTAAGTATTTTGCAAGAAATAACAGTATGCCACGACAGAACAACAGGAATGTTTATCAATACAATCTTGATAAGATTCCTGAAAATCGCATCTACGACCCTGCTCTGCAATCACCCTATGCAACAAGCCGGCTACATCTTGATGTAGAAAATGATCGCATTAATGGCCAACCTGAGCTACCACACTATCTTGAAAAAGAGGTACAGGAATCCTCAATGAAAGCTCGAGATAATGAAGTTAGGCAAGAACGCGCTGTAGGAGAAGCCATACAGACTGAAAATTCTCTCTGATTAGGATATAACAAAGGAGTGTCTTTCTCATGAATAGAGTGTACAACTATCTCATCTCACTTTCATTACTTATAATCATGGGCTGTAGCGTCGTTGAAATGACACATGCTGCTCGTGTGTATTACGATTATGCAGATGATTATGGTGACCGCTATTACAACGACTATGACGATGATTATGGCGATGATTATTATTACCGTGACCGAGATCGTGGCCGAACTGCCCGAGGCATCTTTGGTGGTGCTGCAACCGGTGCGGCACTTGGCGGGTTAGCCGGTGGCGGCCGTGGCGCGGGATATGGCGCGCTTGGCGGCGCCCTCTTCGGCGGCCTTGTCTCAGGCAGATAATCTGCATTCAACACAGAAAACAATTACCTAAACAATACAATAAAAAGGCTCTCCCTGCTGCTTGTTTAAAGCGAACAGAGAGAGCCTTTTTATGGTTAGTTACAATATTCTAGTTCGAGTATTGTCAAACTTGTCCATATATATACCACTGAAAGGATTAGACTCATACCTCAAAGAACTGAATAGCTCGCGCTTTCCTTTTTCAGTAAGTTTATAAACTCTGGTCAATTCCTTTATTTGCCGCCGGTATTCAGCTACATTTTTTTCGTATTCGCTGTCAAGCAGTGGCTCCCTTTCAGGATTCGAGTCTTCAGGCTGACGTCGATCTGCATGCTCGACGTTTTCAATGTTATTGAGCGTAGTATGCAAAGTAGAATCTGCTGATACGGGGCCCCTTGGATCCGACGACTGATCAGTTGCTTTTTGTAATGCTTTTTTGCGATAACGCCAGATATTCCAACCGATCAAACCTGTCGCTCCAAAAAACAATGATGCACCAAGAAAAACATTTCCCTTGGTGAGTCGCGTATTTTCTCCATCTTTAGCCAAAAGCGGCTCATTATATTTTACTCGGGCGCTTGCAAAGAGCGATTGAGTACTGTTGTGCAACCCTGTTACAAACAGGCTACAGGATGAGGCGGATGGAAGGTTCAACCCTGAAAACAATGATTTCCAGCTTGATGGCTGGCCTGAATTGTCACACAAGATAGTCGATGCGCACAAGCTTAAGGCAAGGCACATGCTTTTAAGGGAAGAATTCATACAAAATATCTCTCGCGTTAAGCCGGATTTATATATAATAAACACTATCTCTATAGCATAATACAGATAGAATCTTTGTAAAATGGGTACCCCTTGTTCAAGACAGCATGAGGCTTTAGGGTTGTAGCCATGAGTTCCGGGGATTAATGACTTATGGCGTAGACGTGTATAAAAAAGAACAACTGCCTATCAAAACCTGCTCTATGAAGCCTTTCAAAACAACAAAAACCCTGTTTCTTTACTTGGAGCATAGGGCTTTTATATCCTTACGACGGTATAAGTTCCCTTCCTGTTTTAAAACAAAAGGATACTCTATGTTTTTATTAGACTGGACCCTTGTGTTTCTGATAGTAGCAGTTATAGCAGGTGTGTTGGGCTTTGGCGGCCTAGCGTCAGAAAGTGCCGGCATAGCAAAAATATTATTCTTCGTGTTCTTGGTTATTTGGCTTATCACGTTCTTCATGGGTCGCGTATAAAGCGTTGGCTCTCGTGGACCATATTCGCTAAATCTACAAAGTCTACAGGTAACTCTGTGGACTTTTTTATGCGCTTGTGGAAAACAATCGATTGCGTACGGATTAGATATTCGTATAGGCTGAAGTCACTATAGATTTTGGTAAAAAAAGGAGCCTGTATGAAACATATCTCCACATATCTGCACCATTTCTGGCCGTTTTTTATGGTGCTAGTCTGCCAATCCCTCTCTGCCATGCAACAAGACTCTACCAAAGAAAGTATTCGACTGCTTGCTGCAATTGTTGCTGGTGACGAATACGCTGTACGCCGGCTCCTGTCAGATGGAGCAGATGCTAATGCGGTTATTACCTGTCATGGTAAGACTACTTCTGCTTTATACCATGCTGCGCAAGAGCGCCACTTGAACATAGTGCAACTCTTATTAGGAAGAAATGCCAACCCAAACACAGATGATGCTCAAGGCGTAACACCCCTTATGCTTGCGGCAAAACCGATAGATGAAACCGAAGGATCGGTACATGCAGTCAAACGTTTGACTGCCGAACAGCCACGTATTATAGCCGCACTGCTTGAACATGGCGCCAAACCTGAACTGCAAAACGGCGAAAGTACTCAGGCAGCAGATTACGCACTCGTCGGTACCCGGAGTAAACAGCTGTTTGAAGCGAAGGCCGAAAAGAAATAAAACTCATTCATAGAAAGAGCTTATGAAAAAGCAGTGTTTTTTGATCATCAGTATCTACTCGAGCATGCATGGTATGCATATCAGCTGGAGCGTTTTTAAGCAGATGGCTCCTGCCGTAAGAAAAGAGCTCGAACAGGAATTGATTACGGCTGCCGCAGAGGGAGATCTAGATCGCGTGAAGACGCTTGTTAATAGGAAGCATGTCAATCCTGATGCCATATCAAAGATCACCACCCCATTAGCGCATGCGGCCGATGCTGGGCATCTTGCTGTGGTCACATTCTTGGTAAATGAGGCAAGAGCCAATCCAAATCAAGCAAGACCTGACATGGTGACGCCGTTACTAGTGGCGGCCGAAAATGGCCATGAAACAGTTGTAGAGTTTTTACTCTTCAGAAATGCTAACCCCAACCAAGCAGATAAGCTTTTCAGAACACCGCTCGGGCAAGCGAGCGACCAGCACGAACGTATCGTTACCCTTTTATTACAAGCCAAAGCAAGCCCCAACATACCCGATTGGCAAGGCGTAACACCACTCATGTGCGCATCAGATGCAAACAAAATAAGCATCGCTGAGCTCTTACTAAAGCATGGCGCATGCAAAAACGCAGTAAACAAAGCGCGTAAAATAGCCGCCGATTATGCTACAACTGAAGTTATGCGAACATTACTGACGCCAAGCACTCCGAACAATACCGACCAAGGTATACTGTTTATCGACTCAAAGCAGTGACCATAACATCAATATTGTGTTCTATCATGCCCACATAGGTCCCTTGTGGGGTACCATGCTGACCAAGAGCATCAGAAAAGAGTTCAGGACCGATAGTAAGGTTAAAACCGCGAGCGCGAGCAGCCGACTGTACCGCTTGTAGTGAACGTTGCGAAATAGAAGACTCAACAAAAATAGCTGGGATATTCTGATCGACCAAAAAATCTACGAGCTTGCGTATATCCTTGATGCCGGCTTGCGATTCGGTACTAATACCTTGTAAACCGACTACCTGAAATCCATACGCAGTGCCAAAATAGGAAAATGCGTCATGGGCTGTGACTAACACGCGTTGTTCTGGCTGTAGCTGTGCCGCTCTGACACGGACATAATGATCAAGCTGTTGCAATCTGTTCAGATAGTCAGTTGCTCGTGCCGCATAGAAATCTGCATGCTCATTATCATGTTTACTTAATATATCACGCACATAAGGGACTATATACATCCACAACGAGACATCAAGCCACACATGCGGATCAAAAACGTCATCACAATCTGAGAGGGCTCGCAACAGATGGCGCGGTATACTGTCGGTAACCGCATACGTGGCATCGCCCATCTGCGCCAACAGCGAAGCCATTTTCCCTTCAAGGTGAAGTCCACTATAAAACAGAATATCGGCAGAGGCCAAACGATGCACATCCCCTTCGCACGCCCTGTACAGATGTGGATCTATACAGGGGCCCATGAGCGTAGTCACTTGTACCTGCTGTCCTCCTACCGCACGTACCGCATCGGCAATCATGCCGGTGGTACACACGATAGTTAATGCTCCATTTTTTACTTGCCTGAAATCGTAACAGATGTTGAGACAACACCATAGAGAAATCGATCCCAGACAGATTAACGCACTAAAAAGATGATTATTGGTAAGCTTGAACATACTCGATCAACCATGCTACGCACTGAGCCAAATCTCTTATGAACGCTTTAAGATAGCTAAGAAAGCTTCTTGTGGCACTTCAACATTGCCCATCTGTTTCATGCGTTTTTTGCCCTCTTTTTGTTTCTCAAGCAGTTTGCGTTTACGGGAAATATCACCGCCATAACATTTTGCCGTCACATCTTTGCGTAAAGGAGCTACCGATTCACGTGCAATAATTTTGGCACCAATAGCAGCTTGAATGACTACTTCAAAGAGCTGTCTTGGTATGGCTTTTTTTAAACGCTCAGCCAGATCACGCCCTATGTGATACGCTTTTTCACGATGTACTACACATGACAATGCATCGATTGGGGTTTTATTGAGCAAGATATCCATCTTAACAAGATCGCCCGCTTCGTAACCAGCCTCTTCATAATCGAAACTAGCATAGCCAGAACTAAGCGACTTTAATTGATCATAAAAATCGGTTGCAACTTCGTTGAGCGGCAACTTATACTTGAGAATAATACGAAGATCATCAATATAGGTCATATCAAGCTGCTTGCCACGCTTTTCTTCGCACAAGATAATCATATTGCCCAAATATTCTTTAGGAACAATGATAGTACCGGTAATCATCGGTTCAAGCACTTCATCTATTTGATTAGGATCAGGAAAATCAGCTGGGCTTTCAAGATCAACTATGTTACCCGTATGCGCTAATTTTACTTTATACAGAACGCTCGGTGCTGTGGCAATAACGGCAAGATCATATTCCTGCTCAAGTCGCTGCCTGAACACATCCATATGGAGGAGGCCTAAAAATCCACAGCGAAACCCAAGGCCAAGCGCAGGGGAACTTTTTTTCTCAACACTAACACTCGCATCATTGAGTGTTAGCTTATCAATCGCATCTCGCAACAGCTCAAAATCGGTATTATCGACCGGATAAATACCGGCAAAAACCATGGGTTTTGCAGGCTTGAATCCGGCGAATGGAGTAACCGGCTTTTTAGCATGAAATACCGTGTCACCCACTCGTGCTTCACGTACCGTTTTCATGCCGGCAATTAAATAACCAACCTGCCCTGCATAGAGAGCTTCTGTCTGATGTTCATCTGGGTACATGATACCAATTTCAAGCACTTCGTACGATTCGCCCGTTTGTGCTAGTGATATATTGTCACCCTTTTTAATAATGCCATCTTGCAGCGCTATTAAACAGACAACACCGCGATACAGATCAAAATGTGAGTCAAACAACAACGCTTTCAGGGGTAGCTCGGTATGCCCTTGAGGAGCTGGGATGCGCTCTACAATCGCATCGAGTAATGCTTGAATGCCAAGGCCAGATTTTGCCGACGTCTTGACTATTTCGTCATACTGAAAATCGAAGAGCTTGTGAAGCTGATCGGCAATACGCTCAGGGTCGGCAGATGCCATATCAACTTTATTAATAACCGGGATAATCGTTAAATCTTGTTCGAATGCTAGATAAAAATTGGCCATGGTCTGTGCTTCAACACCTTTGACCGCATCGGTCAACAATACTGCACCTTGGCAAGCATATAAAGAGCGGGAGACTTCATAGTTAAAGTCAACGTGGCCGGGAGTATCAATGAGATTCAAGAGATAGGTTTTGCCATTATAATCATGAAACATAGAAGCGGTTTGTGCTTTTACGGTAATACCGCGCTCTTTTTCTACCTGCAGCTTATCAAGAAACTGCTCAGCTTTATCACGATCACTTAAGGTGCCTGTCGCCTCAAGCAAACGATCCGACAAGGTCGATTTACCATGGTCTATGTGCGCAATGATAGAAAAATTACGGACAAGCTCAGGCGGAAATTGGTTTAATTTAACTGTTTTGGCTGACATACCGGATAACTACTTAACTATAATGGTACAAAAATTAAGATCTTAATAGTAGGTAGCTTAGGGCATGCAGCGAACTTTGTAAAACAGAGATCTTGAAAAGATATCAAATAGAGCTCTTGAACAAGAGATTCATTAGAGATCATTTACTTAACTACTTCAATTATCTGGGCAGTCATCTCGTCGGCGCTTTGCGCTATGCTCTTCACACGCACGTGCAACAAGCGGTTCAAGTGCGCTATTTTGCGTGTCATCTCGTCAACTGACTTACTTATAGAGGCGATCGCAAGACCTGCTTGACGTATCTTTTCAGCGTCACGCGCACTCGATGGGCGCACAATATCTTCAATAGAGCTCATTGAACCGGCAATCTTATCTAACACTGCTTGAAAATGGGGAGGCAGTGTCGTAAGCTCCCGCAATATTATAAAGATCGGATCAACCACATCTGCACCCTTCTTGATGCTGGCCAGGCTGTCAACCTGCTTTGTGATAGTGGCGACCGTTTGTTGTAGTGGCCCGATCATGCCTTTGATTAAAATAGCCATGCTGACAATGTTGCCAATCGTATCACCGATCCCCACAATCGGTTTTACAACATTGAAATCAATTGGTTGTATAACATTTTTATTAATATCACTGCCTAGCTGATTAAAAGCATTTACTATAGGCTTTACAAATGCTTCTTGTATAGGCCCCTTGCCATAATCCGCCTCAAGGGTCAGCGCTCCATCAGGTTTCTGCCTGAGCGTTGCCCAAAAATCTCGGTGTCCTGGAACCTTCCAATTTAAACTTACATCTTTTGGCGGGTTTCCTCGCTGAGCCTTTTCAAAAATAATACCTATTTGATCAACGAGACATCCTGCAGCATCGATATTGACCTGATCTCCTGGTGAAAGAACTTCTCTATTAGAGTTACACCCAAAATAAGCAACTTCAATACGCGCAGTGTAAGGAGTGGCATTACCAATTGGTAGGATCCACCCAACGACATCACGTGAACAGAATAAAACTACTGCAACTAAGACCCGGATACTATGGAAAGCAGCATTCATAATACATCCTCTGTCAACGCGTACCTTAACTGCCACATGCACGTATGACAACATCAAGCTTCTTATCGTTAGAATCCTATCTTTTCAATATCAGCAATAGTGCCTTCTACCTGTTGCGTGATCGCAATGGCATGTTCACCAATATTGCTTGAGAGATTCTTAATTTTAGGCAGCCATTGGTCCAGCGTGGCTTTTATGCCATCAACCTGCATAACAATGGTGGCAATAGTAGCACTCACACTTGCCACATCACGCGACACCTCTGATGGCATGCCAGGAAACTTGGCAAGAGTCGGTAATATCCTGCTACCAACAAGTGATACCGCTTGCGTCAACTGTTGCAGCGCAGGTAGCAGATCCATTGACACATCTATGCTCGTATTAATGGTACCAAAGCTACTCTTAATGCTTTTTTGTGCGTCATTCGTAATAATGTTCTCTGCTGTTTTTGTTAGTTGAATAACTTTCTGACCGATGTTTGCTACCGCTCTATCAACCTCGCTCACAAGCTGTACGAAAGCGTCTACGGTCTCTTTAGTAGCGACTGCTGTTTCAGTTGCAGCGCCAACACCTTGCTGAATCTGTTTTAAAAAATCAAGACTGCTGACCTGTCTAACACTACAAATGGCAACCATCAACGCGACTACCAGCATAAGCCGTATATTCATACTACAATCCTTTTTTGCAGGATGATGTTCTTAATACAAAGCACCCACCTTCTCAAGACAGGCTCCTTACCTATCTCCAGCATACAAAGTTAATTATTCAGATTGCAATAATTGCATCGGGGTTAAGCTTAAAAAGAGGACAGTCGGGCTAAGTTGTGACATTTCTATACAGATTACAAGAGGATACCTTGTCTTGTTGTCAGGTTCATTGTATTCTGATGGCTGTATCAATAAAGTTGCTTATATATTACTTAAAAATGTTGCTTGTCCAGGGAGAAGCTGACCTATGGAACCGGTTAAAAACCCTCTAAGCCGTATCGGCGTCAAACCGGTATTAATTGAGCAAGAGTTAAAAGAATCTTTCCTTGATTATGCCATGTCGGTTATCGTCAGTCGCGCTATTCCAGACATTCGTGACGGTCTCAAGCCGGTGCATCGCCGTGTTTTATATACGATGGACCAGCTGGGCTTTCATTATAATAAGGCTCATCGAAAATCGGTTCGTGTTGTCGGTGAAGTCCTTGGTAAGTACCATCCGCATGGTGACCAAGCAGTCTACAATACCATGGTTGGCATGGTACAAGACTTTTCTAAGCGATATCCACTGTTAGATGGCCAAGGTAACTGGGGTTCTGTTGATGGTGATAACGCAGCGGCTATGCGTTACACCGAAGTTCGTATGGCACGTATCGCAGAAGAGATTTTGGCCGATCTAGACAAAGAGACCGTCCAATTTGTACCGAACTTTGACGAATCTACGGTAGAACCGGTAATTTTACCCAGCCGTATGCCCAACCTGCTCGTCAATGGTACAACTGGTATTGCCGTTGGTATGGCTACCTCTATCCCTCCTCATAACTTGGGTGAAATTGTTGATGCTTGTCTTGCTTTATTAAAAGATCCTGAATTATCAGATGACGAGCTCTTTAACCTAGTACCTGCACCAGATTTTCCTACCGGTGGCGTTATCTGTGGGCGTGCTGGCATTGTAAAAGCATACAAAACAGGGCGCGGTAAATTAATTTTACGCGGCGTTGCTCAAGTAGAAGAAACGAAAAAAGGCAACCGCATTATCATCACTGAACTACCGTACATGACCAACAAGGCTATGCTTGCTATACGGATTTCAGAGTTAATACGTGATAAAGTTATCGATGGTATTGCGAGCATTAAGGATGAATCTGATAAAAAGGGTATGCGTCTATTGCTGGATCTTAAGCGTGGTGAAACGCCAAGCGTAATCCTTAATCAGCTTTATAAGCATACTAACCTCCAAGAGTCCGTGTCGATCTTGATGCTCGGCCTGTTAGACAACAAACCACTCGTTTTCACGCTGCGCGAGCTCTTGCAGCACTTTCTATTCCACCGCAAAGAGATCGTTTATAAACGAACCAAATTTGATCTCAAAAAAGCAGAAGAGCGCGAACATATTTTGGCAGGCTTTATCATAGCACTTGCCAACATTGATCAGGTTATTGCAACGATCAAACAATCTGAATCTGCCGATGAAGCAACCATAAAACTCAATCAAAATTTTGCATTTACTGCAGCTCAAGCAAAAGCAATTCTTGAAATGCGCTTGCAACGCCTGACCGGTCTTGAGCAAGAAAAAATCTATGCAGAAATGGAAGAGCTTAAAAAAGCTATCGCTCATTTGCGCTCTATTCTTGAGCATGAATCAATCCTAAGCGAAGAAATTATCAAAGAGCTAACCGATCTTAAAGAACGGTACGCTGATCCTCGCAGAACACGCATTGAAGGGGCTATCGATATACTCACCGAAGCTGATCTGATACCTGATGACGAAGTGGTCGTTACCTTGACCATGAAAGGATATATCAAGCGAGTACCTCTAGAAACCTATGGCGTTCAACATCGTGGCGGTAAAGGTAAAATGGGCATGACGACGCTTGAAGGCAGCGAGGATGTGGTACAAGATATCTTTGTTGCCAAAAATCATGATGAGTTGCTGTTCTTCACCAATGTTGGTCGTATTTATGGCATGTCAGTCTTTGAAGTTCCTGAAGCATCACGCGTTGCCAAAGGCAGAGCTCTCGTAAACTTATTGCCATTGCAAGACGGTGAACATGTGGTGAAACTACTGTGCACCCGTGACATGGAAGGTAAATTCCTTGTCATGGTCACCAAAAAAGGGATCATCAAGCGTACCGATGCTATGGAATTTGCAAAAATTCGCTCAACCGGTATACGCGCATTAACACTCAGAGAGGATGATGAACTGGTCTTTTGCTCAACCAGTACCGGCTCAGACAACATTGTACTCGCAACCGCGCATGGCCAAGGTATTCGTTTTAATGAAACTGAAGTACGAGCGATGGGTCGTCAAGCGGCTGGTGTTATCGGCATTCGCTTGAAACCCAAGGACGTTGTTATCGGCATGGAAGTGGTGCATGGTGAAGGCGATATCCTATTCGCAACTGAAAATGGGTATGGCAAACGGGTGAAAGCAGAGGATTTCCGCGTTGCTCACCGTGGTGGTGTTGGCGTACGAACTATTCCAACAACTACCCGTAACGGTGTGGTAATCGGACTCACGCTCGTCGACGACCAATCACATATCTTATTGATTGACGAAGCGGGCAAAATCATCCGCCTATCGCCAACTGAAATTCGCACCATGGGTCGACAGGCCGCTGGCGTACGGTTAATTCGCCTCGACGCCGGTCAGAAGCTCTGTTCGGTTGTTGCGTTCCATGAAGAAGATCATGATGATAGCGAAAGCCCAAGCGAACCAGGTACCCCTGCTGGCCAAAAGCCAATGAAGATGGCAACCGATGAATATGATACCGAAACGCTCATGGCCGATACTCCTGGAGAAACAGAAACGTTGGCGGACCCATTGTTTGATGACAATGAGGATCCTTTTTTACAATTTTAGCAGTGTAACTCTTTGTGACTTATAGATATGTTGTGCTGCATTTGTCGTTAATTCCTGACATTGGACCAGCGACTGTGCAGCACCTTGTTGCCACTCTCGGCAACGTAGAACTGTTATCTACGCTCTATGACTATTCAAGCGCACAGCTATCTGCGCAGTTTGGTATTACTCCCAAACGAGCACAGGCACTGGCTACCGGCCTTGCTGACCTGTCGCTTTTAGAGCACGAAGCACAGCGTATTGATACACATGCCGTATCATGGACCACTGTCTATTGCGCCGACTATCCTGCCTTGCTGCGCACGATTCACATGCCGCCACTGGTTATTTATTGGCGTGGCAAACATCCAGCAGAGTACGAAAAACCGGTGGCTGTGGTTGGCTCTCGGGATGCCAATCACTACGGCCATGCTATCAATAAAGCGCTCGTCCCCGCGCTCATACAAGCAGGCTGTACTATTGTCAGCGGTGGCGCCTTGGGTATCGATAGTATGGCTCATCGCGCTACTCTCGAAGCTCACGGTATCACCTGCGTCGTCCTTGGTTCTGGGCTATTGCATCTCTATCCTTTTGAAAATAGTAAACTGTTTGCCTCTGTGCTTGAGCACGGTGGCACACTCTTAAGTATCTTTTCATTAAACACGCGTCCGTTGGCGGGCAATTTCCCTGCACGCAATCGTGTCATCTCGGGGCTCAGCAAAGGGTGTGTTGTCATACAGGCTGCTCAGAAAAGTGGCGCACGCATTACCGCCGAGTGTGCTCTTGAACAAGGGCGCAGCGTCTGTGCTGTACCTGGCCCTATCGACGACCCACTCAGTGCAGGCTGTCACGATCTCATTCGCAATGGCGCTTTGTTGGTAACGAGTGCTGACGATGTGTTGCAAGAGCTTGAGTACCACGAACAGGACATGGCCAATAAAACTAACACTCCTGTCCAAAAACAAAACCTTGGTGCTGACAAACAGCCGGCCTACAAAACCGCAGGCTTGGTACGCACCACAGAACAACTCGCGCCAACAAAGGTTTCACCTGCCAAGCCCCTCACCCCAGCGCAGCGCATTGTCCAGTTATGCGCACAACCGATTTCGATCGATTCGTTGATGGAAGCCACTGAGCTCTCATTTGCAGAGCTGAACGAGCTCCTGTTCGATTTACAAATTGCTGGTAAGGTTACGCAAACATTTGCCGGCTTGTGGTGCAGACGAAAGTAAAGTTCCTTTTAATGCATAATCGCAACAATTAACTCAATAACAATCAACACAATAATAAGGGACGTTAATAAGTCTTCTCGTATTGAATCTATTTTGTGCTGCAAAACCGAGCGAATATCGGTAACAATTGCCAATTTCTTCTCAATCGTCACTTTCCAATTGGTTAGATCCAAGCGATCATCAAGCAACGCATACAGCTCGGCAAAGTACGGATTACCGCCAAGTTTTATACCATTTTCAAGGCGTTCGGCAACGACTGAGATATCAACTTTCAGTTTGCCCAGCTCATCGACTTGATTGCTCGATAGAGTACCAATAAAGGGCAAATAAGAGCGCAAGGGGATTTTGTGTAATGCATCTTCATAGATGAGGTTCATCTGGTGATCAAGCACGCGATCAAAATAACGCAATTCAAGGTGTTGAATATTGGCATATTCAAACAAATCACGAACTTCATCAAACTCTGCGTCATAAATAAAAGCAGCCTCAGTATCGATAATAATAAAATCACCTCTAAAATAACCGGTTGCCGATTCGATGATCTCATTCTTTTGATACTCAGACAGCATTTCAGTCTCAAAGCGAAGTGCTGAAGCTATGACGCTACCATATCGCTCTTTTAAGATTGTCGTATCGATCGACGTATCGGTTGTATCAACTTGAATGATCAGATAGGTTGATTGCGTTTGAAAGAAATTGATTTTAGTGGTGTGCGCTTTTATATGCTTGAAAAGTGTCTCGACATCAACCAGACTTTGCTTTTGACAACGGTCATCTATGTCATTGAGCTTCTCGCGCAATGCTTCCAAGGTGCTTTCAAACGGCACTTTGTACATTAAAGAAACGACACCAAAGTTGTAAATTTTAACATTAATACAATGAAATTGCCCAACGCTGCCTGGTAGATCGACCGATAAAGGAATATGATAATTTTTAAAGTAATTAGGGAGTTTCAACGGACGCTCTGATAAAACACGCGATTCGCGTATCTTGTCAAGGTTGATCTCTTCACCTATATCAAATGCATGAAAAATGTATAAATTACCGGTAAACACATGATCATTGGCGTATGCTACATTACTTTTAGACATGGACAGCTTTCCTTGCTATAACGATATACCTGTATTATTAACCAGCGTAGCAAAACTATTACCTATAGCCAAAGAGTTGAACCCTCCTTTCTAATGAGCACCCTATGAACGCCACCTGGTTATTAGTATTGAGCGGAGCGTTGTTTCAGTCAGTCTGTTCTACGCTCATATGCATAGCGTGCGGCATACCGCTTGCACATCTTCTGTATCGCTATGAGTTTCCCGGTAGGCGTCTCATTCTTGCATCTGCTCCTTTGTTTTTTATTATGCCATCGCGCGTTGCAGCAGCCTGCATTCAATCGTTGTATGGAGTCTCTGGTTTTGTGGGTATTATTGCAACTCATTCTTTTCTGAATATGCCCTTTGTGTTTTTTATCATTACCGTGGCATATCGATCACTAGATTATACGCTGTATTTTGCGGCACGCGATTTGGGCGCCAGTGCATGGCGCGGCTATAAGGATGTTGTAATACCTTATCTCATGCCAACCATTGTGGCAGCTGCAGCCCTTGTGGAAATATTATGTTTTTCAAGCCACACGATACCGCGCATTTTTGGCTGTGCCCTCTACCATACAACACCCGACATCATGCTGGCAGATGCATACCAGCAGCATGAGTATATAGCATCTCTCTTTTACGCACTGATGCGTCTGTGCGTAATTCTACCAATCAGCCTCGCGCAACGAGCCGACAACCCTTCTCCTGCTGGAGCTCCCGCAGAGCGCCGACACCTATCATTGCGCTCATGGCGAGACGTTGCTTGCGCTGCTTTTCTGCTCATCATGATCTTGAGTATGTATACACCGCTTGTCGCATTGTGCCTGAAACAGATTAACCAGCCGGTCTTTACCTTCTGGTATTCCATTGCGCTAGGCAGCTATGATCATCTGCTCGGTTGCACGATACGGCAAATTGTTGCTATGAGCCTTGTTATTGCTTTTGTCAGCAGTTGCTTGTCTCTCTGCATTAGCTTTATACTCTGCTGCGCGCAACGGTGCATCAAGGTCGCTGCTCTTTCTTGCTGCATCAGCATCAGTACAGCCATACCTTTTCTGTTAGGTGGTGTCGGCTGTGGCATCGTATGTCTATGGATTGCTCAACACGCAAATGCATCAGGTCTATTACTTGCCATCGGCTGCCATACGGCATTTAACTACCCGTATGCGTATCGCATCATTCGTGCACGATGCAGCCAGTATGATCAAGCATGGAATTTGTCAGCCATGAGCCTTGGCGCAACAGAGTGGCAAGCTTTTTTGACCGTTGAGCTGCCCTTTCTTATCCCTGCGCTCTGGCGCACATGGTCGATCACTGCCGGTTTGAGCCTTGTTGAAGTTGGCGCCGAAGGCATACTGGCGCACAAAAGCATCATGACAATGCCGATTGCCATTCGCTTGTATCGTGAGCATGGCATGCATGATCAGGTTTTGGGACTCAGCCTCATAACCTGTTTTTGCGTATGGCTTGGCGCTTATTGTATACTGGAAAAAGAATAGCTCATACTGTATATCTTAAAGAAGGTCGCATGAGGCAACACAGAAAATAGCAAAAATATGCGGCCAAATGTTCTCCTAAACAAGAACAAGTGTTACCTCAAATGGACACATATGAACAAGCACGGAACAAGGCATTGGAAATCATCGGATAAATAAATTCGAGCAATTTTACGGATTTTCCGACCTTATTTCGCAGCAAAGTCGTTGGCAAAGAACTTAGCATAAAATAACTCTATACTAAAAACAGTTCCGCCATTTTTAAGCGCAAAATCAGCCGACTGTAAAAATGAATGAGCAGCTGCAAGCTCAACCGGATCCCACAAAGACCATTGTTTGTTCTTAAACGAAAAAGGCAAGCGATGGCCGACCTTTTCTGCCTCCGCACGATTATTTTTCTGCATGAGGCGTATATAGGCAGTAGCACGCCAGAGTTGCTCAGACCAAAATGAAACCCAAAAGAGCTCGGGGTATTCTCCTAAAAATCCCGCCCATGCCGCAAAAAAAGAACGTCCATTTTTTGCAAATAGCTGTTGGCTTAACGTAAAGAGTGATCGTTCAGACGGTACTAAATTACCAAGCCAATGCTTTACAAAAACCGTATGGTGAGCTCCCAGAAGATGGGCATACTGGATCATAAGACATGCAGTATCAAAAGACATATGCTGTGTGCTGGCGAAAAGCTGTTGCGCAAAGAGTTGCATTGCACTATTTACCGTCCCCTGAGACACATGTACAAGCTCTAAAAAAAGCTCTTTGTCACATGTATCGGGAATATCTACAAGCACACCATCAGCGCTGATAGGTGACACCTGCTGTTGTGGCAAGGCAAATACCACAAGACAGTGTGGACCTTGATAGTTTGATAAAAAAGCTTCCATGCGCTTTTTTGGAGCCGCATCAAGCAACGGGAGATTGTATAACCAATAGAGTGATCGTTCTCCTAAAAAAGTTGAAGCGCATTGTGCTGCGAGCGTTGCCTCATCAGAGACGCTCAGATCGATAGCCTGTACACGAAAATCATCGACTCGGCTCAATGTATCGGTGATGAGTGAGCAGAGCAACAACGGGTAATGATTGCTGCGCAACAAAATAACCGGGGCCTTATGAGAAAGGCCACCGGCTTGTAGTGCATTAAAAAAAGTACGTAGATCCATGAACTACAACTTACAGATTGATTTATAGAGTGCCACGATTTGATAAACTAAATAATGGCGCACGTTGGTTCTGCTCTACTTTTGGCTCGTTTATTCTCTTTTTCTGTTCAAAAAGATCAAATAAAGTTGATGCTCCTGTAGATGCTACTTTCCACACGGCCTCAAACGTTTGCCACGAGACAGGTTGCCCCTCGGCAGTACCCTGTAACTCAATAATGGTGCCCGATTTGGTAAAAACAACGTTAAAGTCCGCATCGACGGAACTATCTTCTTGAAAGCTCAAATCGAGCAATGCTTGTTGTTCTTTCACACCCACCGATACACCAACAATAGGCTCGGTCAGTGCTGATCGCGCAATAAGATTCTGCGCAAACCAACGCTCATTGGCCTTTGCCAAGGCTAAGGATGCTGCTGTAATACATGCGGTCCTTGTGCCACCGTCAGCCTGCAACACATCACAGTCTACAACGACGGTGCGCTCACCAATTACTCCCATATTAACCATAGCTCGCAATGAACGTCCAATGAGTCGAGATATCTCGACCGAACGTCCACTGCGCGCCGTCGCGCAGGCTTCGCGCTGGGTGCGCTCATGCGTAGCTGCAGGTAACATCGCATATTCAGCTTTGAGCCAACCGGTTTTCGTTCCCTTCAAAAAGGAAGGAACTCCTGGCTGTAGGCTGACAGCACACAAAACCTTGGTACTGCCTAGTTCAAGCAATACGCTTGCATCGGCATAACCATACGCATCATAACTTACGGTGATAGGGCGTAATTGATCAAGCGATCGACCATCTGCACGCAACACGGTATAACTCCTTGGTGAGCCGTTTAGTCAATTATGCGAAGACGAATTCTGCCCGTTGATGAATCATAGTCCATGACTTCAACGTTCACTTCTTCATCAATCTTATAATCATTTGCAAAGGTACGTTGTTTGTCTCTTGGTATGCTTGAAACGTGTACCAAGCCATCTTGACCAGGCACAAGCTCCACAAAAATACCAAAATCAACAATGCGTCGCACTTTACCTTTATAACGAGCTCCTGCCTCAATATGGCCGGCAAGTGTTTTTACCCAATTAATAGCGCCTTGCAGATCGGCTTCTGGACCACCGAAGATCTGTACTGTACCATCTGGTTCGATATCGATAGTTGTTTTAGTCTTCTCAGTAATTTCGCGAATCGTTTTTCCGCCTGATCCAATAACTGCACCAATTTTGTCGGTACTAATTTTTACCGAAACATACTTTGGTACAAGATCAGAAAGATTTGGATTCGGTGCACGCATAACCTTTTGCATTTCACCAAGAATATGCAAACGACCCTTCTTTGATTGCTCAAGAGCAGCTTCAAAGACCTTGCGCGCTAAACCACCCTTATACTTAATATCCATCTGAATAGCAGTAATGCCATCTTGTGAACCACAGACCTTAAAGTCCATTAATCCAAATTCATCTTCAAAACCACTGATGTCACTCAGAACAACAAAATCACCTTTTTTACTCTTGAGCAGACCCATAGCAATACCGCTAATCATTTTTTTAAGCGGCACGCCTGCTTGCATCAATGACATTGTAGAACCACAGGTTGTCGCCATAGAGGTTGAGCCATCAGATTCAAGCATGTCAGCCACGATACGAATCGTGTATGGAAATTCTTCTTTGCTTGGCAACATACGAGACAATGCGGATGCCGCTAAATAACCATGACCAACTTCTCTTCGACCTGGTCCACGGAGAAAACGAACTTCCCCTACAGAAAATGGTGGGAAGTTGTAGTGGAGCATAAAGCGTCCAGCACTCGTGGTTTCATCGCTGGCAATAGTTTCGATATTTTGCTCATCATCACCACCACCAAGCGTTGTCATAACAAGTGCTTGCGTGCGGCCACGAGTGAAGAGCGCTGAACCATGCGCAAATGGCAACAGCCCTACCTCTGTAGAGATCTTGCGTACAACATCGAATGAACGACCATCTACGCGTTTTCCAACGCTGCAGATCAATTCAGTTAATTTTTCTTTTAATACGTAATCAAAAATATGTTTAACGAAACTAGCCGCTATCTTTTCTTCTTCGATTACGCAAGCGTATTCCGTTAAAAACTCATCGCGTACTTGTGATAAGTAGGTGTTGCGTTCAACCTTGTCTGGTATGTACACTTTTTGCACACGGTCTTCTGTTAAGTTGCTCTCTGCTCGCCCAACCCACGTATTCCACGTCTCGGTACCTGCAGTCTCTGTCTTAACAATACCCAGCTCTTGCTGGATCGACTTTTGCCATGCAACCAATTTCTTAATTGCATCATGCGCAAGAAACAACGCATCAACGAATTCATTTTCAGAAATTTCATTGGATGAGCCTTCAACCATGTTGATACCTTCATCAGTACCAGTGACCACAAGGCGAACATCTGCTGTGATGCTTTGTGCATGCGCGGGATTTATCAACCATTGGCCATTAATACGACAGATCTCAACAGAACCGATCGGCCCAAGGAAAGGAATAGGTGAAAGACTTAAAGCAAGTGATGAAGCAACGGAAGCCATAACATTAGGTGAATGCACCTTGTCATAGGAGTATACTGTTGCAATTATCTGTACTTGATCAAAATAGTTTACCGGGAACAAGGGGCGCACGCCACGATCAATAAGACGTGATGTTAACACTTCCCCATCGGTCGCCTTGCCTTCGCGCTTGAAATAGCCACCAGGAATCTTACCCGCAGCAGAAAAATGCTCGCGATAATCGATGGTGAGCGGGAAAAACCCAGGAAATTCCTGTGATGGTGCCGAAACAGCAGTAGCAAGTACTACCGTACCGCCATGCTTGAGCCATGCTGCGCCATCAGCTTGTAACGCAACTTTGCCGATTTCAACTTCGTATCCAAATTCTTCTAAGCGAAACGTTCGTACCATCACTGTATAACCTATGGTTTAAGATATTGTTTGATCTCTTCTGAAGGAAGAGCTCTATTTTTTTAAGCCAAGACGCTTAACAAGTTCTTTATATCCTTGTTCATCTTTCTTGGCAAGATAGTTCAAAAAAGACTTGCGTTGAGCAATCAAAACCAACAAACCACGCTGCTTTGTCGAAAAATCTTTTTTGTTTACTTTTAAATGCTCAGTCAAAGTACGGATGCGTTCACTCAAGAGCGCGACCTGCACGAATGTTGACCCTGTATCATTCGCATTAATACCAAATGATTCGATTACTCTTTTTTTTACCTCTGGGGAGAGCGACATACAAAAAACTCCGTGTTATAAACAAACGACACATTCACATTAAACGATACTATCTTAAAGGTGGTAGGCGCGAGCGGGATTGAACCGCTGGCCCTTGCTACGTCAAAGCAATGCTCTACCACTGAGCTACGCGCCTTTAACCATTCCATTTTATACGTTTCTAGAACTAAACTCTATCTCATCAAGCATTTCTTCTTTACGCGCTTGACGGTCAAGCTCAGATTCCTCATCGCCTAGATATTTTCGTCTAAATGAGTCTATACCCGTACCTGCTGGTATCAGTTTACCAACAATTACGTTTTCTTTTAAGCCATTTAAACTATCAACTTGCCCAGATATTGCAGCTTCTGCCAAAATACGCGTTGTTTCTTGGAACGAAGCAGCCGAGATAAAGCTTTCGGTACCCAAGGAAGCTTGTGTAATACCCATCATAACCGGTTTTGCTTTGGCAACTTTTTTGCCTTCTGCCTGTAATAATGAGTTGACCGTCTTGAAATGAATACGGTCTACACGATCCCCAATAAGAAAATCCGTATCTCCTGGCTCAACCACGCGTACTTTACGCATCATTTGGCGTACAATAAGCTCAATATGCTTATCGTTAATATCAGTTCCTTGCAGGCTATATACCTGCTGAATCTGATCAACGAGATAACGTTGAACTACGTCCGGCCCCAAAATACGTAACATATCATGTAATACAGGTGATCCGACAGTAATCTGGTCTCCAGCGCTCACGTGGTCACCATTGACAACGTTCAACTGTTTACCACGAGGGATAAAGTAATCGAATGACTCTTGGCCATTGACAACACTTACTTTACGTAACCCGCGGTGAAGACCACCAAATACTACTTCACCGTCTATATCGGCAATAATAGCTGCATCTTTTGGTGCACGTGCTTCAAAGAGCTCCGCAATTCTAGGAAGACCCCCTACGATATCTTTCGTTTTTGAAAGCTCGCGAGGTATTTTTACTAATATATCACCAACAACAACGCGTTGGTTATTTTCAGCAGTAAGATATGAACCGGCAGGCAGATAATAGTTGGCTGCCTCGTCTCCTTCATCATCAATGATGCTAAAGGCCGGCTGATATTTTTCATTTTTATGCTCAAGTACAAGACTTGATTTAGCTGTCCCTGACTCACTAACACGTTCCTGAAGCGTGACATTTTCAACAAGGTCAACATATTTTACCGTACCGGCTTTTTCTGTTAACAATACCTTATTATTCGGATCCCACTCAACAAGTTTAGTTCCTACAGCAACTTCCTGACCATTATCAACAAATATAGTTGAACCGTATTCTATATCTAATGATTGAAGCTCTCGACCATCGGGAGACATGATGAGTAATTTAGGCTTTCGACTCATGACGACAGCTTTGCCATCACGGTTAATCACCGTCTTAATGTCCCGCCATGCGACGATACCAGCCTGTTTGGCAAGGAAGAATGGTTGTTCTGCCAAACCACTTGCAGTACCCCCGATGTGGAATGTTCTCATGGTTAGCTGCGTACCAGGCTCACCAATCGATTGCGCTGCTATAACACCAACAGTAGATGCTATATCTACAAGCGCTCCACGCGACAAATCATACCCATAACAATTGACGCAGACACCGCGGCGCGCCTGGCAACTTAATACCGAACGCACAAAAACCGTTGAAACCGCAGAATTTGCCAATTTAGGAATATCACTTCTGCCAAAAATATGTCCCTGAGGGAACAAGAGTTCACCTGTTACGGGATCTTTAACATCCGCTGCAAGCACGCGTCCGAATATACGATTAGCGAGTGGACACAGAACATCACCAGACTCTTTAAGATCTCCGATCTCTATATAACCCAACGTTCTACAATCGTCCATCGTAACGACAACGTCTTGAGCAACATCAACCAAACGGCGTGTTAAATATCCAGAGTTTGCGGTCTTAAGTGCGGTATCTGACTGACCCTTACGAGCACCGTGAGTAGAAATAAAGTACTCAAAAACACTCAACCCATCGCGGAAGTTAGAACGCACGGGCGTTTCCATAATTTCACCCGAAGGACGGGACATCATACCACGCATACCAATAAGCTGCTTGATCTGGTCTTTAGAACCACGCGCCCCTGAATCTAACATCATAAATATAGGATTGAACGGCTTAAAATCCTTATCCTTATTTTCGAATGCCAAGACATCCGTGTTTTCAAGTTCATGAGACATTTCGTTCGCTACATCAGCAGTAGCTCTGAACCAGATACTGACTATCTTATTGTAACGCTCACCATTGGTAATGACACCATCGATGTACAATGACTCAACTTTTTTGACCTCTTCATCAGCAGTGGCAATAATGCTGTTCTTTTTCGCTGGAACGATCAAATCTCCCATAGAGAATGAAACGCCACCCACCGTAGCATAATAAAAACCAAGCTTCTTGAGCTTATCGAGGAACACGACTGTAAGCGCGTTACCATAGGTGTAATAAATAGTCTCAACGAGCCATGCAAGATCTTTTCTTTTCATGACCTTGTTGACCCAAATAAATGATGCACCTTGTGGTAAAACATCAAAAAGAATGAGGCGTCCGACCGTTGTTTGTACAAGCGGCTGTCCTGGCTCTAAACGCACTTCGATCTGTGCGTGAAGGTCAACTTGTTGGCATTGATACGCAAAGAGAGCTTCACGCATATTTGAAAATCTAAGACCTTCTCCTTTTGAGCCACGTCGCACCTTGGTTAAATAATAAAGGCCAAGGACCATGTCTTTGGATGGAACCGTAATTGGATGTCCACTTGAAGATGACAATATATTTTCGGTCGACAAAATAAGACGTTTAGATTCTTCTTGTGCTTTACTGCTCAATGGTAAATGGACCGCCATTTGGTCACCATCGAAGTCCGCGTTAAATGCAGCACAGACGAGTGGGTGAACTTTAATCGCTTTACCATCAACTAGCAATGGGAAAAAGGCTTGTATACCAAGGCGGTGCAACGTCGGTGCGCGGTTAAGCAAGACAGGACGTCCTTTTACCGCGTCTTCCAAGACATCCCAAACGCGAGGATCAAGCTCTTCAACTAAGCGTTTTGCAACACGAAGGTTAGGCGCAAGCTCACGCTCTAAAAGACCCGCCAAGACGTAGGACTTGAATAGCTCAAGCGCCATGATTTTTGGAATACCACATTGATCCATTTTCAATTCAGGATCAACAACGATAACGGATCGGCCCGAGTAATCAACCCGGCGACCAAGTAAATTCTGTCTAAAGCGACCCTGTTTACCGCGTAACATTTCACTCAATGATTTCAATGGACGGCGGTTAGTACCACGAACTGGTTGCCCGCGACGACCATTATCTATAAGTGAGTCTACTGCCTCTTGAAGCATACGCTTTTCATTTTTTACAATGACCGAAGGTGCTTCAATTTCAAGTAAACGAGCAAGGCGTATATTTCTATTAAGAACGCGGCGATATAATTCATTCAAATCTGAACTTGCAAAGCGACCACCTTCAAGTGGTACCAATGGACGCAAATCCGGTGGTAATACAGGCAAGACATCAAGAATAATCCAGGCTGGATTTATATTTGATTGAGCAAGTCCAGTAAATACCTTAATGCGGCGCATGATTTTATGACGAAGCGCTACCGATCCTGTTTTTTGATACTCATTTTCAAGGAGCGCAATTTCAGCCTTTAAATCAAGCAATCCTAGGATCATCTTGACTGCTTCAGCACCTGTCTCCGCTACAAAATCGGTATCTTCTACGTGCTCGCTAAAATAACTGTCATACGCAGCGCTACTCAATAAAGTTTTGCGCGGATAAGGCGACTTGCCTTGATGCACAACGATATATGCATCAAAATAAATCACACGTTCAAGATCTTTGACCGGCATGTCGAGGATAAGACCAAGATAGCTTGGTATACCCTTTAGATACCATATATGGCAAACCGGAGCTACAAGCTCAACGTGTCCCATACGTTCACGACGTACGCGTGCTTGGATAACTTCAACGCCACATTTTTCGCACGTGACACCACGATGCTTCATGCGCTTATATTTACCACAGTTACATTCCCAATCCTTTACAGGACCGAAGATGCGCGCACAAAACAGGCCTTCACGTTCAGGCTTTAATGTTCTGTAGTTTATGGTTTCAATTTTCTTTACTTCACCATAGGACAGGGAACGTATTTTTTCAGGAGAAGAAATACCAATCCGCATAGAGCTAAATTGCGTAACGTGCAGGTACTCTCTGAACCGATCTAACATTTTATTACTCACCGACATTCTCCCTGCCACTCTTGAACAAGTCCACCCGTAGTCCCAAACTTTGCAGTTCTTTAATTAACACGTTAAACGATTCTGGAATACCTGGAGCAGGGACCTCTTCTCCGCGTACTATCGCTTCGTACACCTTGTGCCGACCTGCAACGTCATCTGACTTGTAGGTTAACATTTCTTGTAAGGCATAAGCTGCTCCATACGCTTCAAGAGCCCAAACTTCCATTTCCCCAAGACGCTGACCACCCATCTGAGCTTTACCACCCAATGGCTGCTGCGTCACTAATGAGTATGGCCCCACTGATCGTGCATGCAATTTATCATCAACCATATGATCAAGCTTCATGATATACATAGAACCAAAGGTCACAGGCTGGTCAAAATACTCACCAGTACGACCATCACGCATTTTAAATGCACCATATTCTGGTAGATTTAATTCGCGTAACATTGGCTCAATATCATCGACGAAACTCGCGCCATCAAATACAGGCGTTTCGTAACGTACTCCCGACCTAACTGTTTCTCTTGCAAGATCCATAACGCCATCTTTGCCGTATGTCTTCTCATAAGAAACAATAAGCTCTTTTCCGTAGAAATGGGCTAACTCTTTTTTGATCTCTTCGTACCCGGCCTCAACGAGCGTAGACTCTAAGCGCTCGCCGTATTGATGGCCAACAAGACCAAGAACTGCTTCAAGCACCTGTCCTACGTTCATACGCGAAGGGATACCAAGAGGGTTCATAACTATATCAACTGCTGTGCCATTTTCTAAATACGGCATATCTTCACGAGGAACAATTACTGAGACGACACCTTTGTTTCCATGGCGTCCCGCGAGCTTATCGCCTACAGAAATAGAACGCTTCATAGCTATATATACTTTTACCATCTTAATGACGCCAGATGGTAACGGATCGCCTTTTTTGAATTTTGCGATGCGTTCTTCTTTCAATCCCTCTAAGATTCTTATCTGGTTTTCATAAGAATGCTTAACATGCTTTATAATCTCGCCAATCGCCTTGTCCGCAGCTTTTAACTTTAACAATGATGTAAATGGCATGAGTTCAAGCTGTTCTTTAACGAAGACGCCGCCCTTAACGCTCGATGGTGGATTATCAGCAGCAGCCTTTTGATCAGCTAGCTCATTAACAATCTTCAAATGCAACATTTCTTCAAGAAAGCGTATATGGTGCCCCATATCAGTTTCAAGCATTGCAACCTGATGCGCTACTTCTTCTTTGTAGCGTTTATCATTACGAACACCGCTACGAGAGAAAATCTTCACATCAACAACGGTGCCTTCGACTCCAGGCGGTACGCGCAATGATGTATCGCGAACTTCACGCGATTTTTCACCAAAAATAGCGCGCAATAATTTTTCTTCTGGAGAATATTGAATATCGCCCTTGAGCGTAACCTTACCAACTAAAATGTCACCAGGCTTTACGCGTGTACCCACGTGAACAATACCATCTTCATCCAGACCAGCCAAAATTTGCTCGCTGACATTTGGTATATCGCGAGTTATTTCTTCAGGCCCGAGCTTTGTATCACGAGAATCCACTAAATATTCTTCGATATGTACCGATGTCAAGGTGTCATCAGCAACTAACCGTTTGCTCAACACGATAGCATCTTCAAAGTTGTATCCATGCCATGGCATAAAGGCAACTAAAAGATTGGTACCCAACGCTAGCTCACCATGTTCAATCGATGATCCATTGGTAAGAATATCTCCTACCCGAACCACTTCACCCGGTTTGACTATAGGCGCATGGTGTATCCATGTGCTATGGCTTGAGCGTTCGAATTTTTTAAGATAATAAGTGTCGATTCCCTGCGCTATCCAATCATCCATATTCTTAAATGCTTGCTCATCAGCACGCACAAGAATCTTTTCAGAAGAAACGTACACGACAACGCCCGGTCTGCGTGCAGTAAGAACTGAACCAGAAGCTTTGACGATTTCTCGCTCCATACCGGTACCAACTAATGGCGCCTGGGTTCTGATAAGCGGAACCGCTTGACGTTGCATGTTTGCACCCATCAATGCACGGCTCGCGTCATCATGCTCCAAGAACGGTATTAACGCTGCAGAAACAGAGACCAACTGTCGCGGAGAAAGATCTATATAGTCTACATCTGCTGAATTTGCATGCAGATAGTTTCCTTGCGAACGTGCAAAGATTTTTTCAGAGTCCAAGGTATCTGAATGGCGAGCGATATCAGCTTGCGCTATACAATAGAGCTCCTCATTAAATGCGTCCAAGAAGACAACGTCATCTTGAATCTTTCCGCCTTTTACTGGTCGGTACGCAGTCTCTATAAAGCCTAAATCATTAACCATTGCATAGGTTGCCAATGAAGAGATAAGACCAACGGTTTGACCTTCGGGAGTCTCAATAGGACATATACGACCATAGTGAGAAGCGTGAACATCTCGCACTTCAAATGTTGCTCGATCCTTCATAACGCCACCGGGCCCGAGAGCTGACAACCGACGCTTATGCGCTATTTCGGCCAACGGATTGGTCTGATCCATAAACTGTGAAAGCTGCCCCATCCCAAAGAATTCACGAAGAACGGCACCGAGCGGTTTCACATTTAAGAAATCTTGTGGCATCAAAGCGCCATGCGCCTCTTGCATTACAAAACGTTCGCGAATAATGCGCTCAATGCGTAAGAGACCGATGTACACTTGGTTTGTCAAAAGCTCACCAACAAGACGTACACGTCTATTGCCCAAGTGATCAATATCATCCAACTCACCTTCGCCACGCTCACGCAAGTTAACTAAATAACGAATAGTCTCGATGATATCTTCACGAGTTAAGACAACAACATCTTCAGGGGTAGACTGACCGAGCTTGCTGTTCATACGAACACGCCCAACCTTGGTCAAATCATAGAATCGCGGATTGAAAAAGAGATCCTCAAAGCGCTCTTTGATCTCTTTAACCGTAGCGCTGTCGCCTGGCCATACTTTGGCATGAACCTCTTTAAGAGCGTCTTCTTCCGTAGCCGCTTGATCTTGTGTCAAGGTCATCGCAATAGTTGGCTGGAACACATACCCTGAGGACTGAATAAGATCGAACTCAAAAGATTTTAAGGTATTAAATTGCTCATAATGATCTTCGGTAAACACTTGACCGCGCTCAACAAGCACTTCACCTGTCGTCGGATCAATAACATCTTTACCAAAAACGCGATTTAAAAGACTCGCTTTGCGCACCGCTAAATATTCAATACCTTCTTTATGCAGACGCGCAATAACTTCCTTGGTCACACGCTTGCCAAGCAACACCTTATCAAGTTTTTCTGGCAACATACCTTTTTCAAGGCGTTGCCCGATGAGGCTTTCATCAACTTTTTTGAAAAACTCGCCGTTTTCAAACATGATAGTATTAAAACGGTAGAATGTCGGAATAATATCATCGCGTGGCACGCCAAGCGCTTGCAGGAATGTAGTAACTAAGAGTTTTTTCTTCTTATCTATACGAACATACAGATGATCGTTACTATCAAACTCGAAATCAAGCCATGAGCCACGCATAGGAATAATACGCGCTATGTAATAAGGACGACCGCGCAAATCTTTTACTTTAGAACTACGTGAAAAAATAGCGCCAGGAGATCTATGCAATTGGCTGACAATAACACGATCGACACCATTTATAAGGAACGTAGCAAGACTGCCAAGCTTGAATCTGTCGCCATCTTCATACATATCGGCCATAACAGGAACATCGGCAAAAAATATGTCCTGCTCTTTGATATCGCGAACCGACTTAACACCAGCTTCATCAACCGCCCAAGTTATTAATTGAATCTTAACCTTGAGCGGCATAGAAAATGTTTGATCGCTTGAACGGCACTCATCCAAAGACAAAGGCATCTTGATCCCAACCCGCAATATGCAGTTAGGACATACACGATAGCGAGCCGTTCGTTTTGTGCAGTGCGGACAAACACTATTATCTTGTAGACGGGAACAGCCAGATTTTTTGCAGGAAGAGCAACTCCACTGATATCTATTTTCAATACCAGTTAATTTGCCACACGCACATGCCCAGTGGCCCAATTCGTAGCTAATGTACTCAAGAGATAGACGATCGCTATAGTCTATAGGAAATACCTCTTTCAGTACCTTTTCTAAGCCTATACGCTCTCGCTCCTCTGGCAAGTAATCGAGCTGGACGAAGTCATTGAATGATTTCGACTGAATCTCAATAAGGTTTGGAACAGGGACAACACCCTTTATTTTACCAAACGATCTGCGAATAGTACCCTTGCTCACGTGCAAGTTAGACATTAAGTTGCTCCTCGAATCACACAAAAGTTCTTTTCGCTCCCGATCAATATCCGATAACCCTATCGTTATCGGCTTTGCAAAAAACTACCTTACGCGAGCTGAACTTTTGCGCCAGCTGCTTCAAGCGTTTCTTTCATCTTCTTAGCATCATCTTTTGACGCTGATTCTGCAATAACAGAAGGAGCTTCTTCAACTGCCTTCTTTGCATCACCTAGGCTCAATTGTGGCGCTACTTGACGAAGTGCTTTGATAACTTTGATCTTATCGCTGCCACCATCTTGCAAAGTAACTTTGTATGATGATTTTTCTTCTGCTGCTGCAGGAGCTGCTGCCGCTGCTGCTACAGGAGCTGCTGCCATTGTTGGCATTGCCGCTGAAACACCAAAAGTGGTTTCGAGCTCTTTTACAAAATCGGAAAGTTCTAAAACGGTCATTCCGCCAATTTCTTGAACTAATTTTTCAAATGACTTTGATGCCATGTGGTTCCCCAAAAAAACTACAACTGTCTATACACTAATCAACCTGTTCATTCTGCTCATTCTCTTGAACCGCAGCGCCGTCTTGCTTTTTATCGCCGACCTGCTTAAGCGTCCACAGAAGCTGCAAAATCATACCATTGAGTACTCGTGCCAAGCCTGCTGAAGGCGCTTGTAACGTAGCACATACTTGCGCAAGTAATACTTCTCGCGAAGGCAATGACGCTATACGAACAACTTCGTCAGCAGTCAACGTCTTCTGATCCATACGACCAACAACAAGCTTAAGCGCTTCATTTTCTTTAGCAAAATCACGCAAGACTTTGGCTATTGCAGATACATCTTTATCTGCAAAAACGATGCCGATCTGTTCTTTCAAGTATGGCTCTAGGGTATCAATACCCTCCATGCCATCTACTGCGCGTTTTACAAGACGAGCCTTTGCTACCTTGAGCGAACCACCTTGTTGACGAAGTGCTCTACGCAATTTTTGCATTTGAACAACGGTCAACTTTTGATAATTCACTACAAAGGAAGCCGTGCTCCCGGTAAAACCTTCTTTTAAATGCTCGATCACAGCAAGTTTTTCTTGACGATTCATTGTCTAGACCTTCCTACCATCAAGACCGTAAAACTTCATCTGGACTCACGGTAATACCAACGCCCATGGTTGAAGTAATAGTCATTTTCTTGAGGAATTTACCCTTAGATGAAGCAGGCTTTACTGCCGACAACGCTTTGGCAAAAGCTACCAGATTCTCAAGCATCGCTTGAGGAGTGAAGGACACTTTACCAAAAGCAAAATGAACGATACCGTTTTTGTCGTTTTTGAAAAAGACACGACCTAGTTTCAGATCGCGAACGACAGCATCAACATCGAACGTTACGGTGCCCAACTTTTTGTTAGGAAGAAGCCCCCGAGGCCCAAGCTGCTTTGCCAACTTGCCGACAGGTCCCATCATATCAGGAGTAGCAACCGCAAAATCGAATTCCATCCAACCAGTGGCGATTTTTTCAATAAGATCATCAGATCCTACGAAATCAGCGCCGGCTGCGCGCGCTTGCTCGGCATGATCGCCTTTTGCAAAAACAAGGACTCGCGCTACGCGACCCCTGCTATGCGGCAACACAACCGATCCGCGAACGACCTGGTCACCCTTTGACGCATCAATACCAACGTTAACATCAACGTCGACCGATTCGTCGAATTTAGCGAACGCTAAAGACTTAACCTTAGCAACCGCATCTTTAATGGGCACCACTTGGCCAGGAACTACTAAAGCTCTTATTTTTTCGTATTTTTTACCAGAATGTGACATATAAAACCCCTGAACGATCAATCTATTACGTCAACGCCCATGCTTCTTGCGCTGCCCGCAACAATCTTTTTCGCTTGATCAATATCAACCGCATTGAGGTCAGGAAGCTTAACACGTGCAATTTCTTCAATTTCACGCCATGATATCTTGCCAACCTTAGTAGTGTTCGGTTTAGACGAACCTTTACTTATGGCAATTTTTTTTCTGATTAACTCAGATGTTGGTGGTGTTTTAACTTCAAACTCAAACGTCTTGTCAACAAAGATGGTTATGAGAACAGGAACCGTCTCACCTTTGCGGTGAGCAGTTTTTGCGTTGAACTGTTTACAAAACTCCATGATATTGACTTGCTGCTGTCCCAACACAGAACCAACTGGCGGGGCTGGCGTCGCCGCTCCCCCTGCAAGTTGCAGCTTTACCTTGGCTTTTACCGCTTTGGCCATAGCAATAAACCTACCTTACCTTAATGTTTCACTTGATTAAAATTAAGCTCAACGGGTGTCATTCTGCCGAAAATGCTCACCATGACAGTAAGACGCTCGTTTTCGATATCGATCTTTTCAATAATACCAACAAAACCTGCAAAGGGGCCTTCTTGGATTTCGATTTCGCTACCAACAACGAACTCACATTTTTCCGCGCTGACTACGACTACATCTCCGCGCATCTGAGAAACAATGCGATCAACTTCACGCTTTGTGAGCGGAACAGGTTCGTCATTGCCGAGAAACCGTAAAACCCGCGGGCTTGATTTAATCAAAGGAATGAGCCCCGGGACGATTTCCATCTCAATAAGAACATAACCAGGAAAGAGCTGTTCATTTTCAGCCTCCCCAGTTTTAAAAGCAGATTTAGGTCGCGCTGCTGGCACTAAAATTTCGCCAACATATTCTCGCAGACCCTTATCTTCCAGGCGCCTTGTAAGATCCGCCTTTAAACTTTCTTCATATCCGGCATATGCCTGGATAACGTACCAATGTTTCATATGTGCAATCCAACACCCACTTTAGTCCGCTACCCTATACGCCAAACTTTGCAAAAACATATTGAGCTAAGTGAGAAAGCGCCAAATCGACAATACCAAGATAGATAGCAAAGGCCGTCATCAGAACCAAAACAACAATTGTTGACCCAACAAACTCTTCATAACTTGGCCAAACAACTTTTCCGAGCTCACTTTTGACTTCTTTAAAAAACTGCAATTGCATGCGACCCCCTATGTTGACGCACAAAGCGCCGCTTTCAGATGTTTTGTTAACTATGCTTGGCAGGCCAGGAGGGACTTGAACCCCCAACCATCAGATTTGGAGTCTGCTGCTCTACCATTCGAGCTACTGGCCTTCATTACAAAAGGCGAGCTCTACTTAACCTCCTTATGTTCATTGTGCACACGGCACCTTGAACAGAACTTCTTGAGCTTGAGCGACCCAACTGTGCGCTTTTTATTTACCACCTGTGTGTAATTGCGCTCTTTACACTGTCCGCATACGAGATGCGCAGTAACTCTATTTTTTGCCATAACAACTCAATTCCACAGATTTAAGCACAACGCACAACATATATTTATAGTCTATTTTCTGGAGCCCGCGATCGGATTTGAACCGATGACCTCTCCCTTACCAAGGGAGTGCTCTACCGACTGAGCTACGTGGGCAACCCCTACTTCTCATCCAGATCTACGCTACTATAGGGTAAATTAAAAAATGAAAAAAAACAAACCAATTTTAGCTTTGGAGTTATCTTTTTCATTTATGGAGCTGGTGACAGGATTTGAACCTGCGACCTGCTGATTACAAATCAGCTGCTCTACCAACTGAGCTACACCAGCCTTATCTCTTTACCGCAACCACTTTTATGGAGCGGGAAACGGGGCTCGAACCCGCAACCTACAGCTTGGAAGGCTGTCGCTCTACCAATTGAGCTATTCCCGCTTGTATTTCTCTTTCAAGCAATTTAAGCCTATAGCCCAACAAGGCACAGGCTCTACTACGCTTGTTGCTTTACATGCACCCTAATTAACGTATGCCAACCCGTTGTGGCTCCCATACGAAGCTCGCGAAAGCGAAGTATGGTGGCGAGAGCAGGATTCGAACCTGCGAAGGCTGCGCCAACGGATTTACAGTCCGTCCCCTTTGACCGCTCGGGAATCTCGCCTATGTCAAATCGATGCTTATTTTACAAAAAACTGTTGCATTTACAATAAGCACCGACATTATACTAATAGTTTTCTAGCGAATTTCAACATGCGCGTAATAATTTTAGGATTTTCCAAAAATATTTTTCAACATAAAACACGCTCAAAGCATTGACCTAGTGAGGCCTTTCGATCTTTTTTCCGCAATTGTTAAGAAAAATTATTGGTTCATGGTACGTTATGATTGAATCGCGACTAACGAGCATCGCGCACCCAAAGCTCTCCTGAGTCTATTTGGGGCACAGACTAGAGCCTAACCTCTATTACTTGGCTGCCAGCTCTTGCTTTAAAATCTCATGCACTTCTTCCACGCAGCTTGAGCAGCCCGTGCCCACCATCAACGTATCTTGCAAGTCCTGGTAAGTTTTGTTGCCAGCTTCTATAGCCGCCACAATATCACTGTGCATAACGCCCATGCAGGTACAGACTAAGTAATCTGGGCGCTGCATCAAGGGGCTTTTTTCTATATCCATTAGTAACCCTTTATCAGTGTAAGAACCATTTTTAACCTCGCGCAGCTCATGCAAGGTAAAACGCCCTTGGATTAGCCAAGAGACCAGTATACCCGCATACCTGAACTCTTGCTACCAGCCCAGTCAGCCTGATAAGATATTACTGTCTGAATTTTTAAACCGATTGAGGAGCTCTTTATGAATAGAAACCTGCTTGCCATAGCGGGATATTTGAACCTTCTTGTAGTCACTGCACAATGCACGACCATCATAAATGGCGGAGACTCTCCTGCAACTGTAACGGTCTACTACAAAGGAGTCTGCAAGCCAAAAAGCTCCCTACTGCAACCGGATCAATCACTCTACGTCAATGAAACATGCGAGCGTGACCGTATAGAAGCCGTAGGTCAAAATGGCTTTATGAAAGTACTTTCCAGGGGCGGATACAATATGAACGGTGAGATGATTACGTTTCAGTTCAATCAAGAACAGTTATAAAGCATAGACCCAGTTGCATACCCTCATTACGCTCACCCCTCTACGCAGGTCATAAGCCGTTTTTCCAGATCTTGATACTCAAGCGAAACACGACAAACACGATCACGTAGCAACGGCTCGATAATCTCTGGCCACTCAATAAACGCATAACTATTGGGCTGATAGAGATATTCATCAAACCCCGATGCGATAAACGCGTTGATCGAGGGTAATCGATAGGTATCAAAGTGGTAGATGGTCTGACGATCATTGCCCGCGTATATCTGGACATAGGTAAAGGTTGGGCTTGCAATCGGACCGGCAACGCCAAAACGGCGTAATAACGCTTGCACGAGCGTCGTTTTACCAGCACCGAGCGAACCAGTGAAAGTGTAAACCGCACAGATATCTTTTAAGCTATAAAGATAGTCTGCAACGCGCTCTATTTCATCAAGGCCATAGAGCATAGTATGTATGGATTGTTTTGAGTTCATAGTTTCTTTATTTTTTTTAACAATGCACGTTCTTTTTTAGAAAGCGTATAGGAGCTCGATGAGCGGTCAATTGGCTCATCATCTTCAACTTCTTTGATCATAACCTGATCAGCCGCCTCTTCCATAAGCGCGTCTATATCTTGGTCTGCGTCGTTGCCAAGCTTAGTAGTCTTGCCGTCAATCTGCTCTTTTGAAATATCTACCCGCTGAGTTTGTCTTAGCATCGCATAAAATGCAAGCGCATCTATCGATTGCACATTATAGCGAGCTACCCATCTACACAAAGCACGATCCGTCGAAACGAGCAACAGCTCATGCTCTTTATAGTTGTGCACATATTTTTGAATAAACGTATCCGCCTGCACACCAGGTCCAGCATACACGATCGCAACGCGGCCGCGGTGCTCGCTTGAGGCATAATCTCCGCCAGGAGCTCCATCAAAGACGACTATTGCTTCTATACGCTTTTTATTGGCATACGCAACCATCTGCGCTACAAAGGCCACGCGTTCACGATCAGCAATATAGAGGTTTGATGAAACCTGTTTTAAAACATTATACGCATCAACAATGAGCTTCATGCCATATCCAAACCGACTTATGTGCTTGCCTGCACAACCTTTTTACCATATATAGTATTGCAAAAGTAGTATACGCGCAGTAGTCTACTTATATCAAACAAATATAGACGCGTGTACCAGCAATAAGGTTTTAAAGAGCATGTCTCAATTGATTCAATTACGCCAACGCATCAAAGCCATAGAGACCATAAAAAAAATAACGCATGCGATGCGCCTTATTTCAATGGCAACACACACGCGATTAAAAAACAAGCATAGACCCGTTGTGCAATACAAAGATTCCATGCTGAGCCTTTTTAAGCGACTTTGCCAACATGCTCCCGACTGGAGGAGTCCTCTTTTCTTTCCAGACCCAAGCACCAATCCAAACCATCTCTATATCATCATTAGCTCAAATAAGGGGCTTTGCGGAAACTTTAATGGTGAGCTTTTTACCTTGCTACACAAAAGATTGAGCGCTCTCCACCACGTGCCCATACGCTACGTATTGATCGGCAAACAAGCAATCGAATATAAGCATGGTATTGCGCACGAAGCCATCCTGTTAACGCGTGCTGATATGAGCGCAAATAGCCTGGAGTCGATTGCGCTTGCTTGCACACAGCTGATCATGCAGGGACAATTCGGTCGCGTATCGCTTATTGGCAACGTGATAAAAACATTTTTCAAGCAAGAGGCTCGGGAGACTGTACTTATACCTTTTGAGCAACGCCATACCGAACCGATCATCGACTACAATTGGGAGCAGCCCGTTGAAGAGATACTTCCTCTCGTAGCCGAGCAATATCTACACGCACAAATCTACCAAGCGCTCTTTGAATCTTTGTTTGCAGAGCAGGCTGCGCGCTTTTTGTCGATGGACACCGCAACACGCAATGCACGTACGCTGCTTGACGAAACACAGCTGCAATACAACAAGACCAGACAATTAAAAATCACCAAAGAGCTCATCGAGCTTTCTGGCGGCTTTTAACAGGCTTGGCTCGCCGTAACGCCAGAACCATTCACTTGACCAAGCAAAGCTTGATATTCAGCATCTTGACAGTCAACGATACTAATGCGGCCACCCAGCGATTGCAATGTAAGCTCCAACGAATCATACCCACGCATCCAATGGTGCAATCCCGTCATGCGTGTCGTTCCTTGCGCGGCAAAACCGGCAAGTACCAATGCACAAGATGCACGAATGTCAGTCGCCATTACCGCGGCACCGCGCAACTGATCAACCCCTTTTATAATCGTACGATTATGCTCGCTGGTAATGTTGGCACCCATTTTTACAAGTTCATGGACATGCAACATTCTATTTTCAAAAACCGTCTCTTCGATAACACTCACGCCATCAGCCAAGCATTGTGCTGCCATCATAGGAGCTTGTAAATCGGTAGGGAACCCTGGATATTGGCCCGTTTTCAAAGAAACGGCCTGCGGCGATGTAGTAGCTTTCAAATGCACACCAACACCATGAGCACCAACCTCTATCGCATGCCCCATCTGCTGTAACTTCAGAATAAAAATCTCCATAGCATGTGCCGGCGCTTGGGGAAGATAAATATCTCCACCGGTAATCGCTGCGGCAAGCATAAGTGCTCCCGCCTCAAGACGATCATACATAATTGCATACTCAACCGGCTTCAGCTCATCAACGCCTTCGATCTCTATCGTTGCCGCTGGGCGTATGGTAATGTTGGCACCCATGGCACGCAATACTGCAATGAGATCGAGCACTTCCGGCTCAAGTGCGGCATTAACAATTCGCGTAATGCCGCGCGTACGCGCAGCAGCCATCATAACATTTTCAGTTGTGCCGACGCTGGGATAATCCATAATGATGGTCGACGCCTTTAAGCTGCTCGCTCGTGCATATAAAAAATCATCCTGCATTGTGATCTGTGTGCCCATAGAGGCAAATGCCTCAAGATGATAATTGATGGGCCGCGCGCCGATTGAACAGCCTCCTGGCAATGCGACATCAGCTTTACCAAAACGCGCCAACAATGGTCCCATCACAAGAATTGAGGCACGCATTTTTTTCATAATTGCCGGATCAATGCAGAATGTATCAAGCATTGACGTGTCAACTTCTAAGGTATGTTCATCAATAAAATCTGCGCGTGCACCGAGATTGCGCAAGAGCTCCATCATACACATAACATCATGAGAACGGGGAACATTTGAAAGTTGCGATACCCCATCAGTTAAAATAAGCGACGCGATAATAGGCAGCGTTGCATTTTTTGCGCCATTGAGCGACGCTTGCCCGCGCAGATTAAGTGATTGCTCGACCTGAATATATTTGTTTGACATATAAAACCAATTATGGGTAAAACGAATTGAAAATCTTTATATAAGAATAAAAGATTACCATATTTTACATGACAAACTAGTGTTGAGTATGCATAAATTTTTTAGGAGCATCTATGCATAAAAAACTTCTTTTTTTCTTTTTAGCCGCTATGCATAACCCCACTCATACATCATCTACATCAGATGTATACGACCAAGAAAAAACTCGGCAATTAAGAGAGCTGATAACACGAATCTACCCACCAACCATAGGCGCTCTATTTGTCGACACCATCAGAGAGAAAGTGCATCGCAATCCTAATTACCCGAAAGAAATTATTCAGCTTATTGAGCAAGGAGCAGACCCTAATACTCAAACGAAGGATCAAGCAACGGCTGTGCATGCTCTGTGTATTGCGAATTTTAATAATTTTTGCGAGTCGCTGGCCCATCTCATCTTCTTGAACGCCAACAGCACCCTTAAAGATAGCTGGAACAACTGCACACCAAGACAACTGTTGTCCTGCTACTGCCCAGAAATAGTTCCTACGTTTGATGCCACTAGCGAAGCTACAGACTTTATTAAAGGATTGCATAAACAAACAACAGAGGCCGCTCGCTCGCCATTACTACTCACTCATTTGCCAGTGGCTTCTGTCGTTGATTTGGTACATGAATATAGCGATGACGCGCTGTGGGATGACACCTGTGTGTCTGCCATCCAAGAGCATGTAGCAGGGAGATTAAGCAGGCCAACGCCAAAGAAAAAATCTCGCTGGAGAAAATTCTTACGGCGCAACGGTGGGTAAGCGTTATACGGAATAACATCACAGCATGGATCCCAGCCTTCCGACTACGTCTATCCGGGCCTTCCGGCTCGGCAGACTTCGACGGACAAGTCGCTGGGATGACCCGAAAAGCAAATGTGATGAAAAAGGGGAATAGATCTGGATGTGCGGCGTTATGCAGCTAATTCTTGAGCTTTGCTTGGTACCTCAGCAACACAACATGCAGTATGCTTAGCACCAGTAAATTGAGCAACTTCATGTGGTGTCAAATGGCGCCACATACCAACCGACAGATCATCTTGCGTCAAATCAGCAAACTTAAACCTGTCTAAAGCCTTGACCTCATAGCCAAAATGCTCAAATAACCTGCGCACAACACGGTAACGCCCGCTATGCAGCGTAACAATGACCGCCTTAGCACGCGTACCACTCATCGGCGCCACACGGTCAACATAAACGCGACCGTCAGACAAGCGTACACCAGCTTTGATCTCTTCAAGATGCGCATGCTCTAATGGTTTATCAAGGAGCACACGGTAAACCTTTTGCACTTCAAAACGTGGATGAGCAAGACGCTGAGTCATCTCTCCATCATTGGTCATGAGCAATAGACCAGTCGTGTCACGATCAAGCCTACCAACCGGATATAAACGCGCTTTGATAGTCCTTGGAAGCAACGACATAACCGTTGGTCTACCTTTATCATCGCTGACTGTGGTGACAAAGCCTATCGGCTTGTTCAACAAGATATAGGTTCGAGCTTCAGCCGATACTAACTTATTGCCCACTTTGACGTGATCTTTAGGCATAACGCGATGCGCAGGATCCGTTACGATCTTACCGTTGATGCGGATCATCTCATCTTTTATGAGCTCTACCGTTTTACGGCGAGAGTCGATACCTGCATGGGCTAGATATTTATTAAGAACTATCCCTTCAGGGGCCGTTCTTTGTTTTCTTTGTTTCATAAAGTTCCTTTGTCATGTCCTACATAAAAAGCTGAGAGGCTTATCTCATGCTGCTCAAGCGCATCTTTAAGCTGAGCCAAGACCTGTGATTTAAGGGCTGCCATATTATCTTGTCTAACCCATACCCCAATGGCACAGGTCGTTGTGTATGCATATATCCTTATAATCTCTATGTGGAGCTGTCTATCACGAACCCGATACCCATTCGTCTCTAGAGCATTCTCTATGAGCTCACGCAAGGCAACCAAAGAATCGGCATTTTGCACTTCGATACAAAAATCATACCGCCTGAGAGGCATCGCAGAGAGATTGGCAATGGCTCCTTTGCGATACTGATCATGGGCAAGCGTTATAAGCGTGTTTGACGCGTCCCTGAGCACCAAGGCAAAGAGATTAACATCCGCCACATGCCCTTTAATACCATTGACGACCAACTCATCCCCAATCTTAAATGGCCGCTCAAACAGCAAGAAAAGACCACTGATGAGATTCGACACGCTCGATTGCGCTGCGTAACCTACGGCCACACCGATAATACCCGCCATCCCTAGGAATGCTGACACGTTAATACCCAGCTCATGAAGAATAGCTACACTGATGCCAAAAAAGAGCGCATACGAAACCACGTGTGAGATGAGCTCAAGACCCAACTCATCCTGCCGACCATGAATAAAATTCTGACGAATCTTTGTGCCGACTATGCTTATTAAAAAGTACCCGCCAAAGGCTAAGGAGAGTATACGCGCACAATGGAGAGCAAAGGTTAAAAAAAGGTCGTAATTGCACGCCATGAGGACCCCGAAGGCAAAAAGGCTTAAAAATCGGCCAAAAAAGCTGTATTAACCTAGTTTATCACAAATTTGAGCATGATAAAACCTGCAAATCCTTCTATTGGTACTATACCTAGCCGCACCTCCTGGATCTCAAGCCAAGAAACGAAAAAGAGGCGCTTTTAAAGCTAACGACGCTCCCTTTTGGAGCAATAGGTTGCCAGCAGCAGCTTGGCTGTACTAACCTCTTTACGTGTTGAGACGATGCTTGATATCTTTTCTGCTCGCGAGGCAACCATGGAAAGCGTTCCTTTATTCGATCTTGGCTTACCCTACATCAAAATTTTTATCGAGCTTATCGGCATTGCCATTATTACGCTCGCTGCATTTCATGCGGCCTATACCCTTTTGAAAGAGCTTCTTACAGAAAAAATCGATCTCAACTATGTGCGATACCAATTCGGCTGCAGCGTAATCTTAGGCCTTGAGTTCATGGTAGGCGCCGACATTATCGGCTCACTGGTCAACCCGAGTTATTACAATATGGGTATTTTGGCGATCGTGGTGGTCATCCGTACCATCTTGAGTTATTTTATCAGCCTTGAGCTTGAGCGCTTACCTCCTGAACAGAAAAGAAGCTTGTCGCAAAAAGATTAATGAGCCTGAGCTCTGGCAAGCAACCCTACTGTTTGCGCTTTCTCTTCCGCTGTTTCTTGACGATTGCTCAGGTAGGATTGCACCATAGTAATCACTGACGCCGGCAATTGATCAGCTAAAACAACTTGAGCAGCGGTGCCATTTTGTCTGTTATTTTCAATGTGATCAATAGCGTCAAATAATATCTTCACCTGAGAACTGTCACGATGTACCAACCGTTGCACCCACTCATCATCGAATAATTGCTCCCTTGCTGGATGGTATCTTAAAAGCTCACATAAAATCTCATCAGAGCGGTTACCATCAATGCCATCTAAAGCTATCTGAAGGCTGTTTTGCTCTGCGAAACATTCTTCAGTAACTGAAGCTCCGTGCTCTAATAAACAACGTACAACCTCTGGCTGCCATCCATAGACTGCTGCCCCCAGCGCCGTTGATCCGCGATTATTTTTTATTTCTTCAACTTTTATGCCACGGTTCAATAGATCTTCAAGCTCTTCTACTGGCCCATAGACAGCTGCCCTGTAAGCACGAGCAATTTTTTGATGTTTTTCTTCAGCGGGTCGCCTCCTGCCGAATGTGTTACCGGCAACAAGGGTGCAATTTGTACAAAAAAACAGTGCTACTAGCAGCAGCGTCACTACGTTATTTTTCATGCGTTTTCTTTGGCCATCTTTCTGTGTAAGGCTTATGTAGAAAAAATTATACCACTAATTGAAAGTAGTTCAGCTCACCTACTTTTATTATGAAGCAACAATAAAACCATTTTTTACGCCAAGATGTACCTGCTTTTTGTCAGGATGCTTAAGGATATACTGCGATACGGTAACGCCAATGAGTCGCTGAATGGTACGCTTTAACGGCCGAGCGCCAAATTCTTTGTTATACCCCTCATCGGCAACAAGTATGCGGACCTCATCGTCAATAGTTAACTCAACAGCTTGCTGCTTGAGCCGTTCTTTGATTATGTTGAGCTGAATATCGGCAATAGCAATAATATCTTCTTGCGTCAGCATCTTGAAATAGACGATCGCATCGATACGATTTAAGAACTCAGGTCTGAAATGGGTGTGCAACATCTTTTCAATCGATTGCTTAACCAATTCGGTTAGTTCTTTAGCACTCAGTATAAGCTCAGAGCCGATGTTAGACGTCATGATGATAATACAGTTTTTAAAGGATACGGTACGCCCTTGACTGTCGGTCAGATGACCTTCGTCAAGAATTTGTAAAAAGATGTTAAACACATCGGCATGCGCTTTTTCAATCTCGTCAAACAGGACTACGCTATACGGATGACGACGCACCTGCTCGGTGAGCTGACCGCCCTCTTCATACCCAACATAGCCTGGTGGCGCACCAATGAGCCGAGCGACCGCATGCTTTTCCATATACTCTGACATATCGATGCGTACGATATTGTTGGAATCGTTAAAGAGATAATCGGCGACCGCTTTGGCGACTTCCGTTTTACCTACCCCTGTCGGCCCTAAAAAGAGAAATGAGCCGATCGGTTTGTTCGGATCGGTAAGCCCAGTACGATGCATCTGAATCGCATGCGCTATTGTCGTGACAGCCTCATCTTGACCAATCACGCGCTTGTGTAACACTGACTCCATTTCAAGCAGCTTTTGCGACTCACTTTCTTGTAATTTTTCCACTGGAATTTTGGTAGCACGTGAAAGCACGGTGGCAATATCATGCTCGTCCACTTCTTGTTTGACGGTATGCGTTTTAAGATGCTTAATTGTTTCTTGCTCTTTGGCGAGCTCCTGTTCAAGCTTTGCAATCCGCCCATACTTAATTTCCGACGCGCGTGCATAATCGCCTTGTCGTTCGGCAATGACAAATTCCTGCTGCGCGCCTTCAATTTTTTCTTTGAGTTGATTTATGCGTTCCAGTGGTGCTTTTTCTGCTTTCCATTGGGCAAACAGCACATTATGCTGCTCTTTTATGCTGGCAAGTTCTGCATCTAATTCACTCAAACGATCTTGTGATGCAGGATGCTCTTTCTCTTTGGTCAACGCAAGCTTTTCGATCTCGAGCTGACGAATAGTTCGCTCAAGTTTATCAAGCATTTCCGGTTGCGAATCGATCGACATTTTTACCATCGATGCGGCTTCGTCAATAAGATCAATCGCTTTGTCGGGCAAAAAACGGTCGGGTATATATTTTTTTGACAACAATACTGCATCAACAAGAGCCTGGTCTTTAATACGAATACCATGATGCAGCTCATACCGCTCTTTCAAGCCACGCAAAATGGAAATAGCATCGTCGGTCGATGGTTCTTCAACAACTACTGGTTGGAAGCGTCGCTCAAGCGCGGCATCCTTTTCTATATATTTTTTATACTCTTGCAACGTTGTTGCACCAATACAATGCAACGTACCACGCGCAAGCGCAGGCTTGAGCAAGTTCGAAGCATCCATGCCGCCACCACTTGAACCGGCACCAACGAGCATGTGCAGCTCATCGATAAAGATAATGAGTCCTTCTTCATTAGATTCTATTTCTTTGAGAACGCCTTTCAAGCGCTCTTCAAATTCACCTTGGTATTTTGCACCGGCGATCAACAGCCCCAAATCCAATGAATAAATCTGTTTGCCTTTGATGCTTTCAGGGACATCATTATTGACAATGCGCTGCGCAATACCTTCAACGATTGCGGTTTTACCCACACCAGGCTCGCCAATGAGTACGGGGTTGTTCTTAGTGCGGCGCGACAAAATTTGAATAACGCGACGAATCTCTTCATGCCTACCAATGACAGGATCAAGTTTGCCCTCACGCGCAAGCTTGGTAATATTTTGGCAATATTTTTCTAAAATTTTATACGTATCTTCAGCATTTTTTTCGGTAGATTTCTTACCGTTACGCACGGTAGCCATATACCCCACAATCGTTGCATGATTAAAATGGTGCTGTGCAAAAAAAGTCCGTATATCTGCCGGCAGATCTGGTGTAACCGCTAAAGCTAACATAATATGCTCTAGACTGATGTAGGTATCGCCAAGCTTATCCGCCTCTTTTTTACATGCAGCGAAAAATCGTTGCGTTGTGCTGTCCACTTCAAGCTCATGCTCTTGACTAAGGCGAGGTAAAGCTTCAAGTCCTTGTTTTGTAAGCGATGCAAGTCTGTCTTGCGGTACTGACAAGGTGGTAAAAAAAAGCGCACAAAAAGGCTCACTCTGTGCTGCTGATAAAAAATGAATCGGTTGTAAGGTTGGATTATGATGCTGTGTGGCAACCAAAGCAGCTTTGTTAACAAGCTCTTGTGCCGCACGTGTTAAAGAATCTGTTTTCATATTTATTTCCCAAAGGCTGCACTCCGTCGCAAACGATGGTATCGTACGGCAAAGTGGTGTGTGTAATCACGTAAGCTAATTAATAGTTTACCCTCTTTGGTATGCGGATCAAGCAGCACACCATCGGGCAGCTTCGATGAAAACACACGCTCTTCGCGCTTTGCAAGACTTGCGCATGAAACCGTAGGAACGAGCGGCATAACAGCACTTAATTGACCTTTGCCGCCATCAATCAGGATGAGATCAGGATAATCTGTCTGGGATTTATAACGGCGTGACACAATTTCACGCAACGCTGCATAATCATTCTGCTCGGTCAAGGTGCGAATTTTAAAACGGCGAAATGAATTTTTTTCCGGTACACCACCGACAAAACGGATACAGGAACCAACCAAGTGAGTACTTTGAAAATGAGAAATATCGAAACAATCGATCACATGTGCAGGTTTATCAAGCTGTAAAAGCTGTTGAATAGCCAAACCTACTTGATCATCAAACTGTTGTGTGTAGGAGCGTGGGAGCACAGCCGACACAACAGCCTGCTCACGTGCCACACATTTTGCCTTGAGTGTTGCAAAAATAACTTCTAAATGCTCAAGATAATCACGCATATGTTTAGCCTTTTCGAAGGCTAACTGCTGACTATATTCCTGCATCTGCTTCGTTAATTTACGTATAAAATCTTTTTGGTTCCCCTGCAATGCATCCAAAGCGAGCTCTACTCGAAAACGATAGTCGGCAGGATTAAAATCTCCTCTACAGCTACCCGCGCACAGGCCCAGGTGATAATCAAGACATCCATTCTCTAACTTCTTGTTGCACAGCATCAGACGAAAGGTCTCAACTAAGTAGCAAAGCGCCCCTTTGGCATGTTTGGCATATAAAAATGGCCCAATGTAGGTGCCTTTGCTCTTTTTAACTCGCACAATCTTCGGCTCGGGCAACTCATCATTCGAGATGAAGATATAGACAAAAGGCTGCCCACTGGTCAGAAGAATATTATATTTGGGCTTATGAGCCTGAATCAGCTCAGCCTCTAGCAAGGCCGCCTCGGTCTCTGTTTTGGTAATGACAAACTCGACCGTAGCGTGCTCGTCAAGCAATGCATGCACTTTCCAATCGCTGTTGTAGCGCGCGAAATAGCTCTGCACACGGCTTTTCAGCGACGTTGCCTTGCCTATATACAAAACGGTATTGTTTTTATCCTTGAAGAAGTAAACCCCCGGTTGAGAGGGCAGGTTCTCCGGGCATTGAGGTTTCATATCCTTAGTATACCTGAAAGAGGCCTCCTTGACAAAATTCTATATGTAATATAATTGACAAGTGATTGAACCTCGATCTTAAGAAGACTCGCTGTAATGGCGAGCCTTGTTTTTTATCTTGTGCTTAAATAAGCAACCTACTGAATTTCTTGTGTATAAATTTGTGTAGTGCTTGTCCGCACACCCTCAACCTCTTGCCCCTTGCTCGCCGGCCAAAAAAGGTGTTCCTGCCCGCCAGTCTCGGGGCGATTCTTATGCAAAATCCCACAAAAATCGAGCACTCGTTTGCCCTGCAACGCAGTAGCATCAAGTACCGCAAAGCGCTTATGCGCTACGAGAAACACAACGATGTCTGCTGCCGCTATGCCTTCGGTGGCACCGATTGCAGCGTCGCCGACATAGTGCACGAGTGCGGCTTTGTTGAGGTGCGGTTCGCAGACTAGGACTCTCATGGCGTAAGGTGTTGTTGCAATGGTTTGATTGTTATTGGCGCTCATGGCAACGTCACCTTCTTTTAATAACGTGTGCTCATGGGCAACGATGGATCCCCGATTTCTCGGGGATGACCCGAGGGAAGTTTGTGTGATTAGTTTTTGTGCAATTTCAAGCGCAGGTGATTCCCGCATGTCATTAACGTCAGGTTTGTACGTAAGGCCGAGCAGTAAAACGGTTGGGATTTTAGCTGTAGCAGTAACATCGTCAACACTCGATGGAACCTGCTGTGCATACCATGCAGCAACTTCTTGCTCTATGCGTGCCATAACTTCATGCGGTTTGTTGTCATTGGTAACGCGAGCGGCACGAATAAAGTCAGAATGCTCCGGAAATGAGTGGACGAGAAACCACGGGTCAACGGCGATGCAATGACCACCTACACCACACGTAGGACGCAAAATGTTAACGCGCGGATGCTTGTTGGCAAGCTCAATAACATCATACGGATTAAGTCCAGCAGCATAGGCCATTGAAGCAACCTGATGCGCAAAGGCAAGCTGTGCATCGCGTGAGCTGTTTTCAACGAGCTTGACCATCTCAGCAGTGGTGGCATCAGTTAAATAAAGGTTGCCGGTAACAAATGCTTTATACATAGCCGTTGCTGCATCCACCGATGCACGATCAACGCCACCAATGATGCGCGCATTGTCAATCAGCTCTCGCACAATGTTGCCTGGCAGTACGCGCTCAGGACAATGAGCAACAAAAAGCTCTTTGCCGAGCACGAGCCCTGTTTTTTCAGTTAAGTAGTGAGCAAGCTTGTGCGTCGTGCCAACCGGTACGGTTGACTCTAAAATGACGGTAGCACCTGCACGCAACACGCTAACTAATGCATCGGCCGCAGCAAAAACCGCCGACACATCTGCGGTGGTGTCGGTCTGAATCGGCGTTGGCACGGCAATGATATAATAATCGGAATCAGATGGTGTCGTTTGTGCCGTAAAAGTACCTGCTTGCAAAGCTTGATACAATTTTTCAGAAAGATCAGGCTCGTCGATAACGGGATTGCCACTCATGATATCATGCACACGCTTATCATCTATATCAACGCCATAGACGCGAAAGCCATGCTCAGCAGCTACAAGTGCCGTTGGCAACCCGATATACCCAAGACCTATCATACATATTTTTTTCATCGTTGTTTCACCTGAAGAAACGGTTGCAGGAATAATAGTAGTAACATTCATAGATTGCGTGGTAGTGACCAATCGTAACGTGGTTATGATACGCGCTATTTTTTGAGCAGCATACCCATCACCATAGACGCAAGCGGCAGCAGTATCAATGGTATGCATACCACGAGCAAGCTCATGTAACGCATGTGTCAATAGCTCTGCATCGGTCCCTACCAACTGCGCTAGCCCTGCCCAGACACCTTCAGGGCGCTCAGTATTCTCGCGCACCACCAACACAGGCTTGCACAGGCTAACAGCTTCTTCTTGAATGCCGCCCGAATCGGTTACTACCCAATCGGATGCTTGCAATAGATAGACCATATCTTTATACAGGAGTGGTTCACACACGTAGATGTTACTTAAACTGGCGAGATTAGCATCTTGCAATGCCATAATCACTGCAGGGTTGGGATGAAATGGATAGATACAAAAAACATTTGGATGTGCACGTAAAAAGCTTGTCACGGCATTGAGCACGCGTGCAATGCCACCATCGAATGATTCTCGACGATGCATGGTTAAAAGCATGATTTTTATGCCGGCCTCTTTGCATCTCGTAATGCGCGTTATCAGATCTGCTCGCGCAACAAAAGTGCCATTGGCACAACGGTCGCGCGCTAAACGTAACGTATCAACCACCGTGTTGCCAACGCAAAAAACGGCCGAACGCTGTACTCCTTCGGCGCGTAATGCAGCGGCTGCCGTTATGGTCGGTGCAAAATGGTAGCTTGCCAGCATGCCTATAAAACGACGATTCATCTCTTCGGGAAACGGGCTCGTTATCGAGTCGGTACGTAATCCAGCTTCAATATGCGCAACGGGAATATGCATATAAAAGGCAGCCAATGAGGCAGCCATGGCAGAGGTAGTGTCTCCTTGCACAATAACTAAGGCTGGATTGATACGAACAAAAAGCTCTTTTGTTTTTTGTAAAATTACTTGAGTTAGATAAAAAAGATCCTGTCCTAAACGCATAACGTTCAGATTATAGTGAGGAACAATCTCAAAAAGATCGAGCAGCTCCATCAATAATTGATCATGTTGCAGCGTAGCACAGACCTGTACCGGCAGACCTACCTCTTTAAGAGCATAATAGACTGGCACCATTTTTATGGCTTCCGGCCGCGTGCCTATAATGAGCAGGATTGGTTTATCTGTTGGCATGCATGCTACCTCTTTTTTTCAGTACGATATGCGGGCAAAACATACCATATATTGCAATCGTGGCAAGCAGCAAAAACTGGTTATTGAATTTTGTATCCGACGCGAAGTATAGTGCAACCAGTTTCATGATGCGCCATGCCATACCTCTCCAATAATATAGAAGCAATGCTAATAAGGAGTTTCTCAGTGAATAAAAATAAGATAATGAGCACGCTATTGTTAGCATTAGTAGCCACACACCTTCAGGCTACCGTCCCGTACATCGGATTACGCTCTCAATCAAATAATGACACGCGCACGCTGTATGAACGACGCATCAGCTCGGGTGATTATGCAACGGCACGCCGCGAGCTTGGCGTAACAGCCATGTATCAAAAATCACGCGCAAGCACAGCTGTAAATCACTGTTTATTTGGCAGCGATCTGTTCTGTGATGATACCATTCTCATTCAGGGAAGCCACTTTAATGATGGTGCTCGTAATGAACGGGCGTGGCTTGCCGATTATTTCGGTTTGCCGACCGATTTCGCAGGTCAGGTCTCTTTTAACCCAACAGTTAAGAATAGTATTGCTGAGCTAGGCGGCTGGTATGCTTGTGAACACAATGGATTTTTTATCGATTTCCAAATGCCTATCGTCCATACCGTCGCACAGCTTGATGTCTGCGAGATTATGCACAACGCAGGTGAGCTTGGCTATATAGATGGGTACTTTACACCAGATGCCGTAGGCACGATGAATCTTTTGTCCTCTGCACAACAATTTTTTGAGCAACAGACAACCCCCAATCTTGGCAATGGCACTATTTTCCACCCATTGCTTGCCAGTAGGTGGCTTTTTTCCCATGACTCTTGTAATAGTGCACAAAAACAGACGCGATTGTCGGATGTCATTATACGCGCTGGGTACGATGCACTAACAACCGACAACGGTAGCTTGCGAGTCTATGCGCGTGTATCGGCACCAGCAGGCAACAAACCAAAAGGTATCTTCTTATTTGAACCAATGGTCGGCAATGGTGGGCTGTGGGGAGTTGGTGGCGGTATCAGCGGAGAGTGGTCATTTTTTAATGCACAGCGTTGTGATGCGAGTGGATATTTTTTTATAGATGGCTACGCTCAGCATCTTTTTAAAGGCAAACAAAAATGTAGCTTCGATTTAATCGGCAAACCAAACAGTCGTTATATGCTTGCACAAAAACTGGGCATAACACGCCAAGAGCCTTCACTGTCTGGAGCATCTGACGCGGGCATAGAATTCCAAAATGAATATGCTCCCGTGGCGAATCTAACCTATGGCTGCATTAATGTATCGGCAGCGATTGAGGGCGAGCTGACGGCACGTGTTGTCGGTTTTTGTGGCGCATGGCAAGCAGCAGTTGGTTACAATCTCTGGGGCCGCAGCGCTGAAAAAATCTCCTACCGCTCAACACCGCACGCTTTACAAGACGGCTTGTGGGCACTGAAAGGTGATACTCAGGTGATTGGATTCCGCATAATCGACAATGAGCCAGTACACCTTGCTGCTGTACAAAATGCCGATATTCATAGCGGCACCAACCGTTTCCCAACCGGTTTTGATAGCTTGGATCCTGAACAGAACCCGGGCGCGGTCAACCGTGTTGCAGCTACCACCGGCGCCGGCATCGACGTTGTCGCCTTGCCGTTTGCCATTGTAGGCCAAACCAATAGCTCAAATCCCGCACCAACAATCGGTCTGTGTGATGTTGCATTACGTAGCACCAGCGGTCTTTCAAACTCTATTTTTGGCTATCTTGCTTATACACCAACCTGTGACTGCTGGTGCATTGAACCGCGTGTCGAAGTTGGTGCACAAGCGGAATTTGGCTCATCATCATGCGCACAGGCACCATCATCGTGTAGCAGCCAGCGCTGTGCGATCAGCACATGGGCTGTGTGGGCTACGCTAGCGCTCGGCTTTTAATAGCGTAAGCGTCTGTAGGTTGCCCTAATTCGTATGCTCAGTGCAGGCAAGTTTACTGCACGTCAACGCTGGGCAATACGCAGGGTCGAACACCGCACACGTTTCGTCGTACACAGAAAAAGGTGCACCAGTAGAATCAATACCGCACCCTAAAAAAAGGTCATCCGTTTCCACTCGACCGCAGCTGAGAGCAATCCTTTCATAACCACGCTTTTTAAGGTTCGCAACAGCAGCACTCACCAATAGGGAGGTACGAGATCGAGCCTCGCGACCATTCAATCCCACGCTAAATCCTCTGCTGGTTGTTGCTACCATGGTAGCCTGCTTAATGCTACCTATAGTCGCGCCATGCTCATTCGTTTTATCAACAGTACCACACACAAAAACATGCGCCTCTTGCGCAACCCCATCTTCTACTCTGCTGGCAATAACTGCTTCTCCACCGCCCTCTTTTTTTGTTGTCAAAAAACAGCCCGATTGGAAGCTCATGTTGAACCCATCTTTTTTATTCCGAGAAAGACCGGATGTTGGTTTAGCGCATTCGAGGATCGGTCGGTTCTCCCCTTCACGTACCAATCTGTCCATCACTACTCGCATATTCACGAACTCAAATGGGTAAAGAGAAGCCTTCATCGTAGAAAAAGTGAATGGCTTGACACCGTCACTGCACCTAACAAGCAAGTTTGTTGTACCAAAAAAGGCTGCGATCAAAACCAAACTATAGTGTTTCATAACAAAACCCTTAGAGTAAAAAACGTTACACTACTACACGACTTAGACACTTTTTAGTTGGGCATCGATAGCCAACAGCTCATCCGATGCGATAAGCAGACAGATGCTCACCGCTGCCATAAATAGGTTGTACCACCGGAAAATAGGCAGACTGCAGTATAAACTCCAATGATGAACAGGTTGGGTTCCATCCCAACATGTCATGCGCACGCGATGCATTGGCCACAAGCACTGTCGGATCGCCTGCACGCTTGGCGCTATAGATAACCTGTATTGTGGTCTTGCAGATCTGCTCTGCTGCAGCTATGACCTGTTTGACCGAAAATCCCGTGCCGGTACCTAAATTAAAAATATCTGACGGCAACCCATTATTAAGATGTGTAAGCGCAAGTGAATGAGCTTGCGCTATGTCAACGACATGCAAAAAATCACGAATACAGCTGCCGTCAAACGTATCATGATCAACACCAAACAATGTAAATGGTGTATTAGTAGTTGCCGCTTGAAAGAGAAGCGGTATCAGGTGCGTCTCTGGCTCATGCTGTTCACTAAGCCCCAGCTCTGGCAATCCGCCTGCTGCATTGAAATAGCGCAATGACACATATTGCAGATCATAGGCGCTGCTACAATCTTCCAGCACACGTTCTATCATATGCTTTGTTGCGCCATACGGATTGATCGGGTTGCATGGATGATCTTCGGTCAAGGGGAGTGTTTGCGGTATGCCATAGACCGCGCAACTAGAGGAAAAGATAATTTTTTTTACACCGTGCTCACGCATTTTTTGTAAAAGTGTGACCGTTTTGCTGACATTGTTGTCGTAATACATCAGTGGCTCTTTAACCGACTGGCCAACTTGCGCGTAAGCAGCAAAATGCATTACCGCTTGCACATTATGTTCTTGGAAAATCGTATCCAAAACCTGTGCGTCGGCAAAATCTGCCACAATACAGCACGCCCATGGATGGAGCCATTGTTGTCCGTGCACTAATGTGTCTAGAATAATAACATTGTATCCCTGCTGTACCATGCAATAAGCGGTGTGTGAACCTATATACCCAGCTCCGCCAGTGATGAGAATTGTTGGCTTCATGCATATGTCTCCTTTTTTAGCAGGCAACACCATTACTCAGGCGGTAAGATAGCTCTAAAATGAATGATTGCCAAGCCATCTTATAGTAGGCGCCCTGATAGATGTACTGTAGACTATATAGAATCAAAGTATCGGCATGAATAAAGGAAGTAGATGTGGTTGAAGGTCATGGCATCGTTTTAAAAACATTTTTCAGCTCAGCATATAAAATTTCCCTTCTAGACCTTGATCATGGCAAAATTACGGCAGTACCATCAACCAATCAGATCTGCGCTGGCGCATTAGTGCGTTATATGCTTGCAAAACGAGGCAACAATTATCAGATCTCGAGCATAGAGTATATTGCGCTGCCACTGGCATTAGACCGCAATGACCTCTTTTTTTACCATCACGTGCTTGAACTCTGTTATTATTTTGTACCACTTGACGGTGGCCCCTGCAATCTGTTTTATGTCGTGCGCCAGCTGGCGTTGCTCGATGGAGAACACCTGTCATACCGGTATAAGATCTTTTTCTTAGTCAGACTCTTTCTTATCTTTGGTATTCACTCAGAAATACCTCATGGCCAATGGCCACTCCTGAAACAGATTTTTGCATCAGATGTTGACAGTATTATCATTGAGACTTTAGATTTAAAGACTGTAGATGAGATGCGTGGGTGGTTGCACAGTTGCCTTATTCATCACCCTCTGCTTAAACAGTTTAAAACGCTCCAATTTCTTAACAAAGTAGAAGTGGAATCAGTATGAGATTTTTGCACCTATTTCTTACTCTTGCATTATCTTTATCGTTCAACACTGGCGTATACGCTAGCAGCATAGCAAATGTCATAGAACAGACGAGCAAAAAGCTGATCCCGCCTGTGCCTTCAACCGATACCGTTTCAGGAATCTTTACGACTAACACGGAAGAAAAAGAGCTAGAGCGTACCAAAATTAAACGCGCCTTGGCGACCTGTAAGGCGGAAGAAGAACCCTTCAATACGACCGTATCAAAACGTTTACAAGAACTTAAGAAGAAGATCACCTGCGCTAAGGAAGAGTTGCGCAACAAACCAAGCAATGAATTCCTAGAAAAAGAAGTAACAATCCTTAATGAAAGTTATCATCTTTTAAAAGAAGCAAAACAAAATTATGAAAAGCTCATTGCCAACTACGAACTGAATCTCAAGCTGCATGATGCCTATCTAAATGACCCTCATTTTAAGCAAATAGACAAAGATCTTGGGATTTGTGACGAACGGCACGAATGCACTCTTGAACAGTTCCAAGATCTGAGCCAACGTATTCGCGATCAGAAAAAGGCAATTGTTCAATTGAATGAACAGCGAAAAAACATACAACTTGAACTTGAAAATCGCAATCAAGACATGCTCATCCTGACCGATAAAAACATTAAAAAGATTGAGAAGGTTGATGACACCTTTGAATTGGATGCGTATCAACAGAAGGTGCTCGCTGATCTTGAAATCAAACTGGAACAGGATCGCAAAACATTGTCGGAAATACGCAAGCATGAAACGGAACAGCGTAAAGAACTGATCAAAATGGAAGTGTTTCTAGCAGACCTGCAGCTGGATAAGCTGCAAATGGTTCTCAAAACGATAAAACCATTTATTAGCGTACAGGAGTCGACCATTGCTCACGCGCATGACGAGCTGGTCAAAAAAAGACAGTTCTTTTTCGAAGCTCAGGACGCCTACGATCAACGCATTGAAATAATTACCCAACGGCAAAAAGAGATCGACAAAGCTCTCCAACAAGCGGTCGGCGCATCGACAATTACATTAGGACCCGATATCGATGATTGGTCTCGAGAGCCAGTACAATCGGTAACTGGCTACTTTGAGCTGTTTGAGATAGCCAGCCTTAATACGAGTATTCTATTACTGAACTGCCAGCGAGAATTTATAGAAGTACAACGCACATTGGCAGATCGCATCATAAAGGAAGAAACCGTCTATCTCGATATAAAAAAGACCTTTAAAAAATTGGTTTCTCATGCCTGCACCCCCGAAGAGATCGTACAAGAAAAACAGAAATATGAGTCACCCAATGCACGTGCAAAGGCTGATGAACTGTCTTTTGCTGCGCAAAAAGGTGAGGCTAATGTACAGCTTGAACGACAAAAAAAGGCGTTGACGAACATTACCAATAAACGTCAAACATTACATACGCAACGCTCAATGCTTTTTAAACATCACGCACAAGAATATACTCGCTGTCTTGAGCTCTTGAATGGCGCTGAAACCAAAGTTAAACGACAAATCGATCTTATTGGCAAGCTTATTGCAAAATATGATGAAGGTATTCTTTTTGCTCAGAAGACGATTAAACATATAAATTTTATCATGACAGAGCTTGAGGGCGAAGTGATGTGGGGTCGGTCAGCACATGCTATTTCATGGCGCGGCATCAAGCGAAGCTGGTCTGACATTATCAGCTTTTTCCATCACATCTATGACTATCTAAAAACTATACGCTTTACTGCAGTTATGCGATGGTGTGCCGATCAGATTACTCACCCTGTCCGCTTTTTTATTTATGGGAGCATGCTCTTTCTTTTTGCGCTGTTATTGCTGGGATTACGCGCACTTATAGGCATGATTCTAGCGTTTCTTGAACGCTCTGCTCCTAAAGGACATACGCCTCATATACTCAGGATGCTGGGTATTATGTTTGCGCACTATTTCAATTATTATTTCACGTACTGGGCATGCTGGTTTATGCTCTTTTTTGCTCTCAATCTGTATGTGGTAGATGATCCTTACCCTTACATCCTCTTTTATTTAGGCTCCATTATCTACGTAATCGCTCTTGAGTATGCTTTTGTGTGCTATTTTAGTGATTTTAATGAACAGCATAACAATGTTTTCTTAAGCACGACATTGCAAGAGCAGTTTCTTGTCGTATTGGGCTCTTTGCTCTATGTGAGCAGCAGCCTCTTATTATTCCGTGAAGCTTTTCTGCTCGACACGCAACAAGAATCTGAGCTACCGGCCATTTTACTGGCTGCAACGGTGATTATTTTCCAAATAGCGCTTATCTTTTTGCTCGCCAAGATTATCAAGCAGGTGTCCAACAGTATTCCAACCAAAACAGAGCGGCTCATCTTTCTGCGCTCAACTATTGATCGCTACCATTATCTTATTCTGATCTTTTTAACCATTATTATGATTTTGAGTAACCCATCGGTTGGGTTTGGTAATCTTGTGGTACACGTGCTAGGGCGAGCCATATTGACCATGTTCGTTATTGGTGTACTCCTACTTATCCATCAATTCTTAAAATATCTTTCTTCGTTCGTATTTTTCTACTCAGAAAGTGGCATTGTCAGAGAACGTTTTGCGCATGGCAAAACATGGTACGGACTCTTTGTTATTACCATATTTCTCACTTTTATATCGATCGCCGCCATTATTATTGCAAAAATTTGGCGCTGGCCAGAACATATTGCAAACATCAATGGTTGGCCCGATATAGTCAACTGGCTACGCACGCCGATCATGTTTGAAAAAACGGCTGAAGTACCTATTTCAGTCTTTTCAATTTTACAGGTTGTAGGGTTTGTACTTGCCGGTGTTATCATTGCACTTGCTATTAACCGTATTGTCTTTGCAAAAATATTTAATGTATTGATGATCGATTCAGGCGCACAAAATGCCATAGCCAGTATTGCGAGCTATGTCATTGTTGCCTTGGCTACCATATTTGGGTTTCAAGCAGTAGGGCGCGGCGATCTTGTTGTATGGGTCTTGGGGGCGTTAGCTCTCGGTCTTGGTTGGATTGTCAAAGACCCTCTTGGTGATTTTATTGCCTATTTTATCATTCTTGTGCAACGCCCTATTAAAATTGGCGATTACATCTGGATCGATGAGACAAACATGGGCGTCGTGCGTAAAATTACGCCACGCGCGGTCATTATCCGGAAACGTAACAGTACGATGATCATAATCCCCAATATGCGCATTATTGCTCATCCGTTGACCAACTGGAACTATCAACGTGGCTTTATTGCTTTTGAAGATATCACGGTACGGATTGGACGCCAGCACGACCCTGCCTTCGTTAAAACCATTTTTGAACAAGTTTTAGATGCTAATAGCTTCGTTTTGAAAAGCCCTCGCCCTATTGTGCGCTTGAATGACTTTGATGATTATGGGTTCGTATTCATCGTACGTGGCTATATAAGCACCAACTACACGCTGGAGCAGTGGGATATTGCTAGTGATGTTCGCTTGGCTATCATTAAAGAGTTGCGCAAGCATAACATTCAGATCGCTACCAAAACTCACATTATTTTTGAGCGTACCGAACCCGAACAAGCTGTGATCCCTGAAGAAACAACCCCAGATTTTTAAGTCTGGGGTTGTACAAAACTCACTCATGCTTTTAATAAGCATACGTGCTTAATGCTTCTTGTTCGCTTCTTTAATAGCTTTGTGTATAGTCTCATAAAAACCTGCAGTAAAGCATCCGTACACAGCAACCAATGCGCCAGAAACTAACGCAATCCACCATGGTAATACGCCAAAAATATACAGAACAACGCTTAACCCGAGGATAATCTGTATAATCCCTTTATTCTTATCACTCAGTCTTTCATACATCTCAAACATACTCTCTCCTTTTTTTGACATAAAAAAGTACCACTCTGTATCCCCATGTATAATGCATGCTTGGTCAAATATGCAAGAAAAGATATATCAGCAAGAGTACAAAACCACACCCTATCGCGCTCAGATCGCTGCATGCTTGCACTTTTTTTTCTCAACACATAAGCTAAAGTCACAGATAGCCATTTTTTATCACTACGAAAGAATGCTCTATGCTCAAAAAAATAATCCCCGTTTTCCTCCTGGTCGCCACACTGTTCGTGCTTTACAAGACCGGCAGCTTAGTGCGCTGTAAAAATTTTCTCTTGGGAGTTGGTGAACAACAAACATCAACAGGCGCGGTCATTATCTTAAATGGCCCTTCGAGCTCAGGTAAAAGCTCTATTCAACGCGAGTTTCAAGCATTAATGATGCCCACGTTATGGATAAAACTCGGCATCGACAATCTGTTTGATAAACCGATGCCCGATATAACGCTTGCAACTATGACCTTCTGGCAATCACCAAACGATATACGTTGGGTCACTACGACGCATACAGCAGATGAGAGGCCTATCATCACCCTTTTCACAGGGCAACAAGGTGAACAGGTTGCTTACGGCATGAATAGCGCCATAGCTGCCTATGCACAAACAGGCTGCAATTGTATCGTCGATTATATTGCCTACAAACAGGAATGGCTCGATGATCTTGAACAGGAACTGGACGGCATAAAAACCTATTGGGTCAAGGTAACCTTGCCACTCGAGGTGCTTGAGCAACGCGAACGTGCACGCGGCACATCACCAGTCGGCCATGCGCGCAGTCATTATGACACGGTCTATGGCGACCGTGCGTATGACCTTGTTTTAGATACGTCTGAACTCAGCCCCGCCGAATGCGCGCAAAAAATACAAGAATTACTTGAGCGACCTTAAGATTGCTTATACTGGAGCGCTTAGCTCAAACGAAACATTAAACCAAGCGGTGCTCATAGCACATGTTACAACAGTATCTATGCATGTAGGAGCTACAAATGGAGGAGTTGTACCTGGAAGCTCTTTTCCGTTTTCATCGCACAATCTATTGCCGCTTGCGTCTCTTAAGTACTCTGTTTCTGGTAACTTATATTCTGGAAAGGCGAACGTTTCAAAGACTTCACCTGGCTGTATGGTGACCATATCATTGGTAAAGCCGTGTTGTGCTACCATAGAAAGCTGCTCAGTAAGCCTTTTGATGCTGTAATGCGCTAAAAAACTCAGCGGAAGCAATACAACAGTCAATGCGAATCCGAATCCGACAGCAGACATAGCAGAAATTGCAGCCCGTATTTTCGCTGTGGTTAATACATTGGCACCTTTGACTTTCAGATCTTTTATTGAAATGTCTACTGGTTCTTTTTTCAAGTTTTCTACACAAAGCTTGATTGGATAAATACGCTCTGAGTGTAAATTTCGACCAAAGAGCCTTTTGCTTTCTTGAGAAGAAAGCGATCTTACGGTTACGGAAAGATCGTTCTTCATTGCCGAAACAGAGCTTCCAGCAAAAAGGTCACTACTCAAAAGAGTTAATGCTAAGGCAAAATTGAGGATTCGATTATTCATTGTAAGTCTTGCTCCCTAAATACGATTAAAAAGACTAGAATTCTTATTGACTTAAATAGCGCCATATTAAAAGCATATACTTTCAGACAGAATAGTCAAGCGTAATATCTAGAAAATCATTCCTTTTTGCGCCATAATACCGGCAGAGGAGCAGCAAGCGCCACAAGAACCTGGAGATATGAGCATGATTACCATCAGATTGTGCACGGTGCGCATTATAGCTTTTCTCTTGAGTCTATTGGCTGATCATGCTCTCTCTGCTCATGGCTTTGCCTCGACCACACTCATCAGATCTAGCAAAAAACATAGCTGGTTCATCATTGAGCAAACCGCATATCGATCAAAAGAACGAAAAAAACAGTGCGTAACAAGCTATGACCCTGATACCGCATCATGGACTACCAAACGTGTTACGGGTGGCGCATATGCGACCACCAATTGTTATTGCAGATTATCCTTCGATGAAGATCCGCATAACGATATCATCTGTTCCCCGACACAACTTTTTTATCGCTTTGCAGATGCTGTCTGGGTGCCTGCCTACGAGCTCAAGGTAAATGATCTCTTGCTGGCAGAACAGGGCACGCATATTTGCCTCCATAATCTGGTATTGGTCAAAGAGCATCTCAAACTACACACGATCCAAGTTGAAGACACGCATACCTTTTTAGTTGGCGTCTATGGCATAGTCGCTCACAACATGCTGGTTCCGGTGTCGGCAGTCGTTGGGTTAACTGTTCCCTTTGGCGTCGAATGGGGTGGAGCTGCAGGGTCATTTTTCGGTCCACCGGGTATCATTGGCGGTATCGTGATTGGCGGACTTCTTGGCTGTGTTATAAAAAGCTGCACGACTAATAAAGTCCGCGAATATCAACTCGTTTTTGATCCAGCTAAAATTCAACGACATCTTTTGAACAATAATTCCAAGTCAGATCAATCATCTGCACCAAAACATTTGCGCCAATCAGTTCTTGCGCAACCAATGCTGGACCCTGAAGATCCTGACAAGGATAAAAACAATGAACGCAAAACGAATACCATGCCCAAACAGGAAGCTTTTAAGCAGTCAAAAATTGCCAACGATTATGAAAAGGTTAAGGGAAGAGATCGATGGAAAAGAAAAAAAGGAGCCCAAGGATTAGATAAAAAAGCACAATTTTTAGAGTGGGATAACTTACATAAAGACATAGAAGCTTATGATTCTACTGGAAACCATTTAGGTTCTTATGAGCCAACAAGTTTGAAGTTATATAAAGATGCTATATATAGCAGAACTATTGATGTTTAAAAATTACTACATGAGGAGTTATTTTGTTTTATAAACACTGCTGTTCCTTAATGGATCAATTTTTGGATGATGAGCAAGTCCCTGTTCGATACTCGCCAAAAGTACGTGAATACAGTTTACCCTTGAACAACAAACGGGGCGTTTCGCAAGGGTTTGATTATTGCCCATGGTGTGGAACGAAATTGCCTGATAGCTTACGACAGGAATATTTTAGCGTTCTTAGGGAAGAATATTCTGTTGAAGATCCCTTAGGCCCTAGCGCAAAACACAAAATACCTAAAGAATTTGAAAATGATGAATGGTGGAAAAAACGCGGTCTTTAACTAACGATAACGACAATGCCGAGTGTACACTTACCTACCGAACGACCGATATTTAAGAAATGTCTTGAAGCCCTTGGAGTGTCTTTACTTTCTAAGGAAGAATCATCTCGCATCTCTACAATTTTTGATGAAATGTTTCCACTTGATCAATTAGGTAAAATTGATTGGGATAAAATAGATAATAAAATAGATGTTGGCTACGATCCTGAGAACATAATCCCTTCTCTAGAAAGGCTTTTAGGCACATCAGTTATTAATACCTCTGTCTATATCATATGGAGTTCTGCAAGGTACCCTGCTATCAAAGCAGATCTTAATAAAATTATAGAATGTTTCGAATCTGTAACATCGATCTCTCCCGATAAATTCATTTTTAATCTTGAGTTTGGATATGTTCTCGAAATTTTAGTCAGCGATCAAATGACCATTGGTTTGTCCTCTTCAGTGCGTAAAATTTGATTTAACATAATTAAACATATTAAAAAATGAAGCGAATCGAAATTGGTTTGAAGATTAACAAAATAGACTCATCCGGAACGATACTCATCTGCAAAAGCGTCCGATTTTATGCTAACAAAGACGAAGATGCTTTTTTTGAGTGGATAAAAAAAATTGAATGCATCGAAAACACTTCAGCCAAAGGAAGAGAGCTTTACCTTCACCTATCATGTAATAATCTACATGAATATGATCTCAGAGACTTGCTTGCCTTATTTTATAGGTACAAAATAGACATGAAACAATTGAAAGTTTTCTTGAATAAAAACAATAAAAGCTGGTTTTACGACAACAAAAAAGCATATTGGCACAAGCGAGTGTTTAAAGATTAATATATGGAACAAAAAAAGCATTGTTGTGCTCTCATGGAACAATTCTTGGATGAAAGAAAAGTCTCAATTAATTATTCACCAAGATTTCGCGCTTATAGCATTAGACTAGCCAGCTCTTCAGGCTTACAAATGATCTATTATTGCCCATGGTGTGGCATGAAGCTCCCAAGTGATTTATATGATGAATTTTTTGCGATCTTAGAAAACGAATACAATATAGACGATACTGACAATCCTCGCATTCCACAAGAGTTCAAAAGTGATGAGTGGTGGAAAAAGCGAGGGCTTTAAGATGACGGAACAACAATGAATAACGAGTACAAAGTAAAACATCCAAAAACTGGGCAAGAAGGATGGTTAGATCATAAAGGTAATGTATGGGTACCTACCGGCACAGGCCCGGAAGCGCACGGCCGCCCTCATTGGGATGTCATGAGCCACGATGGCAAAAGTCATAGAAACGTTTTGCCGAGCGACAAGATTCGAGAAGCAACGATGGATACTAAGCCTAAGAATTATTTAGTTTGTAAGCGCGTCAAATTTTATGCGCAAAAAGATGAAGATGCCTTTTTCTGCTGGATCAAAGCTATACCGTGCATCAAAAGCTACGAAGGCGCCAAAGATGTGCTTTATCTTGATTTAGTGGATAAACCTTTAGACTATGTGGACATGAAAGACTTAATAGCCTTACTCCATCGCTACAAAATAAACATATCCCAACTAGAGCCTTTTATCAATGAAGATAATGCAATGGCCGCAGAGCCATGGTTAAAACAGATACAAGCTAAAAAATATCTGTGATAAAAAGATCTTATACTTATATTACTCTATAAAACTCGCCACGGGCCAGGGGCGAGAAAAGTCTACATGGACATCAAGCAATGGTTTATGCTGTACGAGCAGCTGAATATGTGTGCAGGACAAGCCGTTGTTTGTAATGCTCTTACTTAAACCATCAAACCAGCGTAGCTTCGCATACACACTATCCTGCTTGCCAAACGGATTTCTATCAAAGGATATATAGGCTGTTGTGCTACCGCTTGGCAACATTGCCGTCTGTACTGCAACCGGTTTTGCATTCTCCTGCTCTTCATCAAGTAACACGAGCCATGCCTTTACCAACGCATAGAGCGCGCAACTGGTATCTGCTGGCCAGACTATTTCACTCGATTCGATATGCCACGAAGCATTGTGCCACCAGCTTAACAGAACTTTTTTTTGCACCGCAGCCGTTGTTACTTCATGTGCCTCTACATGGCTTTGTGTAAAGGGCAGACAAATAATAAACCAGCCATTTTGGTAAGCACAAAATAATGCACCAAGTATGATACAAAAAATGACGATACTTATGCGGGAAATTATATTCATAAAACTTCTCTTAAAAAGCTTATACGCGAGCGGTTCGTATGAGCTCCGTTAACGCGATGTTCATATTTTTTATATGCAACGGCCAGCTATTTTTTACCGTGAGACCAACTTCTATGCAGAGTGCTGGCGCAGTAATACCAAGCAAAGGAGTGCAAGGAATTGCAAAAACGCCTATGCAGCTGCCGGGCACGAGTTTTGTATATGCGGCGTGTAAACCGGATGCCAACGTCTTGGTACGGTCAAAGTTCTTAAGATGCGCCTTGTCATACGACACAAAGCTCATATCGCCTGTGCGTACGGCACATTCGTCACCCCACGAAACCGTATAGATACTGATGGTATCTCGTGCTGCATGCTCTTGAAAAACCTGTATCCGGACAAAAAAATCAACACCAAGCCTGTTGGCGAAATGAGCATTTTGCAATGGCTCTATCGTCTCACCCGCCGCTCGCGTTACCACAACCTGTAGACCAGGAATATTCTCTTCAAGTTCCTGTTTAAGCTGTTGTGCGCAGCTGAGGGTTAAGGAACGCTCGAAGACATCGTCGATGAGGCGACCGGTGCTGCGTGCGTCACCTGCAGGATCGAGCATCAAGGTATAGGGCTTGGCGTACGCTTGCAAGGATATGAGAAAGAACATAATTTTAAAAGCCTGGGTCCCCGTTTTCACGGGGATGACCCGGAACGTTGTGTTTTTGTTCATGGTCACCGACATACAAGATTAGTAGTAAGATACTGCTGCAAAAAGGTTATACGTTCCGTGCTGGTGTTATTACCAAGCGCCATGCCAATCGCTTTAGGCTGTCCTATTAAGATACAGAATTTCTTTGCGCGTGTAATGGCGGTGTACAACAGATTACGCTGCAAAAGCACAAAATGTTGCATGAAAATGGGTATTACGACCGCTTCATATTCTGAACCTTGGCTTTTGTGAATCGTAACCGCATAGGCAAGCACAAGCTCATCACATTCGCTCGATTCATACACAACATAGCGTCCAAAATAGGAGACCGTTACCGTTTTGTCCTGCACATCGATAGCAATAATAGGACCAATATCACCATTAAAGACGAGTTTGTCATAATTGTTACGCAACTGCATCACCCGATCACCAACTTTGAACGTGGTGCCTCCATGCACCAGCATATCCATGCCAGTACCAGGATTAATAATCTGCTGCAATGTCTGATTCAGTAGCTGCGTGCCAATAGCGCCGCGATTCATAGGCACCAGCACCAATGCATTATCTTGCTTAATGCCGCGTCGCTGAATACCACCATTAAAAATACGCATCAAATGTTCGGGTACCCGAGCAGGATCCTCTTCTTTGATGAAGATAAAATCAGGCTTAGCATCAGGCAGCGAGGAGATGGGAAACTCACCATTATTAACGCGGTGAGCATTGACGATGATCAAGCTATCTTGCGCTTGCCGAAAGATATGTTTCAACCGTATGGTAGGAACACTCCCACTAGCAATAAGATCATTGAGAAAATTCCCTGCGCCAACTGAAGGCAACTGGTCGATATCACCAATAAAGACAATATGAGCAGACAGCGGCAACGCTTTAAGAAGCGCATTGGCAAGAAAAACGTCAAGCATAGAGGCTTCATCAATAATCAGAAAGCCTACTTGCAAAGAGTTCTTTTCATTATGCGTAAAGCTATACGTAGCAAAATCGAACGACAGGAGCCGGTGAATGGTGACCGCCGCTTGGCCAGTATTTTCAGTAATTCTTTTGGCTGCACGACCCGTAGGAGCGGCAATTTTATAGGGAATATGCTCAGCGTCTAAAAGATATAAGAGCTTTTTAATCAACGTTGTTTTACCAGTCCCAGGGCCGCCCGTAATAACGGTGACCTTGTTTTTAAGACAGGTGACAACACCGACTTGCTGCTCCTCGTTTAATGATACATCATGCTCATGTTGTGCAAAACGTACACGTGCATCCAAAAGATCAAAATTAATGCTCTGCTTATGCGGATAGGCCTGCAGCTCTTTGATTTTAGTTGCTATGCTCTGCTCGGCATAATAGTAGGTAGGTAAGGTAATGTAATGCTCCTGATCATACGTGATCAAGATCACCTCGCGCTGCTCATACAGCTCGTGCAATGCCTGCGACAAACGCTTTTCTCGCATCTCCTGCTGGTCAGGGTCAGTAAGATCTAACAGCGTGCGCGTAAGCTCTTTCAGTTCATCGAGGTGCACGTACAGGTGCCCATTGCCAACAACAGTAGTAATCACATGGATGATGCCGGCAGAAAATCGCTTGATCGAATCGCGCGCGATGCCGATATTCTGCGCTATCTGATCGGCAATTTTAAAACCGATACCCCAAATATCGGTCGCAAGGCGGTAAGGATTCTCTTGAACAGCGGTGATAGAGTTTTGCCCATACTTTTTATAAATCTTGATTGCATAAGCAGACGAGATGCCTTTATCTTGCAGAAAGACCATAATCTGCGAAAGCTCTTTCTGGTCCTGCCATGCTGTGATAATAGTTTGGAGACGCCCTTCCCCAATGCCGGACACTTCACGTAATCGTGCTGGCTCGTTGGCTATAATCTCAAGAACCTTGTCACCAAAATGATCGACCAGTCGATCAGCATAGACAGGACCTATGCCTTTGATAAGCCCTGATGCTAAATATTTTTTAAGACCGATAATGGTAGTTGGCGCAACAGCAACACAGCTTTTAGCCTCGAATTGACGCCCGAACTTTGGGTGCGTTACCCAAGCGCCCTTGAGGGTAACCTGCTCACCAGTATGAAGAGCGTGTAAATAACCACGCGCAACGATCGGTTGATGTGTCGCAAGCTGCACCTGGAACACCGCAAAACCGGTATCGGTCGCTTGAAACATAATACGTTCTATGGTGCCAATCAGCTCGAGCTCTTCGTTCATGTCACCACACACCGTTTAGTTACTGAATTTCCTGAGAAAAAGCGCTATTTTTTGCCTGCTACCTGTTGCTGCTTTTGTTCTTTATATAAGCGCAACATCTCTTCATACTGCGCGCGACCTTTGGGGCAGCTATGCTCTAGATCGGCTAAGAAATTGATCATGTCCTCAAAAAATTCTTTCAGATCAGCAAATGATCTCATTTTGTCATGAAACAGTTGGCGGTCATTATCTTCCACTTTACCCCAGGTTAACAAGAAGCTCGCGTGGCGACCACGCAATCTGCACGATTCTTCGATCAGCATAAAAATAAGACTTTTAAACCCCTTTGCTGCCTCTGAAAAAGGCTCAACTTTGATATCAAAATCGTGCTTAACCGTTTCACGCACCGCCGCAAGCTCAACGAGAATTTCAACCAAACCATCCTTTATTGCTAATGCTTCAAGCTCGGCAAGCTCTGCTACGGAACACAAACTACCTTGAAACAAATACAGCCCAACGTGCTGACCACTAGATTTTTTGATCCCATACACCATTTCACGCAGCTGCTTTGTCCATTGCTTATTGGCACGAATTTTATGCCCGTTCATACAGCCAGGCAGACCATCAGAAAGCTCTAATACCGCAGCAACCCCAGGATTATGAGCTGCTAAGTTCAAAGACTCATTGTTGATTTCATCTGCTCTGCTGACAGAAAAAAGGGACAATCCAACACACAATGGTACTAGAAAGGCCTTTTTTATACGGTGCGTAATCATAACTCATTCCCTACAAAACAGGTCATATTAAAAATTAATTTCCAGATTTAACGATACCGTAAAATCTTGCCCAATACCAGAACTAATAACAGTATCGTCAGCATTTAACGAAAGCGTTATATCTTTATTCTTGCGAGCCATTTTATAATAAAGACCGCCGAACATTTTGCTTTGATAATTAAAGTGCTGTTGCGCTTTCGACACAGTAAGGTTTGGGACATTCTGATTTTTAACGCAGGTTATCTTCTCGCCGGTACGCGCCCATGTGTCAGTACCAAGATAGATCCCCCACTTATTCGCCTCGTAACAAGCCTTGCTTGTCCACTGAAAAGCAACGCCTGGCCATACTTTAGCTTGAAATGGGAATGGATAAAACTTTTCGGTTAACTCTTTTTCTAAGAACGCCAACACCTGCTCTGCATAAACAGGGTCGCTGCTTATCTGCGCAAGAATCTGCTCTTTTGGCCGATCAAGACCCATCGCTGCAAAATCGGCACCTTTATTGCATTGGATAAAAAAGCGCTTTTCCATTGCGGGCAAGAAATATTCTAATGATATACGGCTTTTGAAAATAACCTGCTCAGCCCATGGCCTTTTTACAAACAGATGCAGCGGAGTCTGTGAGGTATATTGCCCCCCAATCCCAAAGTGGCCATAATTGCCCAAGGGTCTATTGAGGACAACGGCAGAGAACGTGTCGAGCGCTCCCAACACAAATTTTTCACCAATTTTTTGTGCTTTCTCTATACCTTGCTCACCCTCGCACACAACAAGATCAAAAAGCTGTACAAAATTAAGTACCGGCGGTTTACAATCTCTATTAAAGCTAGACCCAAGAAGACCACTTGCAAAAGGAATTGCTGTGGGCACGGTAAAAAATAGTCCTGCTGCAGAATTGATGAGCGCATCTGGACACAGCTTATAATCAACCACAACCCGCGTATCTCCCAACCCAATCTTGTCACAAATAAGATGCTTGCGCGCAAATTCCATCTGCTCGGCATCCGTAGTCTGCCCCAGCGCATCTTCAATCGCCGTCTTTTCCTGTTCGGTTAAAAAGAAGTTGCGCTCAAAATAATAGACCGGCGTCGTAATACGAATCCCTAACCGTTCATACTGACGCTGAGCATGGAGCATACAGCCCAAACGGCGCTCATTGATGGTCATGTTTTTGAACAGAGGCAATATTCTTTCAGGCTTAATCCCCAGCGATTCGATAATAGTAATAGCACCCAGCTTATCCAAAAGACCCGACTCATTAATACCCAGATAAGAGCAGAGCGCTGAGCTTTTACGGGTAAAAAACATAGAGGATGTCTGATTCCAAAAGACGTGACTACCAACGGTCCAACCATAACAAGCAGCAGAATCTCGCAGCGGGAGGAAAATAGGTAGCGTCAGCAGTGAGCGCGCATTGAGCGGATAGGTGCCAAGATAAAAATTCTCTTGCAAAAGCTGATCGAGACCTAGTTGTACCGCAAGAGCAGCGATAGGTGCCGGTGGTGTTGGACACGCGCGAGACGAATCAGCCTCTTGCTCGCTCAGAAACGCATCCTCGTCAAAATCATCAAATTCCCCTGAAAACGATAAGTTAAAATCATCCTGTGCATAGGCGGGTTGGTTGCATAGACCTGCGAACAGCAAAAATACAACTATTATACTTTTTCTTGAAAAAAACGTCATAAGCTCTTTTTTTTCTGTTATGGGTGATAATTTAAGCGCTGAAAGCGGCAAATGGCTTAGTTATTGCTGCGAAAAATATTATTTTGTATCTTTTTAGTAAGTTTAGCTTATTTTATATTTATTTCAAAAATGGCCGATCTCGTGAGTCGTTTACTGTTACACCTATGAGCTTTTCGGACGAGTGAAAAGATTTTTTAATAAAAAACAGCCTTTGCTTGTAACAGAATCCAATGTTGGGTAGCATTATTATCGCATGGTCTAAGATAAACATAAAAGATGAAAGGTTTGCGCGTGGAAGATTCATATGCTAAAGCCGCCGTTTATATAGGGGCCGCTCTTGCCATGGGGCTTGGAAGTGTGGGGCCAGCGTTAGGCCAAGGCCTGATCGGTATGAAAGCCTGCGAAAGCATAGGCAAACACCCAGAAAGCGCCAGCAACATTAAAACTACTATGATAATGGCACTCAGTCTTGTTGAAACGTCTGCCATTTACTGTTTTATTGTTTCTCTTATTTTAATGGTTAAGTTTGGTTGAGTGCATGCGTACCCCTGGTACGCTCTTTCTAAGAAAGATGCTCTAAGGGCATGGAATTAAATATAACGCTTGTCGTGCAAGCGATTAATTTTTTATGTGCATATTACATCTTGCGCTATGGCTTTTTTAGCTATGCCGTAGCGGCTGCCCAAGCGGACAAGGAGTACACCGACTCTCTTCTGTCGGCTATTGCAGATCGCACCGTCATTCTTGAGCAAAAACGATTTGAGCAAGAAGAGCACTGGAAAGCTTGCCAATATAAACTCGCGCAGCATGAGCCTTGCCAGAGACCACACCTGCAACAGGCCTACAACAGTGACATAGTGCCACCATTGCACGTCCCAACACTGTCTGACAACGACATCACGCAAGCCGTTGCGCAGGCAGCGGCAGCGCTACAAAAAATTGGAGATCGAGCATGACATGCGAGCCTATCGTTCATGTAAGCCATTTCTATAGTGTACTCGTGCAAGCTCTAGCACTCCTGCTAACCATAGGCATGGTTGCTCATTTTTTACGCAAAAAGGGTCTCTTCTTGTTACGTGGCTTGGTTCAACAAGAACAGGATCAGCTACAAGCGCTTGAAGATGAAAAACGCACCTTGGCCCAAACCCAAACAGAGCTCGATCAAAAAATTAAGGACCAAGCAGTTCTTTTTGAGCATCTTACACGAGCCATGGAGCAATGGCGCCATGCTCAAGAAAAAAAGATAGAGGCTGAACATAAGCGCTATCAAGAGCTGATGGTAACGGCTCGCCACCACCGACAACAGCAGCAGGCGATGATCCAAGAAATGTATGTAGCCAAACAGGTCGTGCCTATAGCGTGCAAACAAGCCCGTGAGGCTTTGACAGCAACATTTTCATCACCAGAGAAAGCGGACAGTTTTTTATCTGCCTTGTGTGATCGAATCGAGTCAGCAGCATGAATTACAGACAAAATAGGCTTGCTATGCGGTATGCCGATGCCTTTTTAAATCTCTTTGATGCTTCAATTACTCCAGAAAATTTCCAAACATTCTGCCGCACTGCCGTCCTTTTTAATGCTCACAAGCGGCGTTTATCATTGGCATTGACGCCCTATCTGGATACCGCTCATACAGCTGCTCGTATAACCGATTTGTGCACGCGGATGGGAATGCCTGATACCTGTAAACAGCTCGTGCAGCTTTTGGCACATACCAATCGGCTTGAGCTTTTGCCAACCGTGTTAAGGCACATAGGCGAACAATATAAAATTCGTCATGGCATGCTTGATTGCTCAATTGTCAGCTCACACCCGCTATCAGAGCGGAACAAAGCAGCGTTACATCGCTTTCTTAGTCATGCAACTAAACATACATTGATAAAACAGTATAGCGTGGATAAATCACTGATAGCAGGTATTCGCGTTGTTGGAGACAATCTGTTTTGGGAATACTCCGTACGGCGCTATCTAGCTGAAATCAACCGCAAAGTTATTCGTTAAAGGCGTTAAAGGATTGATTACATGGACGTAAAAAGCACGGATCTTGTCTCATTGTTTGAACAAGCATTACAAAATCTTTCTCAAGCACCAGTAGAGCAATCGGGCATTGTGATCCAGGTTGGCGATGGCATGTGTACCGTGCACGGACTACTGAATGCTATGTATGGCGAGTTGGTAGAGTTTGAGCACGGCAATCGCGGTATTATATTCAATCTTGATGATGATTCGGTTGTGGTATTCTTAATCTATAACGCTATCCCCGTCATGGTCGGCGAAGTGGTCACACGAACTGGCTCTGTATTTCAAGTACCGGTGGGTGATGCTTTAATTGGACGTATTGTAAGTCCAGTCGGGGTGCCATTAGATGCGTTAGGCGATCTAGTAACCGATACGTTCCGCCCCATAGAAACTCCGGTTGTATCGATCATCAATCGCTCACCCGTCAATGAATCACTAGAAACTGGCATTCTTGCCATCGACGCGCTTATACCGATTGGCAAAGGCCAGCGTGAGCTTATCATTGGCAACCGTGGCACCGGTAAAACGGCTATTGCGGTGGACGCCATTTTGCACCAACGTGGCAAAAATGTTTTGTGTATTTACGTATCAGTCGGCCAACGCCAAGCAAGCATTGCGCGTTTGGCACGTTTATTTGAAGAAAATGGCGCCATGGAATATACCACCATGGTCTGTGCTGACTCAAGCGATGCGGTATTGAACCAATATTTAGCTCCCTATGTTGGCTGCACTATTGGAGAATATTTCCGCGATCAAGGCCGTGACGTGTTGATTGTCTATGACGATTTAAGTAATCATGCCGTTGCGTTTCGTGAAATGTCGTTGTTAATGCGACGAGCTCCTGGCCGAGAAGCCTTTCCAGGTGACGTTTTCTACCTCCACTCACGCCTTCTTGAGCGTGCTGGAAAAGTCACTTCAGGCGGCTCTTTAACTGCGTTGCCTATTGTGCAGGTGCAAGGTGATGATATCACCTCATACATTCCAACGAACCTCATTTCTATTACCGACGGACAGATATTCCTGGATACGCGACTCTATAACCAAGGGATACGGCCGGCAATCAACTTAGAACTTTCAGTGTCACGTGTCGGCGGTGCTGCGCAAACGAAGGCGATCAAACGCATGACCAAGGCATTGCGTCTCGATCTGGCGCAATATCATGAGCTGCTCGATTTTGCACAGTTTGGCACCGAGCTTGATGAGGTTTCTAAAAAGAATCTGGCCCGCGGAGCGATTGCTGTAGAGCTGCTCAAACAAGCACAATACGCTACGTATAATTTTATTGATCAAACGATTATGCTCTTTTTAATGCGCGAGAATTTCTTGGATCATGTGCCGCTACGCGATGTGCGCACCTATGCAACGCAATGCGTCAGCTATATCAACTCTGTCTACCCGGACCTCTATGAGTCGATTGCAAAGTCACAAGATGTTGCTGCTGACATTGAAGCTCTCTTGCGAACCATTGTGCAGGAATTTAATACAGTCTTTGTGCCGCGCTCCATCGCTCGTGCTATTGTCAAAGATGTTGATATTGATTGATCCTATAAAAATAGGCTATACTAAGAGCCTAATCTTTTTGTGCCCGTAGCTCAGTTGGATAGAGCAACGGATTTCTAATCCGTAGGTCATAGGTTCGAATCCTATCGGGCACACCATACTTCGCATAAAGCTTCGTATGGCAGCCCAATTTATCCCTCTGACAGGCTCACCAGGAAAAGCAACCGCCAATCCCATCGTCTACATTTTTATCGATTTACATGGTAAAATAAGCATATATTTACCCACATTTTTTCTATAATTTTGAATCTATTTACCATGACCACTATAACCAAAATATCAATATTCGAAGGCTCTCAAATTAGACGAATCTTTTTTGAGAATGAGTGGTGGTTTTCTGTTGTTGATGTTACTTCTTTTCTTACTGAAAGTCCCGATGCTGGTGCTTACTGGCGCAAGCTGAACCAGGGATAAATATGATTTGTAAATGTGGCAAGCCTATCAGCAAAACAAGCAAAAATTGTCGGCCTTGCTGGGATAAAATCAGAGGAACTAGCAATGGCTTAGCCGAATCTTCAATTTATAATCGATGGTATTTGATGAAACGTAGATGTTACAGAAAAAGCGATCCCAGATATGAAGATTATGGCGGCAGAGGCATTAAAGTTTGTGATAGATGGCTTGTATTTTTAAATTATTATGAAGATATGGGGCAGCCTCCTTTTAAAGGCGCACAAATAGATAGAATAGATAATGATAAAGATTATGAGCCTTCTAATTGTAAATGGGTAACACCGTCAGAAAATTCACAAAATATGCGTAGAGCGAAGAAAAATAAAGACAAGTTTAAAACTCTTAGTAAAAATGATCTTTGCTTTGATTGCATCAAAAAACATTTTTAAAATATATATTCTCCCTTTTTTAAAACTGCTATGACATTACCGATGGGATGAAAATTATAATGTCACAACATACATTAACAACAGCACCACTTTTGGATAACAAGCAAATCAGAAAAATTTTCCATAAAAACGAATGGTGGTTTTCTGTCCTTGATTTTATTGCTGTTCTTGCCGAAACTGACAATGTTCTTGAGTATTGGCAGACTATAAAAATAAATGAAAAAGGTTGCGATTTGTCGACAATTTGTCGGCAGTTGAAACTAACTGCCCCAGACGGAAAAAAACGCGAAACCGATTGCGCCAATACAGAAGGCATATTTCGCATCATCCAGTCTATTCCATCGCCTAAAGCTGAGCCTTTTAAGCAATGGCTGGCAAAAATAGGCAAAGAGCGCATAGAAGAAATTGAAAATCCTGAGCTTGCCATGGATCGAGCTAAAGGGTTGTACGAGAAAAAGGGTTACGATAAAGGCTGGATCGACAAACGCATGCGCGGCATCTCGGTTCGCCACAGCTTAACTGATGAATGGGCCGAAAGAGGCGCGCAAAAATCCGTTGATTTCGCAATCTTGACCAACGATATCATGCAAGGAGCCTTCGACTTAAAGGTCCAAGAATACAAACAGGTAAAAGGGCTCGAAAGAGAAAACTTGCGGGACCATATGACCGATCTTGAACTTATCATTACCATGCTCGGCGAAGCGACCACCACACAGATTACACAACAACAAGATTCGCAAGGCTTGGAAAAATTGAGAGCTGATGCAAAAAAAGGTGGCGCTGTCGCTGGAAGAACGCGCAAGGACATTGAAAAACAGATCGGCAAAAAAGTGGTCTCGAAAGACAATTTTTTACCTCACAAAAGCCAGACCAGAAAAATAGATACGATAAACGAACAATAGTTATTCAGACTCTGTTATCTAGGCTCAAAAACTGTACATAAAAATGGCCGCTTATTGGTGTTTTGCAAAGAAGCGGCCAGTCATTTTGAATGCTTCATAGAACCGGCAGGACATTGGATGCACTCATGAATATTTTTATAAACAGATCTTCTGCTATATCTTTTTGAAAAACTCCGATTTCAAACCAACTTTCCCAAATCCATCAACTTTGCAATCAATATTATGATCTTCATCGACCAGCCGTATGTTTTTTACTTTTGTACCAGCTTTTATGGTTGACGAGCTCCCTTTTAATTTAAGATCTTTGATAAGCGCTACAGAGTCACCATCATGCAAGATATTGCCATGCGCATCTTTGACAACCTTTTTATCTTCAGCCTTTTCGCTTGCTATATCTGCACTCCACTCATGGGCACATTCTGGACAGATCAACATCCCATCAGCTTCATACGTATACTCTGAACTACATTGTGGGCAGCTTGGTAGATTAATCATTTCATGTATCCTCATAATTATTGCTAAGTCTATTCAGTATACATCACAAAGCTTTAGATGTTATAGGCACTATCCCCGTTGCTTGTGTTGTGCCACTGACAACATCAGCAGCTGCCTGTTGGGCATCAACATCACCTTCATAGGCTATAACGACTGCGTCAGCATCTTTAAACAACAGCAGACTGTAGGCATTGCCAAAAGCTACCACTACCACCTTTTTGCCCGACTCTTTCAGTATGCGCAGACAGTCTAACGTCCTTTGTGTCACGCCAAACTGCATAGCAGCGAATCTGCTCATGCCCAGCACCGAAACGAGTACCGTATCGCCGTATAGATGATCGATCATGTCCTGCACAAACTGGTTGTCGGCAGACGCAGGCAGTGTATGCACCATCATTGGCATCTGATTCTCTAACGAACGCACAAAGTGTGACGACTGATCTTGGCCAATCTCTATACAGGTTATAGGCCGCTTTGTCTGTGCCAATGCCTCAAGAAGATGACTCTCATCACGCGCTACGGTAATCGCGTGCGCATACAACTCTTTTTTCAAAGACTGCGCTGCAGGTGTACACAGCAACGATTGGTCAAAATTCGGAAGTTTTTCGCACCCTGCCCAGGCTTTGAGTGACAATACTACCCGTACATGTTCATCAAGCTCTTGCTCAGACAGTCTTCCGTCGGCAATCGCCTGTTTAATCGTAGCAATAGCCTTGGGAACATCGGTAGAGCAGAGCAAGATATCGTTGCCTGCTTGCAACGCTTTTAGTTCGAGTTCGCCTGCGTGGTGATGCTTGGTTACGCCTCTCATGTCCAACGCATCGGTAATAATAAGCCCCTTAAAGCCAAGCTCTTGCCGTAACAGCGTAGTGACCACGTTATGTGACAATGAAGATGGCAGATGCGCTGCAGGCTCTAACGCAGGCACTTCCATGTGCGCCGACATGATTGCTTTAACGCCGTTGCTGATCATCCGTTTAAACGGATAAAGCTCACAGCTGTCAAGACGCTCTCTTGTATGCTTAATGCAAGGCAAATCATAATGCGAGTCGACAGTGGTATCACCATGACCAGGGAAATGCTTTGCACAGGCAATAATGCCTGCATCCTGCAGTCCACGCATGAACTGTTCAGCTTTGCGCGCTACGCATGCAATGTCTTCACCAAACGAACGATCATTAATAACGGGGTTTGCCGGATTATTATTAACATCAACCACCGGCGCTAAGTTCATATGCACCCCAAGCAGTTTGCACTGCTTGCCAACTTCATACCCCATCTGGTAAATAAGCTCGTCATGCTCTGGTGCTAGCGCACCTAATGCTTGATTGCGGGGGAACCGCAGAGCATCATGTAAACGCATCGCCAGCCCCCACTCAAGATCTTGCATGATCAATAGTGGTAGAGCGCTACACTGCTGAAGCTCTTGGGTAAGCTCAGCCTGCTCTTGGCAGCTATTTGAACCCAAAAAAATAACCCCGCCAATATGATAATCAGCAATAAGCTGTTTTATGTACGCTGCGTCGGTGCGATACCCTTTTGCAGCAAGCAACAGTTGATTCTGTGCATTATCGACTATCGCCGTAACGACAAAGAGTTGACCAATTTTCTGCTCTAAGCTCAAAGTTGCAAAGGAGTAACTGCATGATAACAGGTGAAGACTGTTTGCCAAACAGAACAATACTGAGAAAGCTCTTATTTTTATTGTTGTGCTCATTATCCAAGATCCTTTTGTATGCAAGAGACAATCCGACAGATTCACGGTAGTATAAAACGCTCTTATATATTTTAAAGCTCATTCGCTGCTCGGGCTGCTGGATACGTTATAGTAGTCCCATCTACAACCGCCCATGGCGTTAACGTATGCGGCTTGCTCGATGTCAAGCTAAAAATATCTTCTACCTCAATGCCACGCACTAACAAAGCATCGCCAACTAATGATCGATGACATCGCCATGGGACTGCTTCGCTACACATAAGTGCTATCCTTTTCTTATGCGCAATACGTATAATCTCCTGGACGCCTTCGTTAAAATCTGCTGTTTGCATATAATCTGCAAAACCTCGAAATGAACGATTCCGCCAGCCTTTATTAATTGAATCGACATGCGTATGACGTAAGCCGCCTAAGTTTTTTTGGTGACGATATCCAATATGATGATTCCTTAGAAAATGGGCAAACTCTGGACCATTAAACTGTGGATTGTAACGTGATTTTGGTATGGTGCGAATATCAACCAGTTCAGTAATACCGTAGTGCCTAAGTAATGCTAAGAAATCTTCTTGCGACCTGGTTGAATGCCCTATGGTGAAAATACGGTTACTCAAGGGTATACATCAAGTTGGGTAACTTGACATAATAATCAGCATATCCGCCACACACGTCGCTCCACTGATCACCAACCATTGCTACAATGTTATACCCTTCTTGGGTGAGCAATTTACGCTGTTCAACTTTAAAATCGTGCGCGGTCTTACGTGCATCCTTCTCTGAGCGCACAATGACGCGATCGAACGTAGTAAAGCCCTGTTTTTTAAGGTTTTCCACAGTTAGATCATACTCATCATGCCTGCGCCCACTTAAAAATATTATACGAAACCCGCGACCAACAAGATAGTCGTACAAAGATTTCGTCTGTGGGATTGCGGGGGTATCAGATTCAACAATCCATGTGTAAAAGATTTCTGGCACATGTCCAAAGCTAATTTTTTTATACAATTGATAGTTTTGAAGCGCCGTATCATCAACATCAAAAATGACGAGCGTTTTAGAGGTTGCCGGAATTTTATTAAAATGTTTAATCGCTTTGCTGATCGCTTTATCTAGATCTTTTTCGTACTGACCGCCTTCGTAATAAGAGATTATTTCAGCTTTTGCTTTTGATAAGTTTTCGGGTCGGGCAGACAATAAAGCTGGTTGGATTGTAGCAACTATGAGACAGAGAAGTTTCATACAAAAACGCACGCTTTTTATCATAACTTTTTCTCTCATGGTTAATGGAAGAACTCTGCTATTAAACCTTTATATCTTGCAAGACATCAAGACCACAAGCGGTAATCTTGTCACTCAGGTCGAAACTCATACTCCCAGGGAAAACCACATATAGATGATCAAGCTTAAGATCTTCAAGCGCTATATTCATAGATTTTGTAATCTTAGGACTTTCCGTATATTTAAATTCAAACCCCAAGCGCTTTCCGTTTTTAAAGGCCAACAAATCAAGCTCTGCTTCATTGTGAGTTGACCAAAAGTAACAATCATTCGAACGAATCTGCAAGCAATTAATGACCTCTTCCAAAGCAAACCCTTCCCACACGGGCCCTATTTTTGGTGTTTTTGCCAACTCAGTGATTGAGCGAATCGATGATAACGCATTGAAAATACCCGTATCGCGGAAATAGATTTTAGGCGTCTTGATTTGGCGTTTTTTGATATTCTCAAACCAAGGCTGTAACACACGTATCATAAAGGTGCCAGCGAGTATATCCAGATATTTAGTAACCGTTTTGTCAGACAACATTAACGAAAGTGCTATTTCATGTGCGTTAAAAAGCTGCCCATGATAAAAACAGAGCATCATCCAAAAACGATGCATCATGCGTGGCGGCACGTCAAAACCAAACCCAGGCAAATCGCGCTCTAGAAAAGTGTTGATATACCCATCGCGCCATAAAAAACTATCTTCATTAGAATGTGCTAAATAAGATCGTGGGAACCCACCACGCATCAACAGCTTGTCAGCATCACGCACGTCAGACAGTGTAAAGGGTGGCAGCTCTATGTAGCCAATTCTGCCCGCCAATGTCTCAGACGATTGACGCAACAAATCTCGTGACGCGCTACCCAAAATTAAGAACATATAGGTACAAGCTGGATCGTCAATCAGCACTCGTAAAATGGGAAACAGGTCTGGCCTACGCTGAATTTCGTCTATAACAACCAGATGATCGGCATACTTACTGAGCGTAAGCATCGGGGTCTCTAGACTTGCCAGATGAATGGGATTCTCTAAATCAAAAAACTCTACTTTTTTTTCAGGATGCTTTTTAGCAAACTCGCGCGCCAAGGTGGTCTTGCCTACCTGACGTGCGCCGAGGATCGCACAAACAGGCTGTATGCGTAAATGTTGCTCTATTAGATTTAGGTAAAGGGTCCGCTCCATAATTTCTCCATGAAAATTCGGATTCATACTCCGAGATTACATGGAAAAAAGGGGTAAAGTCAATGACTGTTGATTATTTTTGTGCCTTCCCCAGGCTGGGCAAAGGTATTGCTCGCCCAATACCTTTGATCTAAGGGCACGGAATATATTCGCGCAAATTTAGGCTATTCGCCCATGGCTCAAACCTTCAAATGCGCTCAAGTGTATAAATACCGTAATTTTACAACGTCGCCCAGTCGATCTCAGGTAGCCCATGAGAGTTCAGAAAGGCATTGGCTTTCGAAAAGTGGCGGCAGCCTAAAAAGCGCGTGACCGATAGCGGCGACGGATGGGCAGAGGTCAAAATAAGATGCTGCTGTGCGCGTATGTGCTGACACAACGTCTGCACCTTTTTTTGTGCATAGGCTCCCCAGAGAAGAAAGAGCGTAGGCTGTGGACGCTTCAGTAACTGCTCGATCACCTCATCGGTAAACAGTTCCCAACCACGGTTTGCATGGCTTGCCGGCCTGCCTTCTTCAACGGTCAGTAACGCATTCAGGAGCAATACGCCTTGATTTGCCCAACCAGTTAACGTGCCATGACGTGGTATCGGCATGCCAATATCGGCGTGCAGCTCTTTGAAAATATTACGTAACGAAGGAGGTACCGGAACACCTGCAGGGACGCTAAAACTCAAGCCATGAGCCTGGCCAGGGCCGTGGTACGGGTCTTGCCCAACAATAACCACGCGTACTGCGTCAAAGGGCGTTACCCGTAATGCTGCAAAGATATTCTGTTTTGCGGGGTATATCGTTGCGCCAGCCTTTTCGCGCTCTTGCAAAAAACGTATTAAGGCTTCAATCTCTGGTTGAGCACATATCGACGCCAAGGGTGTTTGCCATGATTCAGGTAATGCAGCAAAAAACTGTTGTTGTCGCGGCGTCATGGTCATTATATAAACTCTTTACAAGCGGAATGATTCACTTTTAAACTTGCTTAAAAAGTAGCACGTGTAAGATAAAATCGCCAGAAGGCGCGCGGAAAACCATTATCATTACAAGAGCGTTACGCAGGAACGGCTGCTGTAAAGAGCACCGCATAAGGCAACAGCTGTTTAACAAGCAGATTCTTACCCTTGTCATGCATCTTCTCTTTGATTTTCTGCGCAATAGCATCCTGTACATCGCGCATTGCTTGCTTTTCAGATCTTTCTGCCTGAGAACACTCAGCATCAGGCTTGCTTTGCACGACAATCGAAGCAACCATTTTACTGGCAACGACACGATCAACGAGCGAAAGCTTACCTTCAGGCTTGTCGTGGCACGGGTTTTTGTGCGCATACTGATTAATAAGCTTTTGCCCGTACCCTAACACCGAATTGAACCAAGTTTTGATGTTGCCTGCACGACCTGATGATACGCCCAGCGCTTGCGCCGTGTCACCTATGTTTGCAGCAATTCTTTGCAGATCCTGCTCACTAAGAGCTGCATCAAGAGCGCCAAAAAAAGCGTTAGCCTTGGTGACATATCGCTGTAATGCTGCATGATGCGCTGCGCTTAATGATCCGGATGCAAGCGTTGCATCAAGCTGCTCAAGAATACTTATTCTGAGGTTAGCCAGCTGCACTTTTCTGCAAAAATCCTGCATGCGGCGCGGCTCTTGGTAAGTATCAATAACGCTATTGGGGGTTAGGACTAAGATAAGATCTTCAGCTGCTTGGTGTACCATTTTATGCTCAAACCATGCGTCAAAGCGTTGATAACTGAGCAGGCCAACGACAACACAAAAAGCTGCTATGATCGCCAAACAGAATGCGCGGCAGACCAACAAGCGAGAAGAAATCATGTCCATAGACCCACCTCTTTTTACAATCAGTGCGCGCGCAAGAAGCAAACGGAATCTTTTCTTGCTTGAACGTAGCACAAAATAGGTCCGATCTTCAACGAGAACTGATTTCTTATGCTTTTACAACAGAAAAGCTCTCTTTACGGGTTCAGAACCAATAAAGAGAGCTTATTTCTATGCTTCGACAATCTTAAACATTGGGCATAAACAGCGTCATCCGCATCATATCGCCTTCACTCACGATTATATCACCTTCACTCACGAAATCTTTTAACTGACGCCTTTCTCTCAACCAAGCTCGCTTCTTGACGGACATCCGATCAATAATTTTTTTCCTTCTTTCTTCAAGCTTTTTTAGTTCTGTCTTTTCTTCTGGCGTAAGATTCGACTTGTACTTCAATAGAATAGACTCTACCATGTTATCTTCAACGAAGTCGTCGTAAATATAGTTGTCAGTCGCATTCTCTCTGCAGGGATTTGGCATCGGTACTTTTGCATTTACAGATTTATCAATGACACTAGATAATCCCATAGCATTCTTTAAAAATTGTTCCTGCAAAACATCTTGCTGATCAAGAGATAGTTCACTAAGCTCGTTTTTTACTTTTTCCAGCACATTTCTTCTCAGTTGTACTAGTTGGGCTTTTTTACGAAATGCTGCAGTTCTTTGTGGCTCCGACATTAAGTCAATAGTCGCGTTAGTCGTGAGTGCGATAAAAAGATCTTCAGCCGCTCGCTCTACAATCTGATTCTCTCGCCATTCACTAAAACTCCGATATGCATAAGACCCAAGCTTATACAGTCCCGCGGTAACTATACAGGCACCAGCGATACAAAGTGCAGTAGTGGCAGAATCAGACGATGATAAGTTAGGCGCTGAAGGCTGCATAGCCTGTAAACTTGGTTCACTTCCACATGCTAGGGCTAACCCTAGAAAAATCAGAAGCTTTTTCATTGATTACCCTTCAAAATGATGAATAATAACAATCGTTTTTACATCAGTAACACTATTGCAATATACCACACATCAATAACCATTTTCAAATAGAATAAAAATGTTGGGATTTTACCTTGCCACGACCTTGGCCATCTCATATAGCCCGATCGATCCGGCAACTGCGGCGTTGAGACTTTCGGTGCCCCCGGGCATTGGCAATGTCATGCGCTGTTGGCAGTCGCCAATCCACGATTCGGGAATTCCGTGCCCTTCATTGCCTATAACCAATAAACTTTCGCCTAAATCCAAATTTGACGGATTGTTACCCCCTTCTACAGTCAGGGCACACAGCTTAAGTTGCCCCTTGCGCTCAAGAAGCTCTTGCCAGGAGATGACAAAAAGAGAGACCGCGCCCAATGCTCCTGCCGTTGCTTGCACCACTTTCGGGCTCCAGACATCGGCAGATTCGACCAGTATGACCGACTTCATGCCAAATGCGGCACAGCTGCGAATTAAGGTGCCAACATTACCCGGCTCACGCACTTGTGCAAGCACTATACCTGCACCCGGTATGGTGGCGGGCGGTGTGGGCATATGAAAAACAGCAAGCATGCCACTCGGTTTAGTTGCTTGGCTTATTTTTTCCATGACCGGATCGGTGACTTGCGTGATTAGGTGATCGTCGACAAGCTCGTGCGCTTGCGCAACGAGCGATTGTGTCACAAAAAGTTGTTGTAGCTTGAGGCCCGATTCACACAACGTTGAACAGGTTCTCAGCCCTTCGGCTATGAATAAACGACGAGCGGAGCGCACATCTGATGATGAAAGCTCCGCTACTTGTTTAACTATGTGGTTGGTACGAGATGAAATAAAGTTCATGCTGCTCTGTTGTTAAAAGTAATAACGTTAACAATGATACAGTATACGCTGTATTTGTGAGAAAGAGATGATGAGATCACGCACATCACTGCTCTTAAGACGATGCGAAGTTATCATATCGACAACATTTATGAGTAGGCTACGTATTTGTACATACTCATAGTGACAAAGATGTATATGCGCATTACGCAAACGACTTAGCTCAAAGCGTACTTCACGCACTTCATCGCTTAGCGCTTCAAGATCGTACCTGCTCATGCCAAATGCATAGCGATAGTCGCGCGCCCATGATGTCCAGTTATTTTTCACCGTACGAGAAAAGCTCGTCAAAGCTCTTTCGCCATCACAAGAAAAACATGAACTATGCAGATCAGCATGTATCTCATTCAGATCTTGTTGAATATCGGCAATCAGTATATCACTGGCTGGGCGCACACGAGGTGATCGAGAGAAAGAGACGCTGTACACGGGGCAAACCGGATGCACCACAGGAGCACACACGGGCAGGTTAACACCAACGTGGAAATTAATTCCCGCTTGCGCAGGCGCACAGGCACACAACATCGTGGCCAAAGCCGGTATGAACTTATAGGAAATTGGTTTATCTAACATACGGTTTCTCCTGGTAAAAATCACGAGAAAAAGAGTTTTCTTTTGTCTAACTGTAACAAATGCTTGTTTTTTGTCAAAAAAAGCTCTCTTATATGCGATCTTCCAGGATCTGCTGACGATAGTCAGCCATCAGCTGAACCATAAAATGTAGATTATGAATGGTCGCCAAAACGTGGCCGGTGACCTCTTTAGCCTTATACAGGTGGTGCATGTAGGCCAACGTATAGTTTTTACAGGTTGAGCAGGTACAGCTTGGATCAACAGGCTCAAAACGATTTTTGTTGCTCCCTTGCTCAATTTTGACGTTGCCACGGCTGGTAAACAGAAGCCCGTGCCGAGCGCAGCGTGTCGGGTGTGAGCTGTCGAACGTGTCGATCCCGAGCCTTATCCCTGCATCCAACGACTCCAGGTCGCCTATACCAAGCAAGTGGTTTGGCTTATCTTGAGGCACATAGGGCATCATAGCGGTTAACATCTCGATCATCTGCTGACGCGTTTTACCAAGCGATCCGCCAATGGCAAAACCATCGAAGGCTAAATTGGCAAGGATCTGGCAACTTTGCTTGCGCAAGTCTGGGTCTATGCCACCATGAATCACTGCGTACATTGCTTGATTATTCGGATTGGCAAGATGCGCATCAAGGGACCGCTTTTCCCATCGATGCGTGCGATCGAACGACTGCTTAAGTTTGTATGGATCGATATGGTAGGGCGGCAGCTCGTCAAAGGGGATAATAATATCAGCACCGAGCTCTTTTTGTGCAGCAATAGAGGTCTCAGGTGTCAGCAATATCTTTTCGCCATCACGGTATGACCGGAAAAGAACCCCATCTTCGGTAATTTTTAATACGGAACCGTCGTTTTTTTTCTGTCCACTGCTTTTCAGCTCGCTGGCAACGCCACCATACGCAAGACTAAACACCTGAAAGCCACCAGAATCGGTAATAAGCGGCTTGGTGCGATTCATGAATTTATGGAGCCCTCCAGCAGCCTTTACCACTGCAGTGCCCGGTTGGAGCATCAAGTGGTAGGTATTACAGAACATGAGCTGTAAACCTATGGCGTCAACGGTTGCTGAATCGAGCGCTTTGAGCGTGCCATTAGTGCCAACAGCAACAAAATTGGGCGTATCAATAATGCCATGCGGTGTGGTAATGCGCCCTACACGAGCGCGTGATTTTTTAGAGCTGTGAATGAGTTCAAACATCTTCTGCCTGCCGGAAACGCCGTGAAAGCGCAATAAAAGGTGTTGTAAGCGCTATAGCGATCAATTTTATGCCATAACTAATGCAGATAAGCTCAAATAAGTTATCTACCAGACCATACAGCCCAAAAAAGCTAAACAGAATCGTATCGAGCAACTGCGTTATACTGAGCGAAAACCAAACGCGCGCAACCAAGTAGTTGCCCTGTAAAAGAGTACGCAACCATGCATACAAGAGGGAGTCCACATATTGCACAAAGAGATAGACCATCAAAGATGCGGCGGTAATGCGTGGCATGCTACTCAGAATATAGGCAAAGTGCGGTTGTGCCAGGTCATGTACGTTCGGTATATAGGCCAGCTGCATAAGGCTCATAATGGTGTAACAAATAAGCAACACAAAGCTGATCACAATAGTCTTTTGCGCCGTTGATTTGCCATAATATTCTTGCAACAGATTGAGTCCAAGCACAACACCAATCGTATAGGCATCACAACAGGTGGCGGCGAAACCAAACAGGGTGATCTGCTTCAAAATAAAAAGATTAGAAAGCAGACAAAGCACAGAAATAAAGGCGACTAACGCAGCTTTGCCCAGGCGCAATGCCAACAAAGCAAAGAGACTGAGAATAATCGACTGCGCAATAAATAGGAGCTCATTGGTCATAAGAACTATCTTTATACACCTGATTACAACAAGGGATACGTATCGAAACCGACAAGAATACATTCAGGCTGCGGCGTAATACCAAACTGTTGACGTACAAGCTCCTGCATGGCCCGTGCAAGCTGCACCAGATCAGCACTCGTTGCATTGCCTTTATTAACAAGCATATTGGCATGCTGGTAAGATACGACAGCTCCACCAACGCTTAAGGTGCCTTTAACCCCTATTTTGTCCAAATAATAGGCAACATAAATCATTTTTTTACCATTACTCTCAACTGTTACTTCATCATTGTGGAAATTACGGAAGAAACTGCCACAAGTATTTTTCGCTGGATACCTGCTGACGCGATGACGAATAATTTCAATACGCCGCCCACGGGCATACGCAGCTTCAAGGTCAGAGCAGCGGCGCAGCTTGAAGGTTGCATCAAGAAGATACCACTCTTTTGCTTGCAAGGTTGATTGGTTGTATCCAAAATTAAACCAGTCATTGGTCATCGTCTGTACCTGCCCTGTCTGACGATTAACAACCTGCGCACTGACCAAAAATTGACTCAGTAAAAACTCAAAATAGTGGAGATTGATATACACAGAGCCTCCGACCGTGCCAGGGATACCACTAAACTCTTCAAGCCCGAGGATATTCTTATCAAGGCAAAAAGTGATGAGATCGGGCAACGAAACTCCAGCTTCTGCTGTTACCATGACGGATTGCTCTGCACCATCATGTATCAGAATATTGCGCAAGGCAGGTCGAATCACCAACCCATCAAAACCGGCATCACTGATCAGAATATTAGCACCTTCTCCCAAGACAAACACCGCAAGCCGCTGTTCCTGAGCCCATGCGACTGCCTGCTGAAATTCGGCAGCAGAGGTAGGCTCACAAAAAAAGCGCGCTGGACCACCAACCTTGAACCATGTTTTATCAGCCAAGGGCACCTGGCTTTGTATATGCAACGATGAGGGCATAGATTGTTGGGCAAGAACAGTGTTAGTTATCATAGAACACACGCATTCGCTGTTTTTTTAAACAACGGGCGGCGCTTTGCCGTACCATTTTCCAAGGCCTGGTAACAATCGCTGCTACAGCTCATCTTAAAGGATTCTATGCATGACTGGCAGGCTATAAAATGTTTGTTGCAGCTGGCATTCAGGCAGTTATAGTACTCATCACAAGTGGTAGCACATAATGCACATGCACCCAAAATATCATCGGTCACCTTTACGGCAATACGACCGTCAAACACATAATTTTTTCCGCGGAAATGCCCATCAGGAAACTGTTCAACGTAGCGGTGAATACCACCTTCAATGTGATAGACCTCCTCAGCAACGCCTTTTTCCTTGAGATATGCGGTTGCCCGTTCGCAACGAACGCCACCCGTACAATACATCAAGACCTGCTTATCTTTGAACTGCTCGAGATTCTTGTCTACATAGGCTGGAAAGTCTCTAAAGGTATCGATATCGGCCTTTACGGCATCAGTAAAGCTGCCAATGGCAGACTCACACCGATTGCGTGTATCAAGAATTACGAGATTGTCCGGTTTTGCATCAATCAAAGCATGAGTTTGAGCAGGCGTTAAATGAGTGCCGGTATTTTCTGGGCGCCCTTGCGTCGCATCAAGACCCGTTTCGACTATCTGGCTGCGTACAACGATCCGCATACGCGGAAACCCTTGATCCTCAGCCTGACTTTCTTTAAAATCGACGTCACCAAATAAAGGGTGTTCTGCCATAATTTTTTTATAACGCTCGGTATTTTCAGGCAGCCCACCAACCGTACCGTTGATGCCTTCTTGAGCGATGATAATACGCCCCTTCAGACCTAGCTCTGTGCACAGCTTTTTTTGCCAACGCATAAAGCGTACTGGATTATCTATATGAACATATTTGTAAAAAAGGAGAATGGTATTCATACGCACACTATTATCTATAATAAAAATTGACGGTGAAATGGCCTGTTTTTCCAGTATACCAGCAGAAACCCTACCCGTCGACTCTATACAAAAAAAGAGGTTGCGGCATACTACAATGGAAGTAATAGCGTATAAAAAAAGGAGCAACGATGCGTAAAAATAGTTTAATAATCCCATTACTCTGCGTGGTTCTTATGTGTGGCTGCTCTCAAGATCATCAACAACCTGAAATCGTTACAACCTCTTCTGGCTTACAATACGAAATCACCATGCCAGCATCTAACAATGCTGCGCAGGCTAAAAAAGGTGATACCGTAACGGTTCATTACACTGGATTCCTTGACAACAATGGCCAACCGGGTAAAAAATTCGATTCTTCTCGCGATCGCAATCAGCCATTCACTTTTGTGTTAGGTGGTGGCATGGTGATCAAGGGGTGGGACGAAGGCGTAGCCGGCATGCGTGTTGGCGAGCACCGCTGTCTCATTATCCCTTCAAATCTTGGCTATGGCCCTAACGGATACCCTGGTGTAATCCCTGGTGGCGCAACGCTCATTTTTGACGTTGAACTGATTTCGATCAAGTAAAAACCAGTTTTTAGCTAAAAACTATCCAAAAAGAGGCTGCCGACCCAGGTGGCCTCTTTTTTTTGACGCGCTCGGCTCTCTTTTCGAAAATCTTTTAACTGACCTATAAAGCTTTTATAGCAAGAAATTTCAGACAAAGACTTTCCATTTGATAATTTTTATCTTTTCTATAGGCTTTTTTATTGAGGCTACTTAACCCTTAAACGGCTTTTGCTGTCAAAAAAATTGGAATCATTGGAGTTGCCTGATGCAACCTGATTGTTGAGCTGCTGCGCACCAGCTTTGACCGAGTGCATACTAAAATAACGACTGCGCTCCTGAATCAATACGCGTATGATGAAAAACCGTCATTTTCTAAAGAAGAGAAAGATCCATCAACCAACCTCACCACACGTATCGAGTTGAATGGTGCAGGTTACATCACTATTATGCTTCTTTCTGACAAACAAGAGGTTGGACGGACTATTCTTTCTAAAGCTAACTACATGGAAATCTTACAAGTGAACCCAGCCTACCGAAAACATGGTTACGGCAAACAGTTAATTGCAAAGGCAATTGCCCATTGCAAAGCTCATAAATCGCCGTCCATGCAGTGGGTAGCATACGCATTCAATGCGTATGAAAGCAACGAAAACGGTTTATCTCAACCTGATCTGGTAGCATTTTATAAACGGTGTGGTGGCATCCTGAACAGTGCTGGCTACTTTACGCTAGATCTTACACAACCCGCCGCTCTAGCACTGGCTTAAATTTTACACCTATTGCGTTAGCATCATAGATTTTTCTACAATCTCTCCTGTTCTATCCATTCACCACTTCTTTATTCCAAGGAGAATATGTATGAAGATCTTTACGCTTTCACGCGTATTGCTTCGTTCGGTTGCAGGCATTGCGCTGTGCATGGCACACACGGCGTATGATGTTACCATTAAACGCTCAACGGTTACACGTAGTCGCGGCATAGAACGCTCCGACATGAAACCAGACTCTGCCGAAGAACAAGCATATAAAAAACTCAGAGCGACCGAAAGCAAACGCAGAGGTCGGGAAATACATATCAGCACTGACCTCGCCCAAGCGATGGTGAACCCTACAAAATGGGCTCGCACATTCATCACAGTATACGAATTGCCCGACTGGAACCGCAACCTCAGCGGCGACCAGGTCAATGCGCTCATCAAACAGATTAGTGATTATATCGTATCACTTGATGACGCAAAGGATGCCGTTCCATTCATAAAGGCAGCTAACAAGATCCCAAAAAGTTTGCCCGCTCTTTTACAAAAGGAACTGCGCACAATCAGAAAAATATGGGTCGATGCTACAAAAGAAGAGCTTTTATCGGAGCACCCTATCAATTTTGTAGCAACCACCGCCAATATACTCGGCTCATTTGACGACCCCTTTGAGTTTGAAGGTGACTACGGCACAGCAAGTAACACAACACGTGAAAAAGTTTTTGGCGTGATTGTATCGAAAGAGGCTATTGGTAAAAATCTGCCTGCGGCGATCTGGGATAATCTTCTGAAAGAAAACCCTGGAAAAACCAAAGAACAGCTGCTAGCTACCGCAATCCAAAAAGATAAAGAGAATGGCCCAACGCTACAACAAGTCGCCACGAAAGAGCTGCTCGAACAGATTACAGAAAAACTACAGACTTTACGTGTCCCTCAAGCGGATATCGATGCACTGGCAGCATTCGTTGGCAAATATGGCAACGAAAAAATATTCTACTTCATGCGTAATAATCCACCTGATCTGTTAAAACTCGAAAAAGCGCTTAAAGACCACTATGCCGATCAAGGCAAAAGCTTTGACCTGCCTGTCTTAGGCTCCAAAACAAAACTAACGGGAACCACGAGCAACGAACTAAAAAAGAATCTTGTAGATGCTGTGTTTATCGCCGACGTACTAAAACAGGCAAACCCTACCTTCGTCGACAAAAAAGATGGCAATAAAGTAAAACCTATCATCGTCAATATCGACAAATATACACCTGCCTTGGATAAATTTTTCGCAAATGGCACGAATAAAGAGCTGCATGCATTTGCCACCCCAGCCGGATTGACCTTCTTTTATTGGCTCTATCAAGCGCTTATCTTCGATTTAGTGGCAAAAGAAGCTACCGACATTACGGCTATTAATGAGGTGAAAGCAGAGTTCGCGAAAGCACTCGGCGACGCACAAAGAAGAGCTGCTGTATTTAGAAAGAAGTTGATAACGGCTAAAACCAAACTATTATTCACCCAAGAGTCGGACAAATTTACGCGTGACGAACTGACAAAAGATGGCTTATTCTTACCAATAGGTGCACAAAACAGCAAAGATGGTACGGTCATACTGTTGGCATCCGACCTCTGGGAGCCAAATTTTGAAGTGATTCCGTTTGATGAGTATGGCAAATTCAAAGCGGGCAAATTAACTGCAATTTTAGCAACTCAAAAAGAGACTCAACAGAAGTTCCTATTGGCATCTGGCCATGGCAACTCTGATGACGCAGCCGATGGTAGAGAACAGATGAAACGAGTAGCACAAAAACTACAACAACTCATGGAAGAACGCGCCGAAGAGATTCTGCTCATCATCGGTGTTGACGCAAATACCAAAAAAACAGCCGACGTTAAAGCTTTCCAAAAACTGTTAACAGAACTTGGCTTGGTTTCAACGCAAGTAGGGCCAACAACAATAAAACGACGCATGGGCACAGTACAACATAACAAAGCAGGGTTGTATGCGGTTGACGAAGAGGATTATATTATCGTCAGCAAAAATCAGCTCATGCTCAGGGATGTTACGGTTGGCTTTGGCACTCCTGACGTAAAACCTGATCTGACCATATCGCTACCAAACCTAAACAACCAATCTGACCATTATGCGGTCAGCGCACGTATTCAAGCGGAAGATACTGAAGCAGCTAAAAAGTCTGATGACGCTAGCGACCTATAGATACTAGCGGATACATGAAAAAAGGGGTGCCATGGTGGCACCCCTTTTTTCATGTATCTTTACCAATCATACGTCATACCAAAATGCACTTCATACGGTGATTCATTACGACGCGCATCAAGCTTGAAGCCCCAATCAACGCGAATCGGCATAGGACTCAACAGGCGTATACCAAAACCAACAGCATGGCGATAGTGGAAATGCTGGTTCACTACAAACTCATCCAAATGCTTAATGCTGTGGTAATAAGGGTTTTTCCAACCGGTACCACCATCATAAAAGAGCACGCCTTTGAGGTTAAAGTCACGCGTGACCGGGAAGATAAGCTCCGCATTAACAAAGGCTGCTCGTGATCCGCCAATGGAGTCTTGACGAACTCTGCCATCAGATTCGATCACTTGGAACTGTGGTCCTATTTGCCCCCACAAGAAACCACGTACGTTCGATGGTCCACCAATATGGTACAGTTCGCGATAAGGAACATTGCGATGCCCCAAACGCTGCACAAGACCAACGTAGCCATGCAGCCTTAAAACAAGATCACGCTCACCTATAAGTGGCGTAAACCAGTTGAGATCTAGATCCGCTTTATAGAATCCGATGGTACTATTAAAGAATGGCATCGCAAGGATAGAACGTGCAAGCCATGAAAGCCCACGACTCGGATGCATTGGATGATTTCGCTGATCTCTGCCTATGTTGCCTGTCAACGTTAAGAACATCCCTGGGTCAAATAGGTGAGCTAAGAGCTCAGTATAGGTCTTCATAGCCAACGATCGCCGTGTCTGCGCAAAATCATCAAAGAGCAAGGTTGGCATATTAGCCCGCAACACGCGATTACGCATGGTGTTTCCAACATTGTCTTTGCCATAGCTGATACTATCGGCACCGATGCTGGCACGCACAAAGGTCTCTTGTAATGCTTTATGATAACTATTAATCACGAGCCCTGTTGTTAAAAGCCCCCCAGCTTGTCGTTCGTTAACGACCGGCGTCATGCTCAACTGATCATAGCTGGTACGACGGTAATAGACATCCATAGCTCCATAGATTGGTTTGTCAAAGAGCCAAGGCTGCGTAATATTAAATGAGCCTGTTTTTTCGTTGGAGCTCAACATTAAACTCAATGCGGTACGTATGCCAGAACCAAAGAGGTTGCTATCCGATACGTTTACTTCAGCAGTAACACCATTCAGGATGCTATTTCTTCTGTTGGCAGCAGCATTTTTATCTTTCTGGTCATCAGTTTTATCAGGATCTTCTGCTGAACGGTCACTGTTTTGCGCGCCCCCAAACCCGATTTTTAAATGCGCATTACCCGTTTTTACCTCTTTGACAACAAGCTCAAGATCTGCAGTATCCCCTGATACGCGCACTGTCTTCCAGTTCACCCCTTCACGCTGGTCGAAATAACCGAGCGACTCTATACGGCTTTTTGATGCTTCCATATGGCTATTGGTGATCAAGGCGCCTTCTTGCAATGATATTTTTCGGCGAATAATCTTATCGCGCGTTTTGTTATTGCCCTTGATGGTAACTCTGTTTAAATAGATAGGGTTGCCTATGTCACAGTAAAATGAAATAGATACCGTTTTTTCTTCGTCATCCGGCTGAATCGAAGGCTCGATGTGCGTGTACAAATAGCCGAAATCACCCCAAATCATCTCTAATGTTTTTATAGAATCAACAATAGCTGCTCGAGAATAAGGCATACACGGTCGTAACGGAAGAATAGCTGCTAGGTAATCATCAGATAAAATATCATTCCCAGAGACCTTTACCTCTTTGATGGTATAACAATCACCTTCTTGAATATCAAAGGTCAGTGTTAAGTTTTTGCAGGCATCCATAACAACATCAATATCAACAACTTTGGCATTCATATAACCATTGTTTTGATAGAGCTGCTCGATCATATACTTGTCGCCCTCAAGCCTATCGGCCAAGTAGGTGCCGGACTTATCGAGCATACCGAATAACCAATCTTCGTGCGTTAAAAGCGCATTGCGCAATTTTTTTGCCGCCATATTATGATTGCCGGTAAATGCAATGCGCTTAACGATAGCTTTTTTGTCCTCTTCTATTTTTAACGTTGCCGTCGCTCTGCCCGTATCATCGATCAACAGTTCTGGGGTGACTTTGGTCAGATGATACCCTTTTTCAGCGTATGTTTTCTTAATCGTTGCCGCAAAGACATCGAGCTCTTCCGGATCGATCATGGCAAGCTCGCTTGTATTCAACGCTGTATTAATCTCTTTGTTAGAAAGCTGTTTATTGCCCAACACAATAAGATCTTTCAGAGGTTTTTTCTCTTCAACTTCGACGTACAGAATAATACCATCTGAGCCCACCGTTTCGACAAACATATCGATAGTACGAAAACGCTTGAGTCCATAATAGAGATTGTGAATGGCTGTACGACTTTTAGTCGGATCAAACAGTTCACCTTTTTTGTAGGGTATACGATCCAACACGGCACTTGTAGGCACAAAAACATTGCCCACCACGCGTATATCTATAATTGTACGCTGCTGTGCCGATCGGAGAATATCTGCTCGAATCTGCTCAGAGTTCGACTCAGACTCGGACTCAGAGTCTATCTGCGCAGAAGGTAACGTTTGATCTTGCGCATCATCATCGCGCAAACTATCTGAGTTGTTAATCTGTTGCGAGATAAGCTCTTCATCAATATCTTGCGATCGCATAAAAGGCACTATAATAGCGTTAAGCGCACATGCTATCACGAACGCTTTCATAGATCTTGTAGCTACATTGTTGTTCAAAAACATCATCTGTTGGCTCCCTAGGCTCTTGTGCAATGCCCATGGTGGGGCTATGTTTCAGTAAGGCGGATCGCCGACTATATTACCGCTTTTTTAGGGAATGCCTAGGGATATGTATCAGTTGATGATCATACATACACGAAGAATAACTATAAAAAAAATCTAGAATTCTATATGTGTTAAAAACGGAAGGGTTCATATCGTCGAGTGAGACCAGGCACGAGATGAAAACAAAAATCTGATTTGAGTTTATCGACAACTGTTGCTACTTTTTAGTGTGATTCTATAAGCAATAACACCTATAACTCGTATGAGACTATGTATGAACATCTTTTTTTCCAATACGCTCACGGGAGCAAAGCAGCTTTTTACGCCACGCATACCAAACCAAGTGAGTATGTATGTCTGTGGCATAACTCCCTACGACGATTCACATGTTGGCCACGCACGCGTCTACGTATCATTTGATGTACTCTACCGCCTCTTGCGCTATTACGGCTACGAAGTAACCTACTGTCGTAACTTTACCGATGTGGATGACAAAATAATCCGCAAGTCTGAACAGGAGTTTGGTGATCAAACCCATGCTGCAGAGATCGCACAACGCTACATCAACAACTATCATCAAGATATGCGCGAACTCAATTGCATGGCTCCTGACTATGAACCATGCGTTACTCACAACATTGCTGAAATTATCAGATTTATCCAAGGGCTCATCAACAAGGGAGTTGCTTACGAAATTGGTGGGGACGTTTATTTTAGTATCGCACAGTTTCCCGCTTACGGAGCGCTGTCTAAACATAAACTTGAAGATCTACGCGCCGGCGCTCGTGTTGAAGTGAATGAAAAGAAGCGTGACCCATTGGATTTTGCATTGTGGAAACATGAGCCAACCGGATTATCATGGCCAAGCCCGTGGGGTCCAGGCAGACCAGGCTGGCATATCGAATGTTCTGCCCTTGCTGAAAAATATTTAGGCAAACAGATCGACATTCATGCCGGAGGTCTTGATTTGGTATTCCCTCACCATGAAAATGAAAAAGCACAATCTGAAAGTTTGCACAACATAACCTTTTCTAACTATTGGCTACACAACGGGTTCGTGCGCGTCAACGAAGAAAAAATGTCGAAATCCCTGGGGAATTTCTTCACCTTGCGTGATATTTTTAAGCATAGCCATCCCATGGTCGTTAGATACTATATTTTAACCCACCATTACCGCGCCCCATTAGAGTTTTCATTTGAGGGGTTACAGTCGGCCGAAAAAAGCTATCGCAAACTGTGCCGTCTTTTTGCAGGCATCAAAGCAGAGAAGGTCGTAACCTACACATCTCAGCAAGATATACCATCTGTTCAAGATATGCTCAAATTTTTATGTGACGACCTTAATACTCCCGGCATGTTTGGCGCTTTATACACAGCATTAAGTAGAGTGCAGAACAGTCAACAGGAGTCAGTGACAGATCATGCCTTGCCAGAATCACCAGAAACCAGCGCACTTAAAGGCTTTTTAATCGAGATTATCGGGCTTACGCTTGAGCTATTGCCTGAAAAAGAGATTGCTGTCACACCAGAAATAGAAAAGCTACTGCACGAACGTGAACAGGCGCGTGCTGAAAAAAACTGGGCTCTTGCGGACAAAATACGTGATCAACTACACTCATTAGGATATCAAGTACAGGACAAGAAAAAGTAAGACTTACAAGAAGAGAAAAAAGCATGCAGAAACTGCCGGGAGCCCATCTATTTAAAGCTGTTCTGTGCTTATCTGTGTGCATAACACCCTACCTATTGGCCTCTGCCGAGCGACAAAACAGGAGAGACAGTACCACTGATATTGCTCTCCTGCAACCTATTTTCATCAGTCAATCGCCTGCACGAAACAGCACAATACTTGAAGCATATTTACCGAAAAAAATGCTCAGAGTTAAACTCTATTGCACGATCGATTCTTATGCTCCATCCCAAAAAAAATATTCCGGCTATTTTTTTGCAATCTATTACAAAAAATTGATCTACAGTGCAGAAGAACCTTGTCTGCATGGGGTAATCAGCTGTATAAAGGTAGAAAATAATCGCGAGGAGACCGCCAGTACTTGTCTAATAGGGCCAAAAAAATCAGAACAACTTTTTAAGCACTATCAAAAACTACTCAATCGCGCACTGGAAAACAGGGACTAAAGAATCCTGCGCGCTGCAAGAATCTCATTCGGTTCAATGCGTTGCGATACAACGAATATGCACGCTCTCAGCTGTATACTTTCTTTAGGTATGCTCAGTCAGCTATATTTATTCATACACAGGACTATTGTTGCACCATAAACCAACATTGCTATTGAAAGGGTAGGTATGAAGCTGATTCTTTTAACATGCGTATACATAACAACAATGAGCTCTTTACAAGCAATCGACTTTGTCTTCGATGCGACACAAAAACCGGACTCCGTGACCATACTAAAATCTTCTATAGATGATGGTCATGGAAAAGTATTTATTTTGGCGCAATTAAAAAAAAATCATTATACCGAAACTATTCATGCCCATAGCTTTACCTGCAGCTTAGGAGGGCTGACGGAATATAGCACCTTTGCTACCAACTCTTTAGAAACAGAGCCAAGACGAGACAACGGTGAAACAGCCAAAGCTCTCCTGCAAGCGTTAAGAAACGTTGTAGATACTCAAAAAAACTAAACAAAAAAGCGCATTCTGCTACTGTATATCAGCAACAAAATACTCATTATTTTAAACAATGGAACAATCATGCATCTTTTTATGGCCTGCGCAGCCATATGTACTTGTACTACCTCTTTCACGTATGGCTCTCACAATGCGCAACCAACCCTACCTAAGCAGCCAATGCTTGGCAATTTTTCTGTGATTGTTTCAGCTTAGGAAGGAGACTATAGTGGGCACTGCTGCATGCACCAATCTGATAGTATAGACGAAATAGAGACTCTCGAGAGAATGCGTAAGATAGCAGATCCGGAAACTACTTTTAATGTCTTAAAAGCGGCCTACGACACAGCACAAAAAGGCGATAACCGAGAGCTCATACGAAGACAGGAAGCACAAAAATTAGTGCGCCAGGTAGAAAGAACCTATACAAAAAAATTGGTTCAAGAGATAGTAATGGAAGAAGATGCCCGCGGAAGAATAAAAAAAGAGGCAAGGCTCTCTGCTCGTAAAGCAAAATAGAAAAAGAGCTCATCTGTTCTATCAACAGATGAGCTCTTTACATACCAGCTAATCGATGTACTAAACTACCTCTGTTGATAGATATTTTTTTGCTGCCGCAATACGTGCTTGAGGACTAGGATGCGCACCAATAAAGGTATTGTGATATATCCATTTATAAAAATTTGTTAGGTTACGTGTTAAGCTATGGTTGATTTTTATCATGTATAAGTCTACGTTAAATGATATCAGGTGAACTATATTAAGCTTGGCGTTATTCTCTCCCAATACCTTGTGAGTATACTGACATGCTTCTTGATGCTCTTGTTCTGCATTTACTTCTTTGGCTTCTAAATGTTCAAAAAACTCAATTAAGCCAGAGGCATTACCAACCTCTTTGCATGCAAACTCATCTGCTTGTTTTTCAAATCGCTTATTAATTAATAAACTTGGCAAATACATCGCGGTAAAAAACTGAGCTAAAAAAACGGCCTTACTGCCAGTTTTTTTAAATGCATGATCTGCCATAAGGCATGATGCTATCCACGTGCTCATATTTAACAACAGATGTTTATTCACGTGGTCATGTTTGATATGCCCAATTTCATGCGCAATAACCGCTTCTAACTCACGATCTGATGTTTCTAGTATGAGCTTTTGGCATATGAATATACCGCCGGTAGAAGCAAATAACTTTGCAGCAAAGGCATTAAATATGCTTTTTCTGCTCGAAATAAAAACTACTGGCGTAGCAACGTTATGCTCTTTACACAGAGCATCAACGTACCCATATAAAACAGGCATCGTCTCTGCTGTAACAACAACGCCATCAGTCAAGAATGGATATCGGACAAGTCGTTGCACAATAGAAAGCTCTTTGCAGTTTTGGATATCTTTATGCAAGGCTGCAAAACAGGGCTCCGTTTTTTTATTGAAGATATATTTAGTTTCAGCCTTTACCTTGAGCGTGGCAAGCTCTTGCTTGTATAGTTCGACCATTTTAAAAATGCCGTGAAGAGAGTAAGCTAACCCCTGGACTTAAAAAAACCGGGAGAATTGCTAAAATGAATTTCATGGAAAAGCTTACGAATAAAAATAAAGTTGAACTAT
>JAFEAZ010000022.1 GCA_018266085.1 Candidatus Babelota bacterium
ACTCACAACCAATTCATATCCGATATCTATGCCGTTTCTCGTGATATCCTTGTGTATCTAAATAATACTACTTTTAAATACACTTTCTTTGGCTTCACGGCACAATGAAAATGGTCGCACTATATATTATGTTGTTACATATAGAAAGATTGTACCATGATGACGACTTTTTTCAATGGTTGATATATTGAAAGTTGCGTCACCACATCTGCTGTCAGAAGCGCAAGCAGTAGCCGGATATATTCCAGTTTTGCGCAAACAAGAAAAAGAGGCAAAGATCGCGAGATATCTGCAGTTTGCCATGAGTGCATTGAGCTGTTCGGCCAGTAAATCGAGGATGCAGTCCCTTTTTGACTTTGCTGGACGCTGTGGCTTAGTCCACCTCGTCTATCGCTGTATTCGTTAATGGTGCTGTATTCGTTAATGGTGCTGTATTCGTTAATGCTGCTGTAAAGTTACGAGCATCCTTTAAGGTTGTATCGAGGGCATCTCGCACTTTCTTTCTATTCGGTTCCGTATCTCTATCTTCAGGCTTTTCTACTACATGACCTGTAAGTTTATTTTTCAGCCCTTCAAGCTCTTGTATATGGCTAGATATTTCTTCGATGTGTGTTTCCTTTTCGGCAGGAGAAAGGCTCCGCTCAAGATCTTTTTCGATGTCGACCAAACGTTGTACAATCTGCTGGCGGCGAGCGCTTATAATGGCTGGCTGGTAGACATGTTTGATTCTGCTTTGTAACCAGAGGGGGGCAAACCAACTTTGATACGCTTTTTCTGTGGCGGCTAGGTATGTATTTGGATCGTCCGTATTGTTGGACCCCAACCTATCGGAATCAACTACAGGCAGATGTAGGCCTTTTTTATCTTTGTTTTCTGATATAGCTGAGAGGCTTGGGGGACAAAAGATGCTCTCAATGTTTTTACAAAGCCTGTTATGTTTCATCTCTGCATACTTGTTCGCTACGAGAAAGACGCCTCCGGCTGTCAGCCCTGCAAAAGCCAAGAGATTGCCAAGAGAAAAGGTCGGCCAAGGAGACATGGATTTATCGCTACATATTGTTTGAATATTATACGAAAAACTGCCGGCAAGTGCCATGTAGCAGGCAAAAAATCTATTTCTTATCATGATGGTACCCATTTTTTTATCGTGTGATTATATAAAAATTATATTGTTACATATAGAAAGATTGTACCATGGGGGGCGACTTTTTTTCAATAGACTGCTCGCTTTGTTGAAAAATACAGTCTGAATACCATATAATGGGTATATTAGAGGGTAGTGCGCATGACTAATACTTGGCAATAAGATCGAGAGCGACTATTTCCCCGATTCGGCCTGTATGCCAAAACGTTGCGCAAACTCATTAGCATCGCCAACAAGCTGATCAATAGGGACATGAACGCGATCAACATGCATCATTACCTTATCCAGGGTATCTTTGCTGATTCCATGAGCAACAGCAGCTGCCCAGCGGTGGTGTCCATCAAGAATATAATTATCCTGCGATATAAAGAGTGGCATGCTGGTAACGATAGTATACGCGTTGGTGTCTGGATTTTCCATCGCATACCAGATGCCTGCAACCTTTGATCCCACTAACTCGTTTTGCGTCGCTTTCAACTGCATGGCAGGAACCTGCTCGCGTGTAATGGTATACCCTTTTTCCGTCCGTAAATAATCGGCAAATGCTCTGCTGGCGTCAACTTCGCCTCGCTCATCGCGTGGCAAGCGATCAGCCTGTGATCCAGGCATGGGAGCTCCTCTTAATTGTGGCATAAGAATACGCTCGATGCCGATATTGAACTCACAAAAGCGATGGGCAGAGTGGCCAACGTGCAACTGACAGAGATTATATGAAGGAGCCTGTTTGCCTTTCTGCAGTGCGTCGTCAGTTATAATTTTCAATAATAACAAGGTGTTAGGAATATTCTTATTCTGTTGAGCATACTGCAGTTCGGCGCGCAGTTTTTCGGTTAAGGAGCGTGGAACTGGTTTTAATTGTGCGGTACGATTTGACCAATGGTACCCTATAAAACTACTTACTGCTATAAAGGCGAGACTATGCATCAGTTTTTTTTTCATACGAGTTCCTTCGAGTTCCTTGGGCTGGTTTTTTTACCGGTATCACCTACACTAATGATGGAATTATTGTATATATTAGAAAAGAACGAGATTGAAAGTATAGAGTATGGTTGCCGTTGAACTTAACCATATTACCGTAGCCTATAATGATCAGGTAGTAGTGCATGACCTGTCGGCAGTGGTGCCTGCTGGCGCTATGCTGGCAGTGGTAGGACCCAATGGTGCGGGTAAGACTACCTTGTTACAAACCATGCTGGGACTTGTTGCCCCGGTGCATGGCTCAGTCACATTTTTTGGTGGCACGCTTGATCAACATCGCCATCGGATTGCCTATGTCCCTCAACGCATGAGTGTTGATTGGGACTTCCCAGCCCAGGTGCTTGATGTAGTGCTCATGGGTTGTTATAAAAAGCTTGGCTGGTTTGCACATCCTGACTCTGCGCAGCGAGCACAGGCGTTGCATGCACTTGAACAGGTTGGCATGGAGACCTATGCAATGCGCTCCATTGGGCAGTTGTCGGGCGGGCAGCAGCAACGTGTTTTTTTAGCGCGTGCGCTTATGCAAGAGGCTGATATCTATTTTTTAGATGAGCCATGTGCTGGTATTGATGCGCCTACTGAAAAGAGTATAATCGATCTGCTTAAAAGGCTATCAGCCCAAGGCAAGACGATCATTATCGTACATCATGATTTACAGACACTCCATGCCTACTTTAATGCATTGTTGCTGATCAATAAAACTTCAATTTTTTGCGGACCTCTGTCGTTAGCAACACAGCACCATTTTATAAGCGCCTATGGCAAAGAGAATCCTTTTCTGTCCGACGCACGAGTTGCTTATGATTAGTACCTGTATCGAACTATGTGCGCACCACTATACCATGTGCATGGTTATTATGGGTACGACGATCATGGGCGCCACCTGTGGTCTTTTGGGCACTTTTGGATTGCTCAAGGGGTATAGTCTGTTTGGTGATGCGCTCTCTCATGCGGCATTACCCGGTGTGGCTGTCGCCGTTCTTCTGAATCAAAGGAAAGATTCTGCATGGTTAATGGTAGGAGGTGCTCTTACTGGAGCATTGGCTCTTGGCATAGTATACATAGCTCAGCAGTATACACGCTTAAAGTTAGACAGTCTCTTAGGTACGCTCCTGTCAGTTTTTTTTGGTATCGGGCTTATTGTTATGACGGTTATACAAAAGCTCTCTGTATCTCATCAAGCAGCATTGAATACCTTTGTGTTAGGCAACGCTGCAACCCTAATGCCACGTGATATGTATTGTATTATTGTGGTAAGCCTCCTTATTATTGCCTGTCTTTGTGCCCTGTGGAAAGAGTTCGTGCTCGCTACGTTTGATACCGTATTTGCTCGTGCTATTGGTTATAGAGTGTTGCTTTTTGAAGGGCTTCTTGCTTGTTTATTAATTATGTTGATTGCTGTTGGATTACAAACGGTTGGTGTGATTCTTATGACCGCTTTATTAATAGCGCCGGCTGCTGCAGCACGGCAGTGGACAGCGCGGATCAAGCCTATGGCCTTAACCGCAGCCTGCATAGGTGGTAGTTCTTGTATGTTGGGCGCCTTTATAAGTTCCGCGATCGAGCAGGTGCCCACTGGCCCCATTATTGTGGTGATTGTGACCAGTATCGCCTTTATTTCTTTATGTGTTACCCCTTACCGTGTGCGTGCGTTATGAATAGTATCGCGTTGCAGATAACGCTTATTGCACTCGTCACCGCAGCTGCCTGCGTATTGCCAGGCCTCTTTTTGGTGTTGCGTGGTGTTGCTTTGATGAGCGATGCCATTAGTCATGCTCTTTTGCCGGGCATTGTTATTATCTTTTTAGTCGTTAGGCAGCTTAATTCACCATTCTTATTGGTAGGAGCATCTTGTGCTGGTTTTGCAACGGTGCTTTTGACGGAATATATTTTACAAACGCAGCGATTAAAAAAAGATGCTGCCATTGGTTTGGTTTTTCCCCTGTTTTTTTCTATCGGGATCATACTCATTAGTCTCTATACACGCACCATACATCTTGATACTGATATGGTGCTGTTAGGAGAGCTTGCTTTTGCTCCTTTCGATAGGTTGCACGTGCTGTCTTATGATCTGGGACCGTGCGCTTTGTGGGTCATGGGTACCATAGCGCTGTGTAATGGTCTATTCGTACTGCTTTTTTATAAGCAGTTGGTCGTGTCAACGTTTGATCCGCTCTTTGCGGCATGCATTGGCTACCGCCCAGTCATGATCCACTATGCATTGATGCTGCTGACAAGTATGACAGCAGTTGGAGCGTTTAATGTGGTCGGTTCCATTCTGGTCGTTGCGCTGATGCTTGCGCCACCTACTGCTGCTTTTTTAGTCACTGATCGACTTAAGCCGATGCTTATTACGAGTATACTCTTTGGGTTGTCTGCTGCACTGCTTGGTTGCAGCTGTGCGGCCTGGGCGGATGTTTCTCTTGCCGGATCGATTGCTGCTGCCAATGGACTGATATTCTTTTTCACGCTTTCGTGTGCACCTGATAAAGGTATTATAGCATCATGGTGGCGCAGGCGCGCCATGCGCCGCGCGCTTGCGCAAGAGGTTGCTCAGCAACATTCTGTGCGTTGATTAGAACTCTTAGTTTTTACTTCGCTTGATGGCTCGCAATTAAATTGGCGTACGGCACACAACGCGCTGCAAGTAATTTGGCCAATTTCTCGCCTTCATCGCGCCAGTCTCTTTGTAACTCAGAAACGATCGAAAACCAGTTGCTCATAACTGCACCGGCATGCACCATTCTGCTGATTGCAGCATCTCTATTGGTAACACTGGTAGTGCCTGATGCATCGATCACCACATACACATCAAACCCTTCAGCAAGCGCTGCAATGGTTGGAAATGCTACGCATACATCGGTGACAATGCCGGCAATAATCAACTTTTTGCGGCCAGTTTTTTTGATGGCGCTTACAAACTCTTCATTGTCCCACGCATTAATTTGTCCAGGTCGTGCAATAACGTTGACGTCGGGGAACATACGCTTTAGCTCGGGCAGTATCGGTCCATTTGGTCCCGATTCAAAGCTGGTAGTCAAAATGGTGGGGGAGGTTAAAGAGCTTTGCGATGTCGGCCAAAGCAAGAACGCTATTGTAAAATTCATCAGCTTGAAAATCTCTGACCATCTGCATGAGGCCTGTTTGGTGATCAACAAAAAGGACAACCGCATTGTCTCGAGAGAGTCTGTTGTCATGTGCTTGTTTTTTTGCTACAGAGTTGTCCATGTATTCAGATCTTTTTTTTGAGGGTTTTTCATTTTGAGATAGAGCATAATCTTTGTTATTGCTCCAAAACAAGCATCGTGTGGATTAAGATAAAGCTGTTTAAAATATGAAGGATCTTTTATGTCATACAAATTTTGTACAAAAGCGGCTCTATGGGGCCGTTAGAGAAGGTAGAATAATATATGTATGAAAATACAGACAAAAGAAGAATATACTGGTTAATCGATCAATATTTGAGTGACAAAATTACAGCATGGGACTTCACCTCTTTTTATTTTTCTTGCTATAACGTAGAAATGAAATCTGCCTTTTTAACTCCTACAGAAGACAAGCTTTTTGCGGAGCTTGATACTGTAGCTGGAAGATTTACTGATATAGAAGAGGATTTAATTAA
>JAFEAZ010000023.1 GCA_018266085.1 Candidatus Babelota bacterium
ACTCACAACCAATTCATATCCGATATCTATGCCGTTTCTCGTGATATCCTTGTGTATCTAAATAATACTACTTTTAAATACACTTTCTTTGGCTTCACGGCACAATGAAAATGGTCGCACTATAACTTTACCTCTCCCGTTATTGTTCGCGTTTCAACCTATGCAAAAGAAGGGCATCCTGACATTCATCTTTTGGGTGATCAGCATAACATTGAGCATCCTCGCCAAGAGCAAGAAATGATAAAAGCTCTTGTTCAAAAAAAAGATAGCCATGTATATGTTGAAGACTGGTTGGAACATGCTGGGCCCAATCAAGACAATATAATTTGCAATGGAAGCTTTACAACTCTTAAAGGCCTTGCAAATAAAATAAGAAAAGCAGGAAGCTCTGTTTCAAGTGTTGAATGTCGCATGAAACTGAGATCGAGCGTATCACTTGATATACCCCATCAAGAAAGCGTGCAGGATTACAAAAATATCAGGAGAGGATTAAAGACGCTGTCTCCAAAAGACCCAGTAGACATACTGAGCAATACATTAATAGAAAAAATTGAAGAGCTTGAAAAATCGACACTTAAAGAACTAAAAACAGGTGATTCTCCTGCCCTCACTGATCTTTTAACTATGTGTGGTGAACAGGCAGGTGATCCATTATCACTTAAGCGGCTACGTAAAAAACCTATGTTTGCACGCCGATTATCGCCGCAAGACAAAAATCATCTTTTACATTGTCTTGGCAATGCAACGGTGGATGTAATAGCGTTTAAACAGCTTTGTAAAAATAATGATGGATCAAAGCAAAAGTTTCTCATTGCTGGAGCAGCACACTGTGATAACATAGAGATGTTGTTGAAAGAGGTAGGGTACAGAAATACCCGCCGCTTGGAAGAAGACTCGGCTTTTTTAGGATTTAATGAGTATAAACAATTTTTGCCACAACACTGCGCTGAGACGACTACAAAAATATCTAATAAAGATTTCATGCCATCTGTTTCCCCTAAACAAATAAAAAAGTATTTCAAAAAACCGAATTCATACAGGATTAAAGAGCTGGGCGACTCCTCTCGTTTTGCTTGGCTCAAAAATAAGGCCTTGTCCTTTATGGGGCGCGCGTAATAACACGATAAAATTCAAGCTTGTTATGGCTGAAGATCTCATTCTGATTTCTGTGCACTCATCGCACATAAAACCCGTGGAGTAATCCGCGGGTTTTTCGTCTTAATGCTATTCTACGCACGACCTTTTCCTGATGCGTCACAGAAAGAGATGACGCAAGCATGGAATAGAGAACGACTCAAGATTATTCAGAAAGTTCATGAATTTTTTATGCTGCAAAAGGCCTAGCCTTACCATAAAGCTCACAAAAGAGGGTAGAAGTGGGCACGCGCTCACTTCTACCCTTTCTCAATCTATTGGATCTCTTCGGATACTATGCCAATCTTGATTCGACGATAGCGCAACCATCAGAGGTAATATCGGGTACGCTTTGTGCTTTCATAAGCTCCTGTAATTGATGTTCATTGCGCTTCATAGACTCAGGAGACATCAGCCTGCCCAAATACTCTTGGCGCGATTCTTGCCCCGACGCCACACACATTTTTTGCCCCAAAGACAGAGCTCATGCCCAGACTATCAGGCCAGTAATCAGTTTTTTCATGCTCTCAATCTCCTTCAAGGTTGAACAAGCAATCGATCTTTTCTTATTGCAACAATTTGCCGAGCCAAAATGCAACAGAAAAACTGGTGCAAGACAGAGCTTGCGCATTTAAAAGACGCTCAGGATAAGCTTTTCTTAAATATGCCTTTTGGTTATATTGCGACCTGGATCCTCGTTTCCACGAGGATGACCCGAGGAGTTAATGTTGAGTTAAATGAGCTGTAAGATACACAGCTTTAAACGCGTAAACCCTGGACTCAAGGCGTTAAAAATATGCGGTACTTAAAAACAAAAAAGTCTTGATTTTACCATTATTAAACTTTTACAATAGAAATTAATTAGACAATTGACAACAACAATTTTAAAGTTAAAGCAACGACTTTACCTAAAAAGGGAGTTTCTTATGAAAAAAAGCATGCAAATATTAATGCTCAGCCTCGCTGCTGCAGTTCTTTTAGTTCCTCTAGTTTCAACCTGTCGGGGTGGTGGGCGTAGTGGCAGTCGCGGCGGCGGGCACCATAGCGGTAGCCATGCTGGCGGGGCTGGCGGGCATCACAACGGTGGGCATGGTGGTCAGGGCAATCATGGTCATAATGCCAACGGACATAACCACGGCTACTACGGTGGTGGCGGGTGGGGTGGCTATGGTGTAGGCGCGGGAGCAGGGTTAGCTACCGGTGCACTTTTAGGCACTGCGGCAGCAGCTGGCGTAGCAGCTAATTCTGGCGCTAATTCTGGCTATCATGAAGAGAACAACTATTACAACGCCAACGATAACAACTAAGCGTTAGTACTTTTTAAGAATAAATACATTATACAAAATGCCAGAAAGCTGCCTTTACCTAACCAGGCAGCTTTCTGTGTTTTTAGCGCTAGTTGGAGGAATTTTTTATGGACAGAGGAACAAAAGTCTTACTAGGCGTATTGCTCACTATAGCGGTGCTTGTACCACTTGTTTCTATCACAAGAGGCGGCGGTGGGGGCCGCGGCGGCTTCGGAGGCGGTGGTCGTGGATCCGCTCGTGGTGGTCATAGTTTTGGTGGTGGAAGTCGCAGCTTTAGTGGTGGTGGACGCGGATTCGGTGGGGGACGCTCTGTTGGTAGCAGCAGGTCAGGAAGAGCAGGCAGCACAAACAGATCAAGTGGAGTGGGAAGATCGTCAAGTATCGGTCGAATCGGCCATACAGGAAGCACAAGAGGCGCAAGTGGGGCACGACATAGTGGATCTCACTTTGCACATCGAGGCAATCGCGGCAATTGGAATCGAGGACGTCACGGCTACTACCGTCGCGGACTCTATGGACACAACTGGGGTGGCGCTGGTTGGGGCTGGTGGGGATACAATCCACTCTGGTGGGGACTTGCTGCGGTGCCATTCACAGCGGCAATCTGGTGGAATTGGCCACGTGAACGGTTCTACAACTATTATGACGACTCAGTAGCCTTTGTTAATGACAGTGATGATGAAACGGTCGTTGTCTATTCAGGAGGAACTCCTGAAATTGAAGTTGGTCCAGGAGAAAAAGCCTATATGCCTTCAGGCCAATCTATCGTCATAAGACGGGCAGATGGCTCTGCAGTCAAAACAGAACCTATCAAAGAAAACATTACTCTGAGGTCGGCACAAGCAGAACCGATTCAAGAAAAACGGCTACCACAGCGAAACAGATAGAATAAATAGGCTAAGAAAACGAGGAATACATGAATAAAAGAATGAAAAACTGCTACAAAGTGCTCCTGCTGATGCTCTGCGCCGCTTTTGCACTCGAAGTGCAATCGCGCGGTGGTGGCCGGCATGGCGGTGGACGCCGTGGCCATGGTGGTCGCAGAAGCAGGGGTCATTACCACGGCGGCCGTCGAGGCTATGGGCGTCGCGGTTATGGAAGAGGCTATTACGGTCGCGGTTACTGGGGTGGTGGTTATTGGGGCGGCCCCTGGTCTTATGCTGATTATGCATGGGGCCCACCCTACTACCCTTACTACGGTGGATGGGGTCCAAATTTTAGCATAGGGTTTTCTATTTGAGGAATTGATCTATGAAAACAGAAAAAAACACATATGATGCGAACAAAAAATGTACCTGCAGCTCAATTCAACAATGTGATATGCACCGCAAACCACGCGCAGAACGCATTGAAGCTCAAGCACAACCTGAACAGAGCAAAAAAGAGACCGGGAACAAGAAGCATCGATCAACGAGATAAGGTGAAAAATCTGATCTCAAAAGGTTTGTAGGCGTACGATCGGCACCAGTTTCCTGCAATAGTGCGCCTACACTCGTTCACGCCTTTTATCGACTAAGTATCGCCCGCGCAGGAGCACCATCACTACCAACTAAAGCCAACGGTAAACAGTGCAGGAAATAGTCTCCAGGACTGACATGCCCAAGCCGCAACCCTTCTATAATAACGACACCTGCGTTGAGTAGCGTGATATGCGTTTCATGGCCCGGTTGATCGCGCTCAATACCAAGATAATCGATACCTACCGCCTTCAGCTTGCACTGAGCAAGGTAAAGCGCCGCCTCTTTGTCGATATACACAAAGTGAGCATCAAAGAGATCAGTTGCCGAGCGCACACTGTTGCGCGTTTTAAAGAGAATACGCGTATCAGGCTGCAGTTGATCAGCGACAGCTATAAGATGTTCGCGCGTAATAACATCGAAACCGTACGCCATATCGATCACGGTACATGGCCCCACAAGAGCATCAAGCGATATATCGTCTGTTGTGACTCCATCAGCAATAAAATGTGCTGGTGCATCAATATGAGTACCGGTATGCGAGCCAAGTGTAATCAAGGACTCACGCACTGCATCACGCTCAAACAGTTTTGTGGGTGTTATACATACTACTGATCTATCTTTGTAGGCCGTCATAGCCGCCGATATCGGCCAACTAATATCGATATAGTGCACAGATTCACCCTATTTCGGTTGTTAATGCCAATCAGTATTGTCCTGCAAAAGCGTGATAATCTGTTCCGCGTATTCGCGTGCTGCATTCGGACCCGATGCAGTTACGATGCGCTTGTCTACGACAACATTGTGTGGTGTATAGATGGCCCCATACTGCTGATAAAGATCTTGCAACTGATTATCACCATTCCACCCGGTTGCTTTGCAATCTTTCAATATGCCCGCAGCTGCCAGAATGCGTGTAGCTATACAGATTGCTCCTACCGCCTTACGCTCCTTAGATGCTCCACTGACAAGTGCGTGAACCGATGGCGTATCAAGATGTTCAAGCGCTCCTGAACCTCCTACGAAAAAAAGACCATCATACTCAGCAAGTATGACATCAGACACACGAAGATCGACCGACGTTGTTGTTTCGTCAGTTGCGCAGGCATCCCCCAATGCATCGCTTGCCGTAATCACTGAAAATCCTGCATCTTCTAGTAATTTTTTTGGTACAGCGTATTCAGTTGGCTGATATCCTTTGTGGGCTACAATAAAAAGTACTTTTTTTGTAAGCATTACCGTAACTCGTGTTATTTTTTGGTTGGATTTTTTTCTTGTAGCCGCTTTTGTATGTTAGAAAGCTTATATTTCGCAGAATAAATGGTAACCTCGTTGTTGTCAATTTGTGTCTCTAGCTTTTGAGCTTTAAAGCGTATAGTACCAGCCTGTAGCCATGTTGCGCATGGCGTTATTGTTATTGTTGCTTGATCGGCAAGTACAACTACGCATGGCACAGCATCGATACGTACCAAAGTTGTCCCGACACAGGCTAGATTCTTTTTAAATAGGGCGTAACGCGCACTATGAGATCGCCTAAGAGAGCCCTGCCAAGAGGGCACATATACCGTATCTACTTTAAGCGATGCACACAGCTCTTGCGCAGCCTCAAACCCAAGCCCCATTGGTTGCAACAGTATGAGATGGTCGATATGTGTCCTGCCGGTATTGCCGACAAGCTCAGGGATCAATCTATAGCGTACCCATGAAGAAGCACCTACTAGACTTCCCAGATAGCCTGGATCTATCAGAACGGTTGCTTGTGGTGTTGTGATAAGCGTCAACTGCCCACGCCCACAAGGCATTGTTATTATACGCGTGGTATGTGTTACGAATGTTGAGTAACCATATATACCAAGCAATAGCGATAGAAAGCAGCCAATACTAACACATAGTGATCTCGTTGGTTTATAGGCAACAATTAAAAATGGCAACAACCCAATCGTTAACAACAAAGGTAGCGGCAATCGCACAATCCCAAAAAGCCATTGCGTGCTGCCATAATTCATGACAAAAACCCACAGCTGCCCTACCTTGTTGAATGCCCATGCAACAGGCGCGTAGGGAATATGTAAAAGTTGCGAAAAAAACATTATGGATGACAACAACAAAAACAGCGTCAAAAATGGCGTAAAAAGGCAATTGCCCAACGGCGACATGCAGGACATTGGCAAGCCCCATCCGACAAGAATTGGCAACGAAACAAGCGTAAGAAAAAGTTGTACCTGGAGTGCTCGCGCACACCAATATGCCACCGCGGTAAAGAACCAGGCAGGAGATCGTATTATCATAGAACCTACTGTACCGGCTATTAACAGTTCTGTCACTTATCTTCTTGCTTTGGCTCATGAGCTCATAGTATCCTGAATAGAACAACGATACTGCCCAGTCAAGCTATCAACCTCTTTAAATCAAGGTGGTGCTATGTTTTCTTCTAAAAATAGAAACAAGTTTCGGAAGTATTGGCAAGAGATGCTCCACTCGACACATTGCAAAATGAATCGAGGCGCGGAATACCTTAAAAGCGTTATCTCATCTGCTCACAAAGAGCAAGGACGCCGCAACGACCATCGCAATAAATAGAGCTGTATATGTTGACTTATTCTAACACTCGATTACGCTCCCTTGGACTACTTTCAGGATATAGTAAACACTATCTTTTCATCATCCAAGGGACTTTTTCTGTATGCACACACCGTATAGAGCTCTACAGCTGGTTATGACACTTCTTACGACAGGCGCATCACTAAATGCTGGCGATTATGTTCGCACCTCTACAAAAGAAGCAAATTCCGCCGCTGCTCGTTGTCATACATCTCAAGAAATTAGAGACTCCATCTCACGCGCACGAAGCCTCTTCGAGCATATGCGCCGAGAATACGGATCAAAACCTGAACATCTTGAACGTATTAATCAAGAGCAAAAACGCTGCATGAGTAGCTATTATGAAATAGAACCAAATCACTCATAATCTTACAAACAACTTAAATATTTAGAGCGTAGTATTTTTTACTTTTCTTTGGAGCTGACAGATCCTATAGAATTGGATAATCGAAGCCCTGAACATTTTTGGGGAATAACAACAGAGTAAACCAAACATGACGCATACAAAAACACCCATCCCGTTTCTTGAACATAAAGCGTATCTACTGCGGAAATTAAGCCTGGAAATGACTACCAAGGCTGGATCAGGACACCCTACTTCATGCTTATCTGCAGCAGATCTGGTGGCCGCACTTTTTTTTGCAGCGATGCAGTACGACCCGGCCAACGTTAACAACGGCAATAATGATCGCTTTATTCTGTCGAAGGGACACGCAAGCCCCCTGCTCTATGGCGCGTGGTATGAACTAGGCATGGTTTCATACGCAGATCTTATGAGTTACAGAACCTTTGCCTCCGCACTAGAAGGGCATCCGACGTTCCGCTTTCCATACACACAAGCAGCAACTGGTTCTTTGGGCATAGGTCTTTCTATTGGCGCAGGCATGGCACTGCATGCACAACGCAACAACAAAGTATTCCGTACCTATGTTCTCATGGGAGATGCTGAAATAGCAGAAGGTTCCGTCTGGGAAGCTACCGAACTGGCCTCTTTTTATAAACTCAACAATCTCATAGCAATCGTAGACTGCAACCGTCTTGGTCAAAGCACACAAAGTATCCATGGCCATGCCATCAAACGGTATGCTGACCAATTTCAGGCATTTGGCTGGAACGTTATCAGCATCAATGGACATGATATGCAGGAGATTGTCACTGCACTTGCCACTGCTCGCGCTCACGATATGGCACCAACCGTTATTCTTGCAAAAACATTCAAAGGGCATGGTGTCTCGCCGCTTGAAAATAAAGAAGGCTTTCATGGCATTCCCTGCTCAACATCACAGCTGCCACATGCGCTGGAGCAGCTTAAAGATTTCTTCTGGCAAGCAGCAACCTATACTTCCGATTTCGTGTGGCAGTCAACTCCTCCGATTGAGAAAAACAGCAAAGAAGATTGGCCGCTAACCGCTATCACTATCGACAAATCTGCGTACAAAAAAGATGAGTTGATAGCGACACGAAAAGCATATGGACAAGCATTAGTAGCACTTGGTCAGGCGAGTGATGCTATCGTTGTGCTTGATGCAGAGGTTAAAAACTCAACCTATGCCCAACTATTTGAAGATCAATTCCCCGAGCGCTTTGTGCAATGCTTTATCGCAGAACAAAACATGGTGAGCATGGGCGTGGGCTTTGATCTCTGCCAAGAAATTCCTTTCATCTCTACGTTCGCCTCTTTTTTCAGTCGCGCCCATGATCAAATTCGCATGGCAGCCATTGGTCAGGCTCGCCTGCGCTTAGTGGGATCTCATGCGGGCGTGTCGATTGGACAAGATGGACCGTCACAAATGGGGCTTGAAGATATCGCGCTTGCGCGTGCGCTACCAGACTCAATAGTTCTCTACCCAGCAGATGCTGTCAGTACGCATGCATTGACAGAAAAGATGGCGAATTACACAGCAGGGATAAGCTATATGCGCACTACTCGCATGGCTACGCCCGTACTCTATGATGCTGATGATACCTTCTCGATTGGTGGCTGCAAAGTTCTACGGCAGCATGCCAAAGCTCAGGTATGCATTATCGCCGCAGGAATTACGCTGTACGAGGCATTGAAGGCGCATGACCAACTACAAGAAGAAGGCATACAGATCTGCGTAATCGACCTTTATAGCATAAAACCACTCGATACAAATACGCTTGCAACAATGGTGGCCCAATCAGGCAACCGCTTTATCACCGTAGAAGATCATTATCTTCAGGGTGGTCTTGGTGAGGCTGTTCTGTACGCGTTACGCAATAGCGACGCTCGCAGCACCTGCCTGGCGGTTACGAAACTGCCGCGCTCAGGAACGCCCGAAGAGCTCTTGGGTTGGGCTCGCGTTGACGCTCGTGCTATTGTGCAAGCGGTGCATGAACTTATGTCGTAAGCAACCGTTACGCATGTTTACAAGCAACCGAAAGTCGTAGGCGGACATCAGCACTATTTTGTCCCGTTAAATGCCACCTTTCAAGATCGGCAACAATAGTTGGTATCAAGGCTAAAAATGAAGCCTTTTGAAACGCATTATGCGTAAGGCGTTTATTATTGACTCTGATTTCCGCTTGCATCAATTTTTTATGCCAATCGAAGCGACGGCGTGAAAAAATGTGCAATATATCGCCATCATAAAAACCTTGTGGATCAATGACCTGTACAAAATCTAACTTGGAGTAAAGCGCATAGACTGAACGAAACATTGGATCTTCAAGATAGCAAGCGGTCTCTCGCTGAACAGGGCAAGCAAGCAAAATAAGCTCATCTATGGTAATTTTAATGCCAACGCGTGCATAAATCCGGGCTAGATTAAGGGCAACATTACCTCCATGACTATGGGTAATGATGCGTATTTTTGGCGACATATTATATTTGTTAACGTAATCATCAATCAAATGCATGAGCTGGTGGTACAGTATGACCGAAGCCTTCAGGCGACTTTTAAAACTCAATTTACCTGACCACAAAAAGCTATACATTTTGTGCTTGTTGTCGGGATGTTCGTTATCAATATGCGTGAATGCATGCAATAAAGGCTCGCCAGGAGTAAGACAACTAATAGGCCTTAGTCCCTTACCTTTATAATTATTGATATTGATTTTATGCTCTTTCCTGTTGAGAAGCGTTGTCCCATGAATCCATATGGTAATAGCCGGCTCATCTTTAAACTCAGCTGTGGTTTTTTCCATGACCACTGTGCGCACAATCTTTCTTTGTGCGTAACTTGCTTGAGGATATATGATTATACTCAGGATGATTATAGTAACAAGCCTTCTTTTTTGTACCATCATTCCCTCGCCGGCTATGAGTATTTCTATGCGATTCCCTCTACTTTTTTATATCCATATCATGCATTTGATGCAGTTGTGATGCATCTTTATATAACAAACGCGCCCTTGTTAAAATAGTAGGGAGTGCTTGCAAAAAACGCGCCAGTAAAAATTCCACATGCGCCAATGGCCTACAACCCTTTTTCAACGAAATTTGGACCATGTTATCAGCTGAAAAAAATCTTCGTTGCGAAAAAAGAGGTGCCTTGTCCATATTCCGATACAAACCCTGCATATCGATAATTTGAAAAATATCCGCTTTGGAAAAAAGATGAACAATTGCTTTAAACATTTTTTCTTGCGCCAGGGTCGCTGTTGCAATTTGAACTGGGCATGCAAGCAAGACAAGTTCATCTATAGTATACGTATGATCATTATTCAAACGAGCAAGATTTAAGACAACATTGCCGCCATGACTATGGGTAATGATACGCAAGCAGGGCGCAGACCCGTAGGTTAATCTGTAGTGCTCAATAAGCTCTATGATCTGATGATGCAAATCATTCGCAGCCTTTTCTCTCTCTTGGAAGCTTAAAATGCCTTCCCAACCGAAAAGGTAAAAATGTTCTAACGGAAACTGCGCGGGATCTTCTTTGTTAAGCATTTCTGCCATTTTTCTATGATGGTATTCGGGGGCAAGTAAAGTATAATGATTAAGGCCAGGCAAGCATTCGAAAAAATGTTGTACCGCTTTCAAGGGTAACATGCGGGCTGTACCCTTGGTGCCATGCACCCAAATGGTAACCATAGGAGCGGTATCTACCTGTATAGTTTTTTCCATACCACTATCTTCCCGTGATGAACGCTTTTCTCCACCTATCAACCTTAGCGTTGCTAGTAATACTACAAGTAGTATACAAGTAAAGTATCTGGCAAATGCAAGAATGTGAGCACAAGAAATCGTGCTCTTTATCGCTGGCTATGAAGAACATATGAACAGTGTAGGTCAGAGAGGCGACCCGTATTGGCATGTATACGTATCTGCTTGATCTTTGCAACATTGGCAGGAGACGGGTGCCACGTTTCTAGCCTTGTAATAATATGAGGCAATGCGCGCACAAACTGATCTGACAAAAATTCGACATGTAACATTGCACGCTTATTAAAACGGATCTTCGCCTGCACTACATTATCACAAGAGTCTGGAAAACGTCGCTTTGAAAAGACCGATGTTTTAAGCCGATTACTTTTGTATAGCCCTTGTGGGTCGAGAACCTGTAACAGATCAAGGCTTGAATAACATGAATAGACTTTTTTAAATAGAGAGTTTTGGACTAGATGACATGTCTTTTCCTGCACCGGGCAGGCTAACAAGACCAACTCATCAATAACAAGATCTTTGCGCTGCTCCTCCTGGGCTTGAGCAAGATTTAAAGCAACGTTACCTCCGTGACTATGAGTAATCAGCCGCAGACGTGGGGCTACGCCATGCACCTGCTTAAAATCATGTACAAAAGAGACGAGTTCTTGATAAAGTGTTGCTCCTGCGGCTTGGCGAGCTTTAAAACTCAAGTCTCCTGACCAACCAAAGGTGTAAAAATGTTCTGCCGGAAAGCGCACCGGGTCTCCTTGATTTAATAAATGAGCAAAGGCGTAATGGCGATTTGTCTTAGGCTGAGCGCTAATGGGATGCAACCCTCTTTCAGAATAAAAGTACTCATTCGCATGTTTTTGTAAAAAATGTCTTAGCCGTTTGCCTGGTGCATGCTCAAACGATGGCTGGGTGCCATGAATCCAGACCGTAACCCAAGGAGCGCTATCCTGTTGGCCTTCATTGAGCTTCTGATCCTCTTGAGTGCAAAACTCCCTGTCCAAGGACGATTCAGCGTTATGCGTCTTCAAGCTCGAACGGTACCCTGCACAGGACGGCAGCACAATAAAGGACGCAACCAAAAGATATGAGCGAATAAACGTAAAGATATTCATAGCTTTGAACCTGAGGCTCAAGGTTTAACTAGTCTATTTTCCCTAAAAAACCGCCATTTTAACTGCTTGCGCGCCTTAAACGCGGATATTTCTTAGCTTACCTAATTACAATAAAATGTACAAAGTCGAACATTTTCCGTCGATTAATTGGCAATCTGAAAAAAATAAAACAGCGTCGTAACACCAAATTTTGCCTTTTTCTAGCTTGCTTTTATCTCTAATTTAGGGCTTAATCTATTATAGATTTCACCGCTCACTCATTACAACTCAAGGATGACACAATGTCTCGCCAAAAACTGTATAGTTTTTTATTAATTACTCTTTTCGGCTCTAGCGCCCTCTCTTCATCGTCAGTGCAAGCCTATGATCGTTACGATAATAATGGTGTCTACTTTGCTTCCTTTTTAATTGGGCTTACCCATGGATGCTTAAAAAAGACATCTGAGTATATCGATTTCAAAGCGCAAGCAACGCGCGACTTCAAAAAAGATAAAACGTTTGATTTCATAACATTTATTTCAGCACACATGATACGATTACAACTTTTAAACAATAAAAATGCCGTTGATCTCGACACGAAAAATATGGTGTCTGCATGGTGGCATGGATTCGGACAAGCGCTCGTTGCATCATACGATGTAAGAACAGGTACTATTGGTGCTACTCCGATGAACCTTACGCTTATAGTCGCTGCATTAGGCTGCGGGGCCCTTACTCTCCCAGAAATCGTTAAGCTCTATAAATCTTAAATCTAAGGATTACCCATGTCTTTCTCTCTCTTTAACAAACTCATGTTAACGGCACTGCTTACGCTTGGTCTCACGTACCAACCAGAAGTAAAAGCTTCTCATCCTTATCCTGACGAGGTATTTCTTGCCTCGTTCACTATTGGCATGCTTCACGGATTGTTTAATTCCCTCCATTTTAAAGCAATCAAAGCAAATCCGCAGAAATATGAAGGTTTTTATGCATTTACTTATCTTCTTGCTCGCGCTTTCCGCAACAGCTTGATCGGTAAATCATCTTGGGTTGGGCAAAAAGATTATTTCTTATCCTCTTTCGGTCACGGACTTGGACAGTCATTCAGTGAAGCATACCTATCCGATGAACCATCTGACGCAGGACTAGGCATGAACTTTACGCTAGTAGAGTCGGCTTTTGCAGCAGTATCTTAACCAAAGAATGCACAAACAAGCAGAGCTCCGTTTATGATATAAGTCGCTGTGCATATCAAACACAGCGACTTACTTTTTGCCTACGGTAAATATGCTTTGCTTCTCCATTATTGCAGTGCATACTAATAAAAGCTCAATTTAGCTATGCTACTAACAGTACAAACCAAGGAATACGTTGATGTCCAACGACTATAAATTATCGCTGCCAGCTGCAATCTTAATCAACATCAATATCATGCTTGGTGCTGGTATTTTCTTGAATACGGTCGAAGTTGCCAAACGGGCTGGTGTGCTCGGAGCCCTTTCATACACCTTTGTTGGCATGCTGTTACTGCCTTTGATTGCCTCTATCGCAGCTCTTATGCGCCTATACCCTTCAGGTGGCTTTTATACCTTTGCGCAGCAGGGAATTGGTACCATGGCTGGATTTCTGAACGCGTGGATCTATTTTACCGGTAAATTAGCGTCGAGCACGATTATTATTCATGCCTCGGTGACAACCATACAGCAACTCATACCCGTGCTGGCATCCTTGAACACCTTTGCGCTTGATGCTCTTATTTTGTCGCTCTTTATAGCACTTAATATGCTTGATATAAAAGCAGGCAGCTCGATACAAAAAATGTTTATTTTTTTTAAATCGTTACCAATTTTATTCGCTATTCTTGTCGGATTATACCTTTTTAATCCGGGCAACTTGAGCGAGGCGCATCACTTATGGCAAGGCTTTTCATCAACATTCCCCCTTGTGTTGTATGCGACCATGGGCTTTGAAGCGACCTGCTCGCTGAGTGATAAAATCAAGAACCCGTCCGTTAATGGACCGATTGCTATTTACACATCATATGGGATTGCTTTGCTGTTGATTACGCTATACCAGCTTGCTTTTTATGGAGCGCTTGGATCTGACTTGCTTACTTTTGACACCTATCGCGATGCATTTCCAGCATTGTGCGCTCGATTAGTGCCTGGACTACCACATGCAGCTCAAACAATTGGTGGATTCTTCAATATAGCAATAGCGATATCCGCTTTAGGTGGTGCTTATGGGATTTTATTTAGCAATGCATGGAACTTATACACCGTAGCGCGCAATAAGCACATCGTAGGATCTGCGTTTTTCAGCCGTTTAAATCGCTACAACATACCTTTCATGTGCATCATTGCAGAAGGCGTTTTGAGCATCATCTACCTTATAATCTCGCAGGGTAACCAAGTGGCATTACAACAAATTGCGGCATTAAGTGCTACTATCACCTATACTATAAGCGTACTGGCGCTTTTAATGGTGACTAAGCAACGCGCTCTACCTTTTAGGTCTCTGCTGTTGCCACTGTGTGGTCTCGTTTCATGCTCGCTTCTGGTTATACGCTGTGTAATGGGACTTATAGCAGTTGGTACCGGCGTTCTTGCACTTTTTGCAACGCTGCTTGTTATAGGGCTAGGAATGTACCACACAGCACTCCTTGCAAAAAGTTAAGCTATTAATAGATCCGTGTGTTGGGATAAAACAAAGACCACGTAAACCATGTCGTGCAGGTGACAGACAGGCGTTTAAGTTGTGTGCTCGTTAAAGGACCTTCGTACGCACATCCTGACACACCCCAAAAGCTTCTGGTACTGGTATCTTCATTACGCCCTTTGTTATCAACAAAATAGAGAGCTTTACCTTGGACACGCCGATCAAACACTGCAATTGGGCATGCTTTAGGCTCATACAAAAGACCATATGTCGTCACCAAGATTGGAGTTTCTTGCACAACATCGTGCACGCAGCCAAGTGCGCATATTTTTTCAACTGGATAGGCTACCGCTTTATCATCAATCACGACGCCAACCACCGGCGTTTGCGGCGACAGACGATCATCACAAAAGAGCGTACCATAGAGATTGTGCTCCGCATGCATATACAGCTTACAATAAGGATCCACGGTATAATCGCTCATGTCATCGCTGCCCGTTACCAACAACGTTTCTGGGTGAGCTGAACGCCACTGCCCCCAGGACATCAACAGACAAGGCAACTGATCGAGCTTGAATCCACTCATAGGTCCTACCAATGCACGACCATCAACTGCTGACCATAACGACTGAGTGTCGCGATCATACATAACGAGTGACCCTAAATAGACCATACCTGAAACGCCGAAATAGACCGCTTGCTCATAGAATGAGGATGAAAAACAGGTTATCGTATCGGTAAACGGACACAGGGCAACAAGCAGCGTATGGCTCGATAGTCTATCATTGATGACCTGGTGCCACAGCAACAAACTGCGAGCATAGGCGCACGTTGTGCCATCAGGCATCACTATACCCACTACAAGATCAGTGTCGGACAGCGATGCTTCATACGCTTTTTTATGCTCTGGATTGACTAAAGAATAATGGGCCGCTTTTGCCAACGCGCCAATATCACCCTTTCCCAACCCCGATGAAACCAAAAGATCAGGATGTACTACATAACGCTTGCCAGTTGCCAACGTCATAACTGCTTTTTGGCAAACTGCAGAATAAATAGTGTAAAGATAGCAGCCGAACAGTACGAGTGCTGTAATAAAAAAAAGGCGTATGGCAAAGCGCGTAAACGACATACTAACTACCGTAATTTAATGGTAATCAGTGCTAACAAACACATGACAAGAGAAAGAATGCTAAACCGTGTTGTTATTTTTGTTTCTTTCCATCCGAGCAGTTCAAAATGGTGGTGAATAGGAGCCATTAAGAAAAGCCGCTTCCCTCTCAATCTGACCGAAAAGACCTGCAAAATAACGGAAATTACTTCTATCACAAAAAGAGCTCCTGCCACGAGCAACAACAACTCTTGCTTTGCCATTAATGCCATACATGCCAATCCAGCACCCAGCGACAATGAGCCTACATCGCCCATAAAAATCTCCGCCGGATAGGTGTTATACCATAAAAAACCCAGCGAAGCGCCAATCAGCAACGCTCCGATCACTGCTAATTCACTCGTTTGAGCATAAGGAATAAACAGATAAGCAGCAATATCCACATGACCGGCAAGATAACAAATAATAGAAAAAATTATAAAATTCGGAATCAGTGATCCAATAGCTAACCCATCAAGACCGTCAGCTAAATTAACTGCATTACTTAAAGCGACCATAACAAACATTGCCCACGGCAGAAAAAAAAGACCAAGATCAGGAATGCAGTGCTTGAAAAAAGGAAGCGACAAACAGGTAGTGCCACCCGCAAACCACAACCATGCACCAATAACAATCCCAGCAGCAGCGCACTGCATCATAAATTTTTGATACGATTTTATACCTCGCGTATGATTAATTTTTGACCAGTCATCCCATGCGCCAATAGCACCAAATCCAACTAAACAGGTGATCATTACCCACACTTTCGCATTAGTAAGATCACACCACAGCAAGGCATTGCTCACTACCACCAACAAAATAAAAAGCCCTCCCATAGTAGGCTTATTATTTTTTGCACTATGACTCTCGGGCACATATTCACGAACGCGGCAAGCAAGCATGCTTTTAAAGCGTTCGATGAAAAGTCCCCCTATGATCACCGATGAAAAAAAGGAGGTCAACAGCCCCGCAATAGCTCGAAAACTCACATAATGAACGACATTCAATATTGACAAATTGGATTTTAAGGCTATGGCGGCATAATGTAACATAAAGATACTCATTAAAATAATGTATGAGGCAGAACCGATCTATTTTCACGTTTTTTTTGACTTTTATTCTGAGCTATATAATACTTCAAAGCCTTATTTAATCAACAGATCGGCCACCCATTTGACGTAAAAAAGTATTCATTTAAGATTGATATCGTCATCATATATGACTAAGCGCCTTAATCGAAATATTATTTTTTAGATAAAGGAATCCTTACTGTGAAATCTACACTTATGTCGCGTCGTAAATTTTTCTTTGCTTTGTGCATTATTTTTGGCTTAGCAGCCTCTACGCATCAGATGAGCAGCTGCGAAAGAACGGACGATATTATTAGTGATATGAATAATCAAGAGCAAACGGCGGCCATAGAACAATATCGTGCCTTGCTGAAGCAAATCACACAACTTTTGCACGAATTTGTACATCATTTACACGACAACAAAACATTGAATCATTATCTCAAAGAGCTTACGAAACTGATTAAAGAGCTCGGAGAAATGGCAAAGCGTAACCATGAAGCGGATAGCAGTCGTCATGGCACTCTGCACAAACGCTTATATGCTCAACACAAAAAATTCTGCGAATTCATAGCGGTTATTAAAACGAATGAAAGCTCGCCGCAAAAAATCAGTATGGAATTGTTAAAACGAGCAGAGCTCAAAAACCTTATTCCAGATCAAGCAGGCTGGTCGCTGACAAACGTACTTCCGGCGCTGAACACTCGTTGCAAAAAATAGATCTCTTTACTGCAAAGAGATCCAATACATCTCTAATACTTTTTCCATCGAACAGACTGTATGAGCACACGCACAGGTTATGATTTTGACGTTATTGTTGTCGGTGGAGGACACGCTGGCCTAGAAGCTGCTTATGCAGCAGCCAACATGGGCTCTCGCACCCTCCTCATTACCCTCAACCTTGAAAAAATTGGATACATGCCCTGCAACCCGGCAATCGGCGGCGTTGGCAAAGGGCACATCGTGTATGAAATCAGTGCGCTGGGCGGCCTAATGCCAAAACTATGCACACAGACTTACCTACAAGCCCGTATGCTCAACACAAAAAAAGGTGCAGCTGTTCAAGGGTTACGTTTACAGATCGACAAACATGCGTACAACGCATTGAGCATACAGATGCTTGAGCGCACACCTAACCTTGTTATGCGCATGGGCATGGTTGAAGAATTGCTGCGTGACGCACGCGGCGCTATAACCGGCATTCGCACACGAGATGGTGCCGTATTCAGCTCTCCAACGGTTGTAATAACGACCGGTACATTTCTTAATGGCTTGGTGCATATTGGTGAAGTTAACTATCCAGCAGGGCGCCAAGGCGAAGAATCGGTGGTAAATCTACCAGCGCACTTGAAATCGCTGGGTATCCGTATGGGTAGGCTTAAAACGGGCACACCACCAAGGCTTTTGCGCTCAAGTATCGATTTTTCTAAAATGGAATACCAAGAGCCGGACAATCTGACCTATTTATTCGAGTTCCACCCACACAAAGTCACCAATACGCGCGCCTGTTATATTACCCACACCAATGAACGCACCCACGAAATCATTCGTAAAAACCTGCACCGATCGGCGATGTATAGCGGCAATATTGTGGGGATTGGTCCACGCTACTGCCCGTCTATTGAAGACAAAATTGGCAGGTTTGCCAGCAAAACATCTCACCATGTATTTGTAGAACCAGAAGGCGCATCAACCGAAGAGATCTACCCAAACGGTATCTCAACGTCGTTGCCCTACGAAGTCCAAAAAGAGTATATCCAAACGATTGCCGGCTTTGAGAATGCCGTTATCGTCCGCCCAGGCTACGCGATTGAATATGATTTTGCTTTGCCTGACCAACTCAGCCACACCCTTGAAGTGAAATCGATTCCTGGTCTCTTTTTTGCGGGTCAAATTAATGGTACCACCGGATACGAAGAGGCAGCAGGTCAAGGTATTGTTGCCGGCATCAATGCGCATCTTGTAGCGCACAAACAGCCACCCTTTATTTTAGACCGCAATGAAAGCTATATCGGCGTTATGATCGATGACCTTGTGTCACTTGGCGTTGACGAGCCATACCGCATGTTTACGTCACGCGCCGAACGCCGCCTGACACTCAGACAAGACAATGCATTTTTACGCCTCACCGATCGCGCCTACAATTTAGGCCTCATTGACGCGCCACTTTACCAAAGCTTTAAGCAAGAGCAAGAGCTCATTGAAAACACGCTCTCTGATCTACGTGCAGGTAAAAACAACGCCCAGCTGTTAACGTTGTTTGGCGAGCAAGTGCTGCCACCAGACGTTGTGCGCGAGCATACCTCACAACAGCTTTCTGATCGCGCTACCGCAACCGTGCATGCCGAAATTCGCTATGCGCCATACATCGAGCGCGAGCGTAAAGACAGTGAACGCATGAAGCAGCAACAGAAACTGCTGCTACCTGAGAACATCGTGTATAAAGAGATGCCAGGGCTGTCAAAAGAGTTACAAACAAAGCTTGAGCGTCACCGCCCGGCAACCATTGCGCAAGCCTCGTTGATTCAAGGTATGACACCTGCTGCATTGTCGCTGCTTATTGGGAAAATAAAAACGTATTCTTACAAAAAGCCGAGCAACAGTTCAGACTGCACTCAAGATCCGTTATAAGTAATAATTACTCAAGCACTAAACTCGATTGAACAAAGGTTTTATGATGACATCAAAAACATATTCACAGCTCGTTAAAGCAATCATAATCGGCACCAGCATCGGCCTCGGTTCTTTGATCGCATTCAAACTTTTCAGACCAGGCATACAAGAAATAGCAGAAATTCAAGATGCCATACAAACGGCTCAGCCAATGGCGCCAACGCAAGACGAGTTAACGTTGGAAGGCGAAAAAGCTGAACAAGCCTACACAAACATGCCAGAAGCAGCACGCAATGCGCTTGAGGCCGAAGCACGCGAGCTTGATAACGTTCAAGAACACATGCAAAAAGAGCACCAGACCGCGCAGCCATCTGAAGCGCCCTGCTCTATCTGCAAAAAGCATGTCGATCAGCTGAATAAACAAGAGACTCGCATCACTAAACCGATAGCGAAAAAGCCGGTGGCCAAAAAGAGCCCTGCCCCTAAAGCGCCCGAAAAGAAACAAGCTCCGGTAAAACAGCACGAGAGTGCCGACACAAAAAAACCTGCTGCAAAAAGAGCAGAACCGGCACAACCGGCTATGCCTGAAGAAAAACCTGCGGTAGCAAAGCCTATGGTGACAGTAAAAAATAAGATCCAGAAAAAGATGACGGGTTACAAAAAGTTTGGCAAAACCTGGTGTCCTGACGACTATAGCCTAACGATCAATGGTGTTGAGATTGCAGAAGGCGAAACTATCAACGTTCCCGCTGATACCAAATGCATTAATCTCGTTTTTGCCTACGATTTCCGTCCAATGGGCAAGAGCTATAAAAAAGGCACCGAAGAGTTGACCTACCAACTATTAAACGACACCAAGGAGCTTGAAATTACCTTTTCATGGTATGAGAACCCGACCTTGATGGTAACACGGGTGAAAGCTCCTGCGAGCAACTAAATTTAGTCAAAAAAAAGAGAGCTCTGATTTCGCAGAGCTCTCTACGAAAAAGATCAAAACACTCAAGCTTACTCTGCCTCAGCATCATAGCTTTCAAAGTTCATGCTTATCTGACCTCTGGATTCTTTTTCATTTTTGCTTTCTTGCCATCAATGGTTAAATCAACGGTAATATGCGACGGATAACCATTTTTATTGAGCACTGGTTCAGCTGTTGATGCCTCCATGTTTGGATATTTTTCATTGATTTGGTCTTTCAATACTCTTGAAAACCTCTTTGGGCTCAATGAACTTCTTCTTTCCAGCAGATCAAGCGCCTCTTCTGGCAACTCAATTGTTGTAGAAGAATTTCTAAACCATCCAGGCTTTGTTACTTGCATTTTCCTCATACGCCCTTGCCGATTTTGCTCAAACGATTCGCGCACTTCCTGTTCAGCCTTTTCTGCCGATACCGTGGGAACCGGTACCTCATCTAGCGTTTTTAGTTTTTCCAATTTCGCTACAGCAAGTTCTTGTTGACCGCGAATGATCATTCTTGCATAGAGGTCCTTACAGTTGCCCGGACAATCATGCGTATCTCTCACTTGTTTTCGGTGACGAACCAAACAGGGCCCAAATTCTTGAGCATCCCTTACCGCTTGCAAGTGTGCCGTTGCTACCAATGTCTTTGTATTGGCATCAACAACTCTGGTAGCAGCTTCTGCTCTATTGGCTTGTTCTTGCTCTACGGGGAATAATCTATCAACCGCTTTATCTGCTACATAAACGGTAGTGGCAAGTCCCGCTAGCCCCGCAACCGTTCCAGCCGCTATTTTGGTAGATGCTACCGCTGCACCGGCAAGCGCTTTACTGGCTTCTGATCCTATATTCTTGCCTATGTCATCAGTAAGCTTTTTAGTGGTAGGAGCCGCTATAATTTCTGCAGACCCTTTTACCAAAGTCGCACCAAAATTGCTTCCGAACTCTGCTGATGCTTTTTGAAGACCTGGCATCGACTCTGTTTTTGCAAGCTCTTTGATAGCTCCAACACCAAAATTTTGTCCCGCATCAGAAAAATAACCTCCTGCAACTTGCTCGTTATTTTTACTCTTAAAGGGGTTTACCTTGCTAACCAGTGCTACCAAACTTTCACCAATAGCATTTGCTTCAGATTGTTGAGATAACGCGATAAGCATTGAGTAAAGAATAATTGTCTTGTTGTTCATACTATTCCTAGGCTTCCAAATCGATAATTTCTTGGTTGATTTTTATTAATTCCTGAATCCCCTGGTGATACTTAGCAACTGCAACCACCATAAGATTTGATTCGATTATAAGGCCTAAAGAAAGAAGCTTGTCTGGATAAAAAGTACTCATTTCTTCAAATACCTGCATACCCATCGGCTTCGTACTGTCCAAGTCAAACAACTCATGAAAAATAGAATGCTTAAATATTTTCTTACTCATAAGAGCATCGAGAAGATCCTCACAAAGGCTATTGTTAGAATCATCCAAGCTCTTACGAATCGACTCTTCATCCATCTTTTTATGACCGCTTTTGCTTGCTAATAGATCTAACTTTTCTTTTTTTGCACGTGCAGAATTCTGAAGAACTTTTTCATAGCCTGCGATGTTTGAATCCATATGCTGTTTACTTGTGTAAATAACATCCATTATAGATCTAAGCTCTAACATCTTCTGATATTGAGCCTCTTTCAGCTCTTTGATGCGTGCCTCTTTAGTAATACCATAGCCAGAAAATGGCAGCAGAAGGGCAGCAAGGGCAAGACTCTTGTGCATAGAGTTATCCTTTAAAAAAATGGTGAAATATGTACTTACTTAGAAAAAAGAGCTTGAAATGGCGTAGACGTGACAGTGCCTAGAATACTGAATTAACTCTGCTGCGTTCCTTATAGCTCAAAGTTCCGCACTTAAATGTAGGAGAATAAAAAAGGTTGTCAAGA